>CAZOIA010000165.1:0-12057 GCA_964579675.1 uncultured Planctomycetales bacterium | reverse complement strand
GCCTATCTTTTTGCCATCAAATCTCCAGATTCCCCAATTGGCGGTACACTACGTTGGTCGAGGGGCAGGCAAGCCAAACTGGAGCCGGTGGGGCAAATGCGGTATACTGACGATAGCGGGGCCTCAAGGTGGGGCCGCTTGTTGGGTTATCATCGTTGGAACGGAGTGACCGCTGTGATCGAGATTGTCCCCGGGGTCGGCATCAGTGAGCACGAGTTGACGTTTTCTTTCGAGCGAAGTCCCGGCCCCGGAGGCCAGAACGTCAACAAGACCAGTACCCGCGTGACCCTCCATTTTGACGTCACCCGGAGCATGTCGCTCTCAAGCGCCCAGAAGAGCCGGGTCCGCAATGCCCTGGCCACCCGGATCAACCAGGATGGAATCCTCCGCATCGTGTCCAGCAAGGAGAGGACCCAACTGGCCAATCGCCGGGCCGCGGTCAATCGCTTCATCGAGCTGATGACCAAGACGTTCCATACCCCCCCGCCGCGTGGGAAAACCCAGCCGCCGGCGTCGGCCCGGAAGAAACGACTCGACGCCAAGACCAAGCGCGGAACGCTCAAGCGATTACGCCAGACCAAGGTCTCCGCCGAGGATTGACCGGCCCTTCTACTCGTCGGCAACGCAATTCTCGTAGAACTCGAGGTAGTTGTCCTTGTCAGGGCCGGCCCGGAGTTTCATCGCCGTCCGGGGGTGTTGGTTGAGCTGGCCCGTGATGTTGTACGGAACCAGCGGTCCCCATTCGAGCTCCTCGCGGAGCGGGACGAAGCGGTCCTGCAGGAGCTTGAAGATCGGGCGGATCTTGAACTTCGGGTTGCGCAGAAACCCGATCAGAAGTTCCATGGGGCAGTTGCCCGCCCCCCTGCCGATACCGGCCATGCTGGCATCGGCGCGGTTGGCGCCGTGGATGATGGCCTCGATCGTGTTGGCGAATGCGAGCTGCTGGTTGTTGTGGGCGTGGATGCCGATCTCCTTACCCGAGCCCTCGACGGCCTTCTGATACTTCTTCACGAGCAGCTCGATCTGCTCGGCATACAGGGACCCCCAGCTATCAACGACGACGATGGTGCTGACCGGGGTTTCCGCAACGACCTCCAGGGCCTGGTCGAGCTCGGGCTCCTGCACGGCGGAGACGGCCATCAGATTACACGTGACCTCGTAGCCCTTGTCGTGGGCGTCCTTGATCATATCGACGGCGGTGGGGATCTGGTGCACGTAGGTGGCAACGCGGATGATGTCGAGGACGCTTTGATCCTTGGGCAGGATGTCCTCGCGGTAGTCGCTTTTCTCGGCGTCGGCCATGGCGGTCAGCTTGAGGGGCGTATCATTCTCGCCCACGATCCGCCGGATATCATCCTCGTCACAGTGCTTCCAGGCTCCGAACTTGTCCTTCGTGAACAGCTTCTTGGAGTTCTTGTAACCGATCTCCATGTAGTCGATACCCGCCTCCACGCAGGTGTCGTAGACCGCTTTGACGAGCCCGTCCTCGAACGCGTGGTCGTTCATCAGTCCGCCGTCGCGGATGGTACAGTCCAGGACCTTGAGTTCAGGCCGATAGGTTACCCACGGTGCTTTCATGGCTTGGCTCCTTGTAAATAGAGAACGGGCTATTGTCCGCGCCCGCGGACGGCTGTCAACAGGGCCGCCCGGCCGCTTGGCGTGCGGCGGTCTATGACAAAATCGGCGGGGCTCCCGGGAAACCGTGGCCTCGTCCTTCCCGGAATGGCCTGACGCGGCCCGCGGGCAAATGCCAATGCGAGAAAGTGAGAAAAGGCCGGCTGTGACGTGCCTTTTCCACTTTCGCACCCTTTGGTCCGGGGCTTGCCGGAGGCGGCATATGGCTTCCTCCGGCCCGCCGCCTGAACTGTCACGCACCCGGCGTACGCCCTCAGACGGGTGGCATCAAAGAGCAGCGGCCCACGGCTTGGGACGTGACGGACACCCGGGCCCCGGGACTCTTGTCGGCGGGCGGATGAGCCGATACACTACCGGTTGGACGTGGGGACGTAGCTCAGCTGGGAGAGCGTCGCGTTCGCAATGCGAAGGTCGTGGGTTCGAATCCCATCGTCTCCATTTCGACAAGTCACGGCGAACGCTTGAGTTAGCGTACCCGCCCGCGTCGGGCGAAGGCGGCCCCCATAAGCCGACGGTGAAAAGAGGCCGTGCCGGGCGGGAGTCCGAGGGGTCCGTAGTACTGAAGACTCCGGTCGAGAAGGCCGGACGAGGGAAGGGGCCCACTTTGGTCGCGGCGGCGTGAGGAGATAAGCGCGAGGGCATGGTCGCAAGACCCAATCACCCCATCGACAAAATGCGAGAACTCCAGCGCCGGCTGTTCATCTCGGCCGACACAGGATGCGCTCGCGAATCGCGGGGAAGGTGCTACTCCCTGACAAGTGGCCCGGTCGAAGTCACAGCCGCGGAGGAATGACACGGATCTCCCGGCCTGCATAGCGGCTGGCAGCGCCCTTCAGTGCTTCGGTTGGACCGGCCCGGGCAGGCAGGCAGCGCGGCTTGCCTGGCTTGGATACGGAATCCCGGATAAGCTCTCGCCTGGTCACTCAAGAGAGGGAGTCGAACGATGATTCGGCAGTCGGTAACCAGACGTGGCGTGCTCAAGATGGCGGCCGGGACAGCAGTCGGTCTGCCGCACATGATCACCTCCTCTGCGCTAGGCGACGCGGACAAGCCGCCGGCCAGCGAACGCGTGACGATCGGGCACATCGGCGTCGGCAACCGTGGAAAGGGTCTGTTACGCGGCTTCATGACCTGCAAAGGCGGTCAGAGCGTGGCCGTCGCCGACGCCTACCGCGACCGGCGGGAAGAAGCGGCCGCCATGGCCAAGTGCAAGGCCTATGCGGACTTCCGCGACCTGCTGGCCCGCGGGGACATCGACGCCGTGGTGGTCGCCACGCCCGACCACTGGCATGTGCCCATTGCCATCGCCGCCGCCCGGGCCGGCAAGGATGCCTACGTCGAGAAGCCTTTGGGTCTGAGCATCGAGCAGAACCTGGCCTGTCGGAAGCTCTTCCGCGAGAAGAAGCGGATCTTCCAGTACGGCACGCAACAGCGCAGCCTGGAGCACTGCCGGTTCGGTTGCGAACTGGTCCGCAGCGAACGCATCGGCAAAGTCCATACCATCGAGGTAGTTGCGCCGGACGGTCATGCCGGCGGCTCCACAGACCCCGCCCCCATACCACCCGAATTGGACTACGGCATGTGGATCGGCCCGGCTCCCATGACACCGTACACCAAGGACCGTTGCGTCGTGCCCGGGACTTACTTCATCTACGATTACTCGATCGGCTACCTGGCGGGCTGGGGCGCCCATCCGCTGGACATCATGGTGTGGGGCTCGCACGCCGATCTGGCCGGGCTCATGAGCTTCGAGGGAACGGGCGTCATTCCTGGCAAGGGCCTCTACAACACGGTCATCCACTGGGACGTCAAGGTCCAGATGGCGGGCGGCGTCCGGATGACACTCAAGCCTGGGGGCGATTCGACGAAGTTCACCGGGCCCGAGGGCTGGGTGAGAGTCTCACGTGGAGGCATCGACGCGGAGCCGAAGTCGTTGCTGAAGTCCAAGATCGGCCCCGGCGATACTCGCTTGGCGGTGAGCCGCCGGCAGGATCAGAACTTCATCGATGCCGTCAAGTCGCGCAAGCCGGCGATCAGCCCGATCGAGGATGCCGTACGCTCCGACATCATCAGCCACCTGTGTGACATTGCCGTCCGCACCGGGCGAAAGATCACCTGGGATCCGAAGAAGGAGACCATCGTCGGCGACGAGAACGCCTCCAAGAGGCTCTCCCGGCCCATGCGGGCTCCGTGGACGCTGTGAACCGGGCAACTGCGTGCGGTTCCGTGGGCGCGCTCAGGAAGAAGCGCGACACGGGGATCCTTGTTGGAATTGCGGTGCCGATGACTCTCGCGGTTGCCGGATCGCTCGCGCTGCCGCGGGCCGTTGTCTGTTACACCAAACCAGGCCGCTCCAGTGCGGCAAGTAGACCTGAGGAGAGCAAGTAATGACCGACACGAAGCCAACAACCCGACGCAGTTTCCTCAGAGCCTCGGTGGCGGCCACGGGCGCAGCCGGTCTGATCGCCCGAAGTGCTCACGCAGCCGGCAATGAGACGATACGCATTGGCTTGATCGGCTGCGGAGGACGCGGCACCGACGCTGCCGCCCAGAGCATGCAGGCCGGGCCGTACGTCAAGCTCGTCGCAATGTGTGACGTCTTTCAGGACCGCCTGCAGAACAGCCTCAACACACTTCAGCAGAGGTTCCCCGAGCAGGTCAAGGTCGATGGCGACCATTGTTTCGTCGGGCTCGAGGGTTACGGCAAGGTCATTGAGTCTGCTGACCTCGTTCTGATCGCCTGCGCGTCGAAGTTCCATCCGATGTACAGCGGAGCGGCCATCCGGGCCGGCAAGCATGTCTTCGTGGAAAAGCCGCACGGCATAGACCCGGTTGGCGTGCGGCAAATGAAACAGGTCTGTGATCTCGCCAGAACCAAGGGCCTGAACCTGGTGTCCGGGCTGCACAGCCGCTTTGACAACGGTTGGGAGGAGACCGTGAAACGTATCCACGACGGGGCCATCGGTGACATCGTCGCGATGCAGTGCATGTTCCTCCGAGCACCGTACGCCGTCGTCAACCGCGATTCCAACCTCACGGAACTGCAGTACCACTTCCGGAACTGGTATCACTTCTGCTGGCTGTCGGGCGACGATGTGACTCAGTCGTTGGTCCATAACATTGACCGGGCGGCGTGGATTCTCAAGGAGGAGACACCGGTCTCGGCCTTCGGACTCGCGGGCAGATCGGCTTCATTCGGCGAGCAGTACGGCGACATGTTCGATCATCACACGGTCGTCTACGAGTACGCCAGCGGCGTTCGCGTCTATGCCCTGTGTCGGACTCAGCATAAGACCCACCACAACTACAACGACATCATCATGGGCACCAAGGGCACCTGTAACCTCGGCGAATGCCGCATCCAGGCAGAGCACGGCTGGCGATTCGAGGGTAAGCGCATCAATGCCCATGCGGCCGAGCAGAAGAGCCTCATCCGGGCCATCCGCAACGGCGAGCCGATCAACAGCGGCGACTACATGTGCAACAGTACGATGGCGGCCGTCCTCGGCCAGATCGTGTGTTATGAGGGCATCCCCCACACCTGGCAGGGTGCCTGGAAGTCGGATTTCAGCTTCGGACCTCTGCCCGAGAAGGTTACCATGGATATCGAGCCTCCAACCCGGCCCGACAAGACCGGCAACTACCCGCTGCCAACACCCGGCGTTGCGAGAATGCTTGGTTAGCTGGTCGGGGCTGGGGGCCTCGCCTCAACCCCTCCAATAACCCGAACGAACCAGCCTGCGCCTTTTCTGCATGGTCCGAACCGGGAGCAGCGAGCCGCGGCCTGGCGGCATGAGACCCCTCAACTGTATGCGCTTGGACGAACGGCTGTGATTACAGGGTAATCCGTCTCTCTTTATCCTCTTCTGGAACGCGTCTATACCTTCTTCTTCTCGAATTGCGGCACGGGCAGTTGTTCGCCGTCTTTTGTTGCTGATTGATGGGCGACGATTCCGGGGGCTGTCATGGCAAGGGAATCGTAGAGATTGATTTCCGGCTCGCGGTTCTCCAAGAGGGCGTTCACGAACTCGGCCGATATGAAGACAGCCGAACCGCCGTGGCCTGAAGGATGGCGCATCGGCTCCGGGAGCATGTCCGATTTCCAGTACTCCGGGATCTCGACTGGAACATCGCCCTTCATGCGTACCTTCTTCACCGCTCGGCTGTGGACACCGTGGTTCGGCATGTAAAGCGTGGCTGAGTCACCGAACCATTGAGCCCGTTCTCCACCGGCAGCGCAAAGCTTGAACATGTTGCATCGGACCATGTGTCCCTTGTCAGTCTTCATAAGTGACGTCTCATTCCAGTACGGATTGCCGTACACATTATCCTTGAGGAACGGATGGTCGGATCCCCAGCCCAGACAGGATACCTTCGTGATTCGCTCCCCGGTGACGCCGACGACAAAAGCCAGACAATGCGTTGGATACATCAATGGAGGCATGCCGACGCGCCAGTTGGGCCTGCCGTCGGGATGATAGAACCGCGATTGCTTGTTCGTCACGAGCTTCTCAAGATCGCCGCGGTCATGGTAGTACTCGGCCTCGGTGTAGAACAGCTCGCCGAATCCGCCCGCGCGGTACATGTTGCGTGCGAAGATGCATTCCTGGCGATACCAGCTCGACTCAGCCATCATGTATCGCATGCCGGTTTTGCGCTTGAGCTCGATCAGCATCTCAGCCTCGTCGAGCGTGAAACACGTCGGGCAGGCTGACACTACATGCCAGCCCCGCTCCATGCACATGCGGGTGTGCTCCGCATGCTGGTCGGCGCCACTGAAGATCGCGACGGCGTCGATGTCGCGGGCCTGTTTGATCATCTCTTCCAGCGAGTCGTAGGCCGCGTCGCAGGCGTACCGCTTGCGGAGGCGTTGACGACGGTCGGGTCTGAGGTCGGTCACGCCGGTGACGACGCAGTTCGGGTGTTCGTGCCAGTGGAACGTAGCCCCGAACCCGCCGCCGATTACGCCCATGCGAATCGCCTTGCCGGTCTCGGCCGCGTATGCTCGGCCCGCCTGCGTCATCAGCCCACCGGCCGTCAGGACGGCGGTCGAGCCCGACAACTCCAGGAACGAACGGCGTGAAAGGCGCACGCTGGAATTGCTGTCTTGCCTGTCGGTCATGTTTGGGGTTCCTTCTTTCTGGCCGTTGGCCCGGCCATTTAACGCAGGCGCAGGTTAGAGCGGAATTCCGGCAGGCCGCGGACACCCACCTTGACCCGGTACAGGGTCCCGTCGGCCGTGTTCGCACCCTCCGACCCTCCGGCCGTGGTGACGTAAAGCTCGTCGAGATCGGGGCCGCCGAAAACCAATGATGATACCTTCGCGACGGGGAACACAATCCTCTCGATCGGCCTTCCAGACGGGGTGTACCTCCAGATCGCAGATCCGTCCCAGCGAGCGGACCAGATGTCTCCTCGCGCGTCTACTGTAAGACCGTCGGGGACACCTTCCTCTTTGCCGATACGAATCAGTTCATCTTGGCCCGTCAGATTCCCCGTGGCCGGATTCCGATCGAATCGGAAGATCCTCCGGGTGCTCGTGCAGGTCCAATAGAGATGCTTGCGATCCGGCGAAAATGCCATGCCGTTCGAACACCCCGTGCCCTTGAAGAGGTTGGCCACTGTGCCGTCGGTTTCAACGAGATAGACGCCTCCGACCTTGTTGTTCTTCCCGATGGTGCCAGCATACACGCGTCCCTGCGGATCGGCAATCACGTCGTTGAAACGCACCATATCATCGTCGATCCCCGCAACAAGCTCTTCCGCACTGCCATCGGGTCGCAGCAGCGAGAACTTGTTGACTTGGAAGAGCAACAGTGATCCGTCCTTCTGCAGCGTGAAGCCACCCACCGGCTCGCCCGAGTAGATCTGCGCGTGCCGGCCTGTGCACACGTCGTGACGGAACAGCCGCCCTCTTGGAATGTCCGTCCAATAGACGGCCTGCCGCTTGTCGTCCCACAGCGGGTTCTCTCCAACGACACAATGATAGTTGACGATCGGTTCTGGGCGGCGCAAGTCGTTCTCCTTCGGCTGCTTCCGGAGTGAAGCGGCGTCAACAGACGCCGTGAGCTCGCCAGTCTCGGCGGCGCAGCCAGCCAGTACGCCGGCCAACGCTCCACCGCCCGCGGCTTGCAGCAGATCACGACGCGACACGCTCCGGCTCTCGCTCATGTTCCTGGTCATCCGCGCCCACTCCATAGAAGAGCTTTGACAGGCCAATCCAGCGCGCCCAGACAGGCTCGCCCCATCTATTAGAACGTCAGGGCCTGGAATCGTCTACCCGGCTCGGACTTCGGCAGGATCTCGGCGGGGCGGCCGGTGACCGAACCGGCCTCACGAACTCCGCCAGGAGCGGCCCTTCGAGCAACGGGCCGGCTCGTGAGCCGCCGGTACTCAAGCGGCGGGCGTAATCCAGTGGCAGAACGCCAGCGACCGAACACCTCTTCTCCAAACCTCTGTTCCCTCAATATGAAGGGCTTCTGGCATGTTAATAAGAGGAGCTTAGGTCTTCGGAAAAGTCACTCATTTCGCCACGTTTGCTCGGCGGTTGACTTCGCTGCACGTTCATGTGTATCGAGGGTCCGGTCAATCCGACTGGATCCATTTCTCGTAGGCCACCGGGGCGCCGAACACGCCCACTTTGTCTTCGTAACCCGTTCCTGACGTTATAGCATGGATGAAGCCATTCATGTCACCGACGAGGACCGTGTGCAGAATACGGTTCTCAGGGTTCTGATGGACGATGATATCCATACGCCCATCCAGCCCGCGATGCCTTACGCAGTCGCCGCTCATGGTCCGGGTCAACTCGACCTCCTTCTCGAACTGGCCGAGCATACGCTGGGTCGCCCGATACGTTCCCCCGGTGGGACCGACCACCTTCTTGCCCTTGAACGTGATCTCGCGATCGTCATAGGCCAGGACCACCAGGCAGCGATGCGGGTCGTGGTTCAGCCAGTCGAGCAGCTTGGTGCCGTGTCCTTCGTCAGCGCTGAATCCGTAGTTGCTGTCCAGAAACACGATCCTCGTAATGTCGGCGGGTATTTGCTCGACGCCGTTCAGGTAGCCGAAGATAAGGCTCCCGCCTCCGCTGTGGCTCGACAGGACCACCGTGACGTTTGGCGCGTCGATCTGCTGCCTGACGGTTGTTATCAGGCCTGCGATCAGTTCACTGTTGTTCTTGTGCTTTCGTCGCCAGGCTGGCCAGCTCTTCTGCTCCGCTTCCAGGTAGGCGACGATGATATTGTGGTCCCTGATGACCTCGCGTAAACGGCGAGTTTGAGCCCCGATATGCTGAATGTAGTAATGCCAGTCCAGGCCCTCGGCCCGACTTCTGCCGATCGTCCATTCGATGCTGTTGCCGTTGGGCAGTGCATAAAAAACCAAATGCGTCGGTTTGTGTCGATCGAAGTCGGCCTCACTGGGGGCATTGATGTGGACCCGTACACCGGGGTCGTATGTGAACTCCTTCGTCTGCTCGGCCCAATGCTGACTCACCTGGAACCCTTTCAGCCGCCCGCCAGTCGTATGTGTGCATCCGCCCGTCAGGGCCATCGCGATCATGATAACACCCGCAGATTGGTGCGCGTACGGTCTCATATCTGTCTCCTGCTCACCAAAGTGGTAGGGTTCTGCTTGCGGCGAACCGACGGTCGGCAGGCATCTTGAGGAGTACCTCCCTTTCGCTGTCAAGCACTCGGAATCAATCTTCTATGCTTGATACAATCATACGCCTTGAGTAACCCAGGGAAAGGCGGAACCTTCAGCGGCCGTACTTGCCGTCGTAGACCGTTCTCATTCTAGCTATATCATTCAACACGGTCTGGCGGGCAGGTCCAAAGCGCGCTCCAAAGGCCTTCTCCATTCGCCGGGCCACGTCCGACACGTGCCGCAGGTACACGTCGGCCAGATAACGCGAGTGCGGCTTGTCGATAATCTCACTGAATCGCGCGATCACAGGATTCCAGGCGGGGCCGGCGCTCACCAGCAACATGCCCGGGTAGAGTTCGACCAGATCCTTGAACACCCGGCGTTGGACGGGCGTTTCGGCGTTATGCAGGATCGACTGACCGATGGATCGGGCCGGATCATACGCCGCCGGATTGTACGCGTAGTCGGCGATCGTCAGAAGTGGAACGCGATTGATCTGGTTCTGGGTGCACAGCGGGTTGCTCATGATGCCGTCGAGGACTGCTCGCAGATCGGGGTCGCGGTAAATCACCGGCCCGAGGTGCATGGTGGGATGATTGTCGTTGACCGGGTAGTTGTCCCAGAGGATCACCCGATGCCGGGCGAGGTTCTTGAACGTCTCGGCCGCCCGGCGGGTGACGCGGCCCACGACGGCGTCGCCCGTCCAGAACAGATAGACTTCTCCGTGCAACTCGCGGGCGAGGGTCTGCAGATAGGGTTTCTGCTTCTCGCCGGTGCCGTCGCCCCAGTACCAGGTCGGGCAGAAGATCAACTGAGCTTCCGGATCGTGCGACCGCAACCTGGTTAGCAGCCTGTTGATCAGGAGCGCGTGCTCGGAAGCGTTGATCTTGACGCCCTTCATCGCATGGACGTCGTCCAGCGGAAGGCTGAACCACTTGACGCCCAGCCCCTGGGCCCAGGCGAAGTGTTGCCACAGCGTCTCGAAATCTTCGTCACTCGTCGGGTCGATTGGGCGCGGCGAGGAGAGTTGCGGATGGATCGCGAAACAGAAGTCGATATCGTGCTTCCGGCAGGACTCGATGACCTTTTCCAGGCCTTGCCTGGTGCCCTCAGGCAGCGGCTCGTACCAGCGGTTTTCCCATTTCGGCTCGCGAACGAACGTCGAGAGATAGCAGTTCATCAGGAAGTTCATCTTGTATCTGGCGAGCACCGGAATCTCGGCCAGGTATTGTTCGGGCGTCCAGTTCCACCCCTTTGTGCCGCGGATTCTGAAGCCCGGCTCTTGTCCGTCCGCCAGGGGCTCGGGCAGTGGGCGTATTTGCTCCGGCAGCGTCACGCAGAAATCCTTCTCGATCGGTCGTCTGATCGGGCCGGCGACGTTGAAGCCCTCGCCGGCAATTGCCACCCGCGCCACCATGAACCATGGCGGCATGCCGGAGCGCCCCTCCAGCGCCCGATTGGCGATGACGAGGAGATTGATACCAGCCTTAAGCACACCGGCGGGAATGGCGAACTTCCTTGTCGCCCAGTTGTCGCCGGGAAAGCCACTCGGGCCCTTGAGGATCGTCGTGCCGTTAAGCAGGATCTCGACCGGGCATGTGCTCTCAAAATCGTCGTCGCGGGCCTGCAAATGCAGGAACAGTGGTCCCGACGGAGCCGAACCGAGCTCGAACTGCGCCCGCATGCGGGATTGGCCGCCAGTAGGCTCGGCGTACACGAAATTCACCCCGCCCATGCCGTGCTGGGTCGCCCCGTATACCGTAGCGGCTCCGCTTTCGAGATCGATGCCGCGAAGGTGGAGCAGCGGCTTCTCCAGGCCCAAGGCCCAAGACACACCGGTCACACAAACTATCGCCGCCAGGATAGGGATACGCATGCCGTGTTTGTCGTTCATGACGCGTCTCCATCCAATCCAGGTCCCGCAAGAAGCAGGGTATGATTCTATTGCGTCGATCGCGTCGCCGCAATGCGGGTTGCCAGGAGGATTGTGCGCTGGGTCCGTGACAGAATCGGCGGGGCTCCCAGAAAGCCGCGGGCTCGTCTTTCCCGGAATGGCCTGACGCGGCCCGCGAGCAAGTGCCAATGCGAGAAAGTGAGAAAAGGCTGGCTGCGACGTGCCTTTTCCACTTTCACACCTTCGCACCCTTTGGGCCGGGGCTTGGCGGAGGCAGCATAGGGCTTCCTCCGGCCCGCCGCCTGCCTGGCCTCGACTCGTATCGCTCCCCACCTGATTCCTATCGAGTTTCCTGGAACAGGTGGTACTTCGAGGTGGGTATTCCAGCCTCTTTGAACAGGTGATGAACCGATTCTACTTGTTCGGGAGTTGGGGGCTTGCCATGAGAGCTGACGTGAGACAAGTACACGGTTTTGTCGGGCCCGGTGAACGGCGTTCCCCCCAGTGGTACCCGTACCAGCCGTCCCCCGACTTCTAGCCAGTGCACGGGCCCATAGGAATATCGGTGCCCCTCGAAACGTGGGTATGCAACTAGCCGAGGGTTCTCGACGATGGTCCAAACCGCCATTTGCCAGATCGGCCAATCTTCCCAAAGACCCAGTGGCTCCTCATCCCCGCCGTGATACTCCTCCTTACGCAAACGCAGCAACTCTAATAAATCCGAGGATGTGGCCATCGTAGCAGTCACCTGGGAATCATCAAGCAGGACAAGCATAACATCATCATCATCAAGACCATGACGACCCCACAGGTTTGTCAATAGGTAGCCGTTCACAGATTTCTGGCCATCCCCGCACGTTCGCCTGGCGTGCAGTCGG
>CAZOIA010000164.1:0-12221 GCA_964579675.1 uncultured Planctomycetales bacterium | reverse complement strand
CCGGCCCCACGGTTCACGCTGAACGCCGACGCATCCGCTCGTCGGTGTTTTCGCTTTTAACGCACGGTTTGCCAAGGGTTTACGAATCCCGCCCACCCAGACCAGTGCCTCTGATCCACCAGGAGAGATAACCGCAGCATCAGGCCCCTTCGCCCGATCTGCCCGTCCTGGCCCAAAAGTCTCTCCATAACCGGCAGAGACGTGGGCTCGGGTTATCAGGTGGTTGCGCCCGCTCCCTGCGGCAGCTATTATCGGGATCGGGTTTCGCGGACGTCTTCGTCCGCCGATTCGAGGCGTTGAGGCGGATCGCGGCCGGCAACCACTCGGTCGCCACGGCGCCGCGCGCGGCGAGCCAGCCTTGTTGCCGCATGTGCGTTGCTGATGCTCTCGGGAGCGGCACTGTGGCACGTGTTGTCAAAATCTGATCAGCCCGTGATGCACGTCGATGCTGGACCGACACTGGAGGAGATCCGACGCACCATCGACCGTGAAGCAATCTCGGTCCAGTTGCTGGCCGCAGCCGACATGCTGGCCGAGCAACCTGGCGGCGACACGATGGCCGAGGAACGCTATCGCTATGTCGCAGATGAATACGCAGATACCGAGGCGGCCGCTAGCGCGCGGCTACGCCTTCACTCACTATCGCAAAGGAGAACAGTGCAATGATACGCCTGCTCAATACTGTGCTCTCTGCCCTCGTGATCTATGCCTCGTTGACCGCACCGACCCGTGCCGAGGAACCCGCGTGGCCCAAGCGGACGTTGACCTTTGAGCTTTCGGACGAGCCTCAGATGTGGGAGAGGCTTAACCCAGAGGTCAAAGGCACGCCTACGCATGTGGCCGTCATACAATTTGAGGGGGACGCGCGAAGGATATTCCGCAACCTTCAAGCACACCAGTACGTCGCGAAGGTTAAGGAGACAGAGAAGGCCAATTCCCTGTCTGATCAACAAAGGGCCTTTCTCGCGGTGCGCGGCTTCAACTCCGCACATGTCCTGTTTTGGGAGAACGACAGGGTGGGCTCGAAGGAGCGTCACCGCGTTTTCCTGTATGCGATGAGCGAGCAGGATGCCCACACTATGGCGGAGGCGTTGATCGAGGTTCTTGACGCTGAAGCCAAAGCGAACCTGGAAAAGGCCAAGCAGTTGCTGGCCCACCATCGCGAGGTCAAGGCCCAGTATCCGAAGACGATTGCCCAACTCAAGGAGAAACTGACGCAGACACGTTCCGCGATGAAGAAACTCGAGACCTATGTGATCTACTCGCAGCTCACGTGGGATGCGGTGCGAGCGGATAAGACCTCGTTGGATAGTAAGCTGCGGGCGATCGAGATCGACATGAAGGGGGTGCAGGCGAAAATCGATGCGATCAAGAAGGTGCAATCCCAACCATCGACCAGATCGGAGATCGCCCGGACGCTCGATCGAATGTTGATCGAACAGGACATCGAGATGGCGGGGCTGCTTGCCCGGATGCAGGCAACGGAGTTCTATCGAGGTAACGCCGCCAAATGGCTGTGTCTATGGCGAGAATCCAAGCAGACACTTAACGACATCAACAACAAGGAGGCTGTTCTGAGCAGAGCTGATAAGGAAGTAAAACGTATGGAACAGATACTCGCGAACCCTTCGTCGGCCTCCGCACATGGCTGGCAGGACCGCATGTACCCCGTGAAGATCGTGGACAACAAGGTCGTCATTCACCAAGTTCAGGTTAAGTGAAGGGTGATTCGGCCCCAAGGTTGAGCGCGGATCGGCGTCGGTGGCCCGGGCCGGCCGCCCCGCGACCAGCGGGAGACGCTCAACGGCATGACGTGGATTCTCTGTGCACTGGAGCGGGCGAGCAGCGGACTAAGGGCCTCACTCCGCTGTACTGGGCTGCCGGGCATGGGCGAACGGAGATGATCAGGTCGCTCATGAACGCTATTCGGGCTCCGGCACGTCGGCCGGCCAGGTGAAGAAGTCCTTGGGAATTGGCCCCGTCAGATCGAGATCAATGCGGACGAATCGCGCCACGAGCTCGTGCAGAGGCTTCGCGCGTTATGGGAAGGGCACTCCGCCGTATTGTTGTCGAGTTCAGAGTAAAAGGGAGCGGGGGGTCAGCCCCGACGTTCATCGGGATCTTCGACTGTCGGATCGCGGGTGTTCCGTTATCTGGCCAATCATTCGGGGTCCGTGTCTTCGTCTTCCTCCGGCCACAGGCAGCAGTTGTTGGTCAAGAGCGTTCCGCGGACGGTGGCGTTTATAAGCTCACCGGACATGCCGGAGCCGGCCGATGGCGGTCCCATGCAGTAGGGCAGATTGGTCTGGCGAGCGTAGCCTGACCAGTTGAGGGAGAGGGCCACCGTGCCGCCGAGCACCGGGCTGAACTGCAGAAACGTGATCGTGCCCTCGCCCGCAAGTCCGGGCACGTGGGCGAAGGCGTAGCACTTGTCGGCCTGGGAGTCATAGAGTACTCCGTCGAAGGCGACCTCCGGCCCGTTCAAAGGGTACGTCTGCCCGACCACGATGTCGGCGTTCCAGATGAGGTAGACCTGAGCGATCGGCCAGCCCTGCTCGAAGCCTTCGACGGTCATGTACCAGGCCGGCTTGGCCGGTGGCGCATTGAGACCGTATACGGTACCGGGCACGACGTCGGCGACGGCCTCGATGTCCCCCACCTGGACGACCAGCCCGTCTTCGCTGCCGTGCCCGCGAATGTAGACGGATCGGCCTTCGTAGGTGATGTCGTAGGGCCCGGGCGGGATGGAGTCTATGACCACGGGGGTCGGTTCCTCGGTAAGGATTCTCGTCAGCGCCGACCAGCGAAACACGCCAGGCTCAATGGCGTTATACGACCAGTCCACCCACTCGTCGATCACGTTGGAGTCGCCGTATTTCTGCTCAAAGGGGGGAATGAACTTGTCGAGGTAGTCGTACTCCCCGCCGGGAATGTAGGAGCACACGAGCCGGACATCGCCGAAGAAGATCTTGTCGCGGTCCGAGTAGGGCTCAATGACCGGCACACCATTCTCGACGGGTCCGTCCGTGAATTCGCGCCAGGTGGTGCTGCTACTGTCGGGAGTACCGAAGTCAAAGACCTCGTGCACCTCGACCAGGAACCGATTGAAGAAGGGTGAGATAAGCCGGACGATTCGAGTGGGCTCGCCCATGAAGTCCGTCCCTGCGAGCAGTTGGACTTCATGCCGATGGCCGCCGATGGTGTGGACGCGCGATTGCCCGATGTGCCACGGATCATACACCCAGCCGGTGAAAACGGTCATAATCGTGCCGCTCGTCGGCTCGATATACGTGATGGCCATGTCAAACGTCTGGTTGGGGTCGGGATCGCCGCCGATGTCGATATCCTGATAGTACATGCCGGACCTTGATCCGCCGGCCGGCTCGTCGTCACCATTGCAGGGGTAAAGGCAGGGGCAAAGCCAAGGGCAAATGCACACGGCTCCGAGCAGCAGCACCAGGCTGAGAGAAACACCTGAGATCAGGACAACGGTTCGGACGAAACGACTCCGAGTCATGGCAGTCTCCTATGAGCACACGTCTCCGTGAATCGCAACTCCCCCCTCAGGCCGACGGCTGGAATGGCACCGGTCAGGATACGGCTATCGCATACCCGGAGTCAAGGTTGTCCTTGAGGCGCGCAAGGGGAGAAAGACGACTACTCCGCTTGATCGTTCTCATCGTGGTAGCCCAGGAAGGCACGAGGTTTCACCGCCTTCTTTGCGAGCATCCCCAGTAGCGGGTTCGACCGCCGCATCACTGCGGCGGCTCGGATCAAGCGCGGCTCGGATCAGGGACGGTCGGATCAGGGGCAACCGCCTTGCGTGGCGTTTTCGGGGGTTGCGGGGGGTCCCAGCCTTTTTGAATCACCACCAGATCGAATCGACGTACCGGCACAGGACAGCCGTCCTTGGCTCTCCCGTCGTGGAAGGAAGATCGATTTCGTGCGACGAGATGCTGAGAATCGCCGCCTCGGACGATTGGGGGAGGAGTTTGTCCTCGACCTGGAGCAACGGCGATTGCGGGAACAGGGTCGAGATGACCTGGCGGGACGGGTCGAGTGGATTGCCCAGACCAAGGGCGACGGCATCGGATTCGATATTCTGTCGTTTAGCGAAGACGACGAGTGCGAACGGCTGGTGGAGGTCAAGACGACGGGGCTGGGCAAGTTCTTTCCCTTCTACGTAACCAGAACGGAGGTTCGATGCTCTCAGGACACCGATCAGCGATATCACTTGTACCGGGTTTTCGATTTCTCGACTTCACCTCGGCTATATGTACTCCGAGGGTCGCTCTCGGAGACCTGCCGACTTGATCCGGTGCAGTATCGGGCGGCAATCTGAACATGCCGAGAGCACTATGATATGACCGATCCTGACGACCAACTGAATGGGTACGCTCGAGCCACCGTCTCCACGACGTGACGCTCCCACGGATCGATCTCGTCGGGCGGAGGACCGCGGCGAGTAGCGGGCTTGTCCAATGAGACCGGCTGTCGGCTCGCCGACTCGTGCCGGTACCACCGGCTTCGACCGCCCACCCCGGCCAACACGTGCTTCAGCCGTACCCGGCCATCCGACGCCGCGATCTCGGTCTTCAACTGTTGCCGTTCGCCGTCCGACCATGCGACCCGTCCACTTTTTTTTGAAGGAAGCGGTTCGCCACCGTCAGCTCACCGATGATCATCTCCCGCTCGGCCAGCTCACGCCGCAACTGTTTGACTTCCGCCTGAGCCATGGCCGAGTCGCCGTGGCCCATGAGCCGATCTCGGCCGGCCGCCAGGAATTCGTCCTTCCACCGCCGCAGCGTGTTGGCGCTGACCTGGTGGCGGCGGGCCAGTCGTCAGGCCCGGCCTCTTGATTCTTGGATGCATCGGCCACTGGCGGATCCGAACATAAGCCTTGTATTCACAGTAGTTTAGCTTCCTGCCGCTCATAGCCAAAGGAATCTCACGAATTTTTTCGTTTTTGCGTAACAAATCACGAATATGTTCGTCATAATATGGGGGGCTCGTGAAAGTCGTTTTCACGAGAGTCATTGTCGGCAGATAGGAGGAGGCCTGATGCCCAGAAGACCCTCGCCCACCCTGACGGAAGTGGAATTGCAGATCCTCGCCGCCCTTTGGGAACGCGGGCCCAGCACGGTGCGGGAGGTCCACAACGCCCTCGAGGATGACCGGGATACGGGGTACTCCACCACGCTAAAGATGATGCAGGTCATGACCGAGAAGGGCTTGCTCCTCAAAGACGAGGATCAGCGGCCGCAGGTCTACCGACCCGCGATTTCTCAGGAACAAGCCCAGATGCAATTCGTGGACGATCTCATCCAGCGGGTCTTTGGCGGCGCGGCTGACAAACTCATCCTTCGGGCCATCACCTCCCGTCACATCTCTGCTGACGATCTCACACAAATCAGGAAGCTCCTCAGGAAGCTGGAAGGAGATTCGAGATGAGCGGGCTCGATCAATTGCTTTCAGCCGAGCTCATCGAACGTCTCGGTTGGACGCTTCTCCATTCCTTATGGCAAGGCACTGTGGTGGCTGCGGTGTTCGCGCTGCTGCTGTTGTTCATTCCGAGCACGAGGCCAAACGCCCGCTACGCTGCAGGGGGCGTTTCGTTGTTTACCATCCTGGTGGTCGGTGCAGTGACGTTCTTCGTGATCGAACCGTCAGATCCGGACGTCACCTGGGAGTCGGTCTCATCTCTGGAGGCTGGGCCGGCGATCGTCGAGCCGATGACTGACGACTTCGCCGGGTTGAAAGGAGTGAAGGCCCCCGCGGCCGTTTCAGTCGATTACGCAGCGCCCGTCGAGGAGAAAACACGGCCAGAGGCTCAGGGCACGGCGGACCTCTCCTCAACAAGCCCTGCGTCCGCCGAACCGCTGAGCCACCGCGTCTTTACGTTCACTGAGCCGTTTCTGCCGTGGCTGGTCCTGCTTTGGCTGCTGGGGGTCTTTGCTCTGTCGATCTGGCACCTGGGAGGTTGGATCGCATTGTGCCGGCTACGGAGGATCGGGACCCGTCCCGTGACCAGCGAGGTCACGGCTCTTGTCAAACACCTCTCGGAGCGCCTGCGCGTCAGCCGGCCGGTTCGAATTCTCCAATCGGTTCTGATTCAAACCCCGGCAGTTCTGGGTCACTTTCGGCCGATCATTCTCATGCCCGTCAGCGCACTCACCGGTCTTGCCTCCGAGCAGATTGAGTCGATTATCGCCCATGAATTATCCCATATTCGCCGGTACGACTACCTCGTCAGCCTTCTGCAGACGGTGGTTGAAACCTTGCTGTTCCACCATCCAGCCGTGTGGTGGATCTCACACCGGATCAGAGTCGAACGGGAGTACTGCTGCGACGACCTGACCTTGTCCGCTATTGAGAACCGCGCCGACTATGCTCAAGCACTGGCCAGGATAGCGGAATCTGGCGGCGCTAGCGTGCGACTGGCTGTGGCAGCACGGGACGGATCGCTCGTGGGCCGCATCCGTCGGCTCCTGGAGGTTCCGGTTCCTCGGGCCACTGCCGCCGGTCGGGCGTTGGCCGGTGTCCTCGTCATAGCCACGATACTGGCCTCCGGCATCGGCATCCGAATACACGCGCTGGATGCGGAGGCCCAGGAAGAACCGGCGGACGAGTCTATCGCTCCAGGCCAGCCGAAGTTGGCGCCTCGCAAGTTGTTCTCCGCCAGTCACGGTGCCGACGCGGGCGTGCTGGCGGTGGCGTTCTCTCCGGACGGCCTGACGGTCGCGGCCGTCGACGAAAAGGGCAACGTGATGCTCCGCGACGGCCGTTCCGGCCAGCAGCTCTGGGGCCGCGATGTGCTCACGGCTGAAGAGAAAAAGCTGCTCTTGTACAAGGAACGGCAGGGGCGCATCCACACGGCCGCGATTGCCTTTTCGCCCGACGGCTACACCCTGGCCGTCGCCGCCGACCCGGTGGTCAGGTTGTACGATGCTCAGTCCGGCCACCTGCAACGGGTGCTGGAAGACAAGCGGTTGAGCGAGGAACTCAAGGAACTCAAGAGACCGCCGGCAACCGTTTCCAGGGAACTCGAGTTGCTTGGTGACGTCCCTCATGCCCATGGTAGAGTTTACTGCGTCGCGTTCTCCCCAGACGGAACGTTGCTGGCCACCAGCGGCTTGCATCTGATCAGGGCCGACGGCTCGTCGGTCATCAGTGGCGAAATCGCCACGCACGGAAAACTGAAACTCTGGGATGCAAAGACGGGTGAGTTGAAGCGGGACTTGGGGGAACATTATTCGTTCGTCCGCTCGGTGGCCTTCGCGCCTGACGGAAAGACCCTGGCCAGTATTGGCAGCCATCCACCCCACTGGACCAGAAGTGTTCGCCTTTGGGATTTCCAGGCGGGCGCTGTGAAGGGCGTCCTTAGGATCGCCCGCGGTGGCATTCCCTGCTCGGTCGCCTTTTCGCCCGACGGCAAGCTGATGGCGGCCAGTGCAACGGTCATTGAGGCCGACCCCAACGACGCCGGCGGGCTGGACAGGCTCGGCGGTGGCCTCTGCAAGCTGCTGGTCTGGAACGCCCGGACCGGGGCCCTGTTGGTGGATCGTCCCGTGCTAGGTCTGGCATCGCTGAGCTTCTCAGCCGACGGCAAGACGCTGGCCACCGGTGTGGACCGCCGAGGCGTCACCCTCTGGGATCCGGAGACCTTAGAGCCGACGGTGAAGATCCTACCCCAAACCGACCTGCCGCGCGATCTCAAGGGAACGGTCGGGGTGGCCTTTTCGCCAGTCGGCAACCTGCTGGCGATTGGGGCCGAGAACGAGAAGCATGGATTCCTCACGGTCTGGGAGCTCGGCCACCTTGTTTCCAACACCGTAACGCTCACGACGCTGTCACCTGAACGCGCTACCGGGAGTGCACCCGCCACGCAACGGACCGCAGCGGCCGAAGACGATCAGCCCTCTTCCCAACCTGCCGAAGCGTCGGCAATATCGTCGGCGAGTGTGATCGGCGAGGCGAAGACCGAAGGTCCGCTCGTGCTGTCCGGGCGGCTGCAGTTGAAGGTGCACATCGTTGTGCCGGGCGTTCGTTTCACCGGCGACGCCGATGCGTCCCGGGGCCTGCCGCCGCTGCCGCGCGCCAACGAGAAACCAGCCATTGGCCTGGCGGCGAAAAGCCTCACGTTCACCAGGGAGTCCGGCCGGCTTCTGGGCACCCTCGAGGTCGGCTGCTCAACTCTCCATGATTACGTGTACTCGGCCAAGCTGGAACTCCTTAGAGAAGAAGGCCAAACGATCGTCGGCAAGGTCGAGCCTGTCGACGATCCATTCAAGGCGGTCATGCATTCGCTGTTCTGGGCGGAGAAAGAGGTGGTCTTCTCGTGCGGACTGTGGAAGGAGCTGTCCGACGCGTCGCGTTTTCGCCTGACCCTGTACGCGCAGCGCCCGCCGACCACGCGACCCGCGCGCAGCCCCGCAATCAGGACGGCAGATGCCACATCCGGAGACGAAGCAGCCATTCGACAACTTATCTCGAAGTTTGCAAAGGCAGCCGAAAAAGGCGAAGAGCAGAAGGCCGCGCAGCTTCTGGACAAGCGCAGGTATCAGAATCGCGCCGCCGGTGTTATCAAGGAGATGAAAGAGAGCATCGCGCTGGGCGCCACGCCGGCCATCATCAGTTCGGTGAACATTCGCGGCGATCGTGCACTGGTTGTCACTGATTTCTTCGAGTTCTCCGATTCCCGTGCAAAGGGCAAACAGTGTTTGGTCTATCAGGTGGTACGGGACGACACGGGGTGGGTAATACGTGATATCGACATGGAAAGCGCCGACGGCCTGATCAGCGAGATACGCCGCTTTGATACCCGTGCAACTTCCGCCACCTCGCAACCGGCTGCGGAAGAACGAGTCGTTCGGGTTTATCCTTTGGGGCATGCGAAAGCAGAGCGTATTTCAGCAAGAATCACCGGCTGGTTTGCGACTTCCGGATCGGCCAGGCTGCGGGACATAGTCACGGCGCAAGCGGATGACAAGACGAACTCCGTCATCGTCACCTATCACCCATCCAAACAAGAAGAGATCGAGGAATTCCTCGACGAATGGGATGTGCCAGACAAACCAAAAGGACATTCATCTCGTTCACCCGCTGCCACGCCGTATATGCGGATTCAAGTAAAGATCATCGAACTGAGCGGCGATGAAGCCAGGATCACCGATCCGAAGCTGCAGGAAGACCTCGCCGCCGCAGGCGACAAGTTCATGCAGGCGCTGAACCGCTATGGCCAACCCAAGTTGCTTTCCAGGCCGGAGATACTCACCGATTGGCCGGAACAACCCGTAACACTCACGATCGGTGAAAGCGTACCGGTCGTAAACGCTATCACTGTGAATGACAAGGGAGAGACCACGCCCATTATCGAGCATCAGAACATCGGAATCACTGTGGCCCTCAAGGGCCGCTGGCTGGACAATACCGATCCGCCAAGGGCCTTCGTCGACATTGAGATGAGTCATTCCGCGATGGTTAAGCAAAGTGTCGCCATCAGCACGGGCGCGAGTCCTGTCACGCTTCCCATCTTCACGACGCGAACAACCTCAACCAAGGCCGAGTTCGAGGCCGGCAAACCCACCTTCATTGGTGGAGTCGTTTCCGCCGCACATGACCGAAAACATGCGACCCGCTTCATCCTGTGCGTAACGGTCCACCCTCTGCCTGTTCCTGATGCTGCAGATGAGACTCCGATCACCGATGACGCATCTCCCTCTATACGAAGACCTATCAAAGAGGACGACTTACTGTTCCTGCCGCCGGCTGGAGAAGCACAAGCCCCGAGCACGACGCCGACCACTGGTCCCGCTCTGGGAGCCAAGGCTATTCCACCTGACAGACACCTGGAGCAGTTCAAGCGAATTCCAACCACCACGCAGCCGGCGAGCAGCACCGAGGAGTCCGCCTGGGGTGAGGCGGTCGAGGGCGTGCAGTTAGGACTGAGCTTGGGAATGGGCGAGCGGTCCTACCGTGTGGGGGAAACGGTAGATTTCAATCTTCATGTGCGGAACCTCAGTGAGAAAGAGGTCCGGTTGCTGCATTTTGGGACCCTGGGATGGGCGCCGACCGTGCGGGATTCAACGGCGAAGCTGTTGTTGGTGACGACTCCACCGCCCGCATATGTGCCGGTGCTGCCTCGTCATCTGTCGTTGGCTCCCGGGGAGACAGTGTTCGTTGGAACGATATACTTGAGGCTTGATGTGGGTCCTGCGACTCGATCTACGGATCCGCACATCCATCTTGAGCCCGGCACGTACCGCATCAGCCAGACATATCGGTTCTCCGTGGATCGGGAAGTGACATGGTCCGGTGAACTGACCTCCGGCGTACTCGAGCTGAAGGTGATCCCGTCGGATTCAAACGAGTCTCTTACCGAACCGCCTGTGATGAAGGTCGACGAAACACCCTGGGGAGAATCGCTCGAAGGTGTTCAGTGCAGGCTGCGAGCCGACAAGGTTGTTTGGCAGTCTGGTGAGGTTCCGACTTTTCACGTGGATGTGCGGAATAGCCGTCAACAGGAAATGCTCTTGCCCGTCGACGAGCACGGCTGCAGACTTGAGTTTGATGGTCAGTGGTACCACAGTGATGCTGATGTGCCCATAGGGCTGCGGAAGATCGTGGCAGGCGAGGGGTACGGCCTCAAGATTTCGCTCGGAGATTGGTGGCAGACTGGGAGCGAACGGATTCAACTGACGCATGGCAAGCACACGGTCCGGGTTCTCTTCCGGTTCCACGTGGGGGCGGGAGAGGTGGTGCTCCGGGCCATCAGCAACCCGGTCGAGATTGAGATCCTCCTCCCCCGTGCCGGTGCGAAAGGCGTTGCCAGCGCCACGCAGCCGGCGCCCGTGTCCAACCGCCAGAAATCAGCCGCCCTCGTTTACGTCCTCGGCAGGATTCCGCGACCCGGTGCCTACACCTGTCGTTCGGACCGCGGAGACGAGATGACAATACTCCAACTCCTGATCGCCGCGGGTCACGACCACCAGAACGACGCGCATACCCGCGTCGAACTCATGCGAAGAAACGGAGACGGCAGGCAACGGGTCGTGGCCGCGGTGAGTGTGGAAGCCCTCGTTGAGGGCGAGGAAACCAATCCGACCCTCGTCCCCGGCGATATCCTGCGCGTCGTTGGTAAGCATGAACTCCGGGACAGGGAGGAGACGGCCAAGGAATCTCGATCCCCGTCGAAACTCTGGAAGGGCCGCATTACACCGCCAGAAACCGAAAGCGATCAGCGCCGCGGCAAGGCACCAGGCAAGCGAACGTCCGGGGGAAGTGGGTTCGTCTATGTCACCGGTGCGGCCCAGCGCACCGGCGTGTACATTCTTACGGATCGCCTGACACTCCTCCAGCTCATCGTGGCTGCCGGCGGGCTCGATCGCTCGCAATCCTCTCGCGTGTCCGTCGAGATCAGACGACGCCTTGACCAGACGAAGTCCGAAGTCACCAGGTGGGACGTGAACGCCATCCTGCAGGGAGCCGCGCCTGATCCCTACCTGGCACCCAACGACGTTCTTGTCCTGTACGAAGAAGACAACGGCGTGAGCGGCCAATCCGCCGTCAACGGCAACAGCGGCGCCAGCCAGTCGAATGCTACTCAACCGGCCTCGAAGGCCACCGGCGATCCCGCGACGTCATTTGAGCCCCCCCCGACCCCGGAGCGTGACACGATCCGGTTCCTGGACATTCGTGTGGTTGACAGAAAGACGAACAAGCCGCTGAGCGACGTGGGGCTGAGGATCATCCCGCGACCTCATATAGGACATGACCGGACCGATCCTGCGGGCCGATGTCGAGTGGCGGTGCCGACAGACCTGAGCAAGGGATTCCGCATCATCGCGGAGAAAGCCGGCTACGTGACGGTGCGCTACAAGCCGCGGGGGCACGTGCCGGGAAAGCTGACCCTGAAGACGGAGCCCGGGATAGCGATCGGGGGCGTCGTCAAGAACGAGAAGGGTGAACCTCTCCGCTTCATCGGGATGCATCTCTTCATCGAGGAGGATGACGACGGGAACGAAGCAGCCTACTACATCCATGAGCGCTATGATGTGACCGACGAACAGGGCCGATGGCGAAGGGACCGCGTCCCCCCGGACCTGGCGAGTCTGCACATCAAGATCCACGATAGAGAGGGCTACGCCGACGTGGATCTGGCCGGTCCGAGTCTCCCACCGGCGAAACAACTCCGCGACAAGACGGCGATCATCGTGCTGCAA
>CAZOIA010000163.1:10440-12387 GCA_964579675.1 uncultured Planctomycetales bacterium | reverse complement strand
CGCGGAGCCGGCGCAGAGCCCGGATGCGGTTCTCGTGCTGGGACCGGCTTTCAGACGCGGTCACGATAAGCCCGCTCGGCCGGTGCCGCAGCCGGACCGCGGAGGAGGTCTTGCTGCGCTTCTGGCCGCCCGGCCCGCTTGCCCGATACGCGTCCACCGCGCATTGCGCGAGCAGATCGGCATCGGCCAGGTCCAGCCAGGACCGACTGGGCCCGCTGCCTGATGAGCCGCCAGCCTGGTCAATTGCCCGTCCCATACCCACCCACTTACCACCCTGTGGGGAATATTGCCCAACCGCGGCCGGAGCATGTGATCCTCCCAGAAAGTGTAACCTGCTGCCCGCCGCGGAGTTAATCGCAATCTTCCCCCGCCGCGGGTTCTTTGGCAAGCCAATTGCATAAGACCTCGGCGGGTGGAGCGCAGTGCGGACTGCGGGAGAGTCGCGGGGACTGCCTCACCCGGACGATCGGCATCGCGGTACCCAGGGGGGGTGCCGATCGGGCAGAGTTGCTCAGGCCTGGTGAGAAGCTGAGGCTCGCGAGAGCCTCCCGAGTCGTAGCCGGCTTGCCCTGGCGGGCGGGTCGGCTATGGCTTTTTTACGGGTTCATCTGGCTGAAGTGCGTACTTCGCATCAGCAGGTCCTTTTACGCTTGCCGAGGAGCCCCAAGCTTGCCAAAGCCAACATCACAATCGCAGCGGGCTCAGGAACTTCGGCAACGCGAAAACCGGGATGGTCGTGCTCAAGCATGGGGGTGGTGTGGTCGAGCCGGTTCGAGCCGTGCAGGAGACCGTAGCGGCTGGCGTGGATGTAGGACGACCCGATACGCGCGCCACGAAACGAGCCGTCTCCACCGTAGAGGTACGCCCTGTTCCACTTCCACTTCCACACGGGCGGCATGACACTCTGGGCGGCTTGTTGGAACGCGCCGACCCCAGGTGTTTCCGAACCGTGCCCGTCAGGAAGCGGATCCTCTCTCCGTAGCGCGCCCGTGAGGAAGCGGCCTTGGCGCATCCGCAGATACTGTCCTCTTTGACGGTCGGGGTTCGGAAAGGCGAGGTGCCGACCCGCCGCCGACCGAAGGTTCCCGCCGGAACTGTCATGCACCCTCCCATATGTTCCCGCCCTGCCAGGGGGTGAAAAGCGAAGGTCTTGTGGTTACACTCTGTTCCCAACATGGGCTGTTCCTCCATGAACGTTAGCTGCTGTCAACAACCACAGTTACCGCATGTAGGACAGCTTTCTTCTACAGGCCCGGTGAGAAATGCGGTCTAAAGGAGAGACAACACATGCCGGCAGCACGTTTGCCTTGGATGTCCGCCATCGTAGTGATCGGCCTTCTTGCGCGACCGGGCCCATCCGAGGCCCAGGCCGACGAGGCCAAGGGGCTGGTGCGCAACATCGGCTCGCAACGGCAACTCTTCGTCGATCGCTGGCTTATCGACGAAATGAAGGGTACACGGCTGACGATGCACCGCCCCGTTCGCAAGGAGGTGGCCTTGGGCTTGACGAAGCCGTGGGAGGGCGACAACAGCGCCTACGGCACCGTGCTGAAGGACGGCGATCACTACCGAATGTACTATAGAGCTTATGGTACGAAGCTCGACCGCGAGTACACCTGCTGCGCCACGAGCGACGATGGTATCCACTGGACGCGCCCGTCGTTTGGCCTGATTGAGGCCGGCGGTTCCAAGGACAATAACATTGTCTTTACCGCCGAAGCCAGGGCGTTCTGGGAATCCCACAACTTCACGCCGTTCATCGATGGTAATCCCGACACGGCGCCGGAGCAGCGCTACAAGGCGGTTACGATCACGAAGGTGCCTCCAGATAATCACAAGGAACTGGTGGCATACGTGTCCCCGGACGGGATTCACTGGAAGCTTCTTCGTAAGGAACCCATCATCTCTTCGGGGGCCTTCGACTCGCAGAACGTCGCGTTCTGGGAC
>CAZOIA010000163.1:0-10430 GCA_964579675.1 uncultured Planctomycetales bacterium | reverse complement strand
CCGGCAACAATGGTACCGTCATCCCAAATCGCTCACTAACTTCCCATAAAACTACAACAAAATCGAGAACTGGGACGTGGTTCACAAGCAGTACGTCTGCTACCTTCGCAACATCCGCAAGGTGCGGTCGGTAATGCGCTCCACGTCGCCTGATTTCGTGAACTGGAGCGAGCCCGTGTGGTGCGAGTTCGGCCAGCAACCCGACCAGTTCTACACCAACGCGATCACGCAGTATTTCCGGGAGCCTCACTTGTATCTCGGCTTCCCCGGCCGATTCGTGCCTCAGCGCAAATCCGTGGGCCTGAGAAAACGCAAGACGGACGGGGTGTCGGACGGGATCATGGTTTCGAGCCACGATGGCTTGCACTTCCATCGGCCGTTCATGGAAGCATTCATTCGGCCCGGTTTGAACCAGGCCAATTGGGGCAATGCCCACATCAACAATACGCCCCTGTGGGGCCTCCTCCAGACCGGCCCCGAGGAGATCTCGATCTACTGGTTCGAGAACTATGAGGATACCCCGCGGATACGTCGAGGGACTGTTCGCCTCGACGGCTTTGGCTCTGTGAGCGCTCCGTATCAGGGCGGGGAGTTTGTCACCAGGCTGCTTGTCTTCAAAGGCAGGCAACTGGTGATCAATTACTCGAGCTCAGCAGTGGGCAGCGTTCAGGTCGAGATCCAGAATGCCGATGGCCGGCCCGTCGAGGGTTATGATCTGGAAAGCTGTCCGGCGATCTACGGGGACGAGCTGGAACGGCCGGTCGGTTGGACCAACGGGCTGGACGTCTCGCGACTGGCCGGCCGCCGCGTTCGTCTCCGTTTCGTAATGAAGGACGCCGATCTGTATGCAATGCGTTTTGGGCCGTGAACTCCGTCCGTGCGGCGCCTCCGGCGCCTCTGCAAGGGGAGGGATCGTTCTCCCGGGTTGGATTGAGCGTGTGGTCTGTCGTTGAAGAGGGTTTAACGTGATGAGCAGAATGAGTTTTCGCCTGGTTGGAGTCTTTGCCCCGACGATTCTTATTATCGTTTTCGCCGGGTGCGCTGCGGACGCCATGTCGTCCGACATTGCCGCGGCTGCGTATCATCCCGATACGCCGTTCCCGGAGTTCATGCCCTTGTGGCGGGAGGGTTGGCCCTGGAAGGACGAACACGGAGAGAAGATGCGGTATGCCTACGAGGGCATGCCCCTGGGCGGATACCTGTTCGTGCATCTGCGGAATCCCGGCCCCGCACCTCTTCAGGTGAGCGATGTGCTGCTGAGTGGTGTGAGCCTCTGTGAGGGCATCGCCCCGCAGCCCGGGGTGAAGGTGACAGGTGAGGACCGGTTCCCCTCAAGCTTGTTGTTCTCGAACCTGCCCAGGGCTCAGATTGATCGCTTGATGACGGCTGGCGAACCCGTGTGGTGGAAGGCTGAGCCAATGTCGATCCCCCCCGGCGGCATGGGGGAAGTGACTGTCCGGCTGCGTCGCGATCCCCGGGTCGACAGGCTCCGGGTCGGTCTCTCCTGCGACAATGGGAAGACGCTGGAGACGGTGGTTAAGACCGATGAGCCTCAACCGCGGTTCTTCAGCATCAACTTCTCCTCCGGGCTCGACGAGGTGTTCGCATACCTTCGACATCCCAGTGGCACGGGCATCCCGCCGAACAGGATGCTTGTAGACGGCAAGGACGTGACGGCCCATTGCACCATTGCCGCGGACAGAGCAGTAAACACGGTCCCGGTCGTTATTCAGCTCGAGCGTCCATTTGAGGAGAGCACCTTTCATGTCTTCCAGGCGGTCTATCCGGACGGCTCGGCGGCAACGGCGGGTCTGCGGGCCTGGGATCTCGGCATGGTGTACGGGGCATGGGGTTACGCGACCAAAGGTGACTGCCCGGAAGACGTCGCCCGGCGTTTCCTGGTGGACATGGCGGAACACGGGATCAACGTTCACATGGGCCACTCCGCCGGCCCCGGGCACGAGTTCATGCACACGCCCCAGGGTGTGAGACTATGCGAGTCCCTTGGAATACGCAGGATGACTCACTGGTTTGGCAATGTCCCGGATCCGATCTTCTACTTCCTTACGGACGAGCCGGACGCCGCCGACTACTCGCACGATATGATTGAGCCCGCCAGACGCCTCGGCAGCTCGGGGCAATGGCTCGTCGAGAGGTGCAAGCTCTTCCGCAGACGTGACCCGGCCACCCCGATCCTGCTCAATATCGACAACACCTTCAAACCCGAGAACTGGTACGCGTACGCCAAGATTGCGGATGTCCCGTGCGCCGATCCGTACTACCAGGAAGCGGTTCAAAGCGTGCTCAGCTCGGATCCGACGAACCTGGGGCCTTACGTTAAACCCACCTACGTCTACGCAGTGGGACAGATCTATCAGTCAGCCTGTGCGCCGAATCCGATGCATCTGATTCTGCACACGTGCCGCTTCGATTTCAAACCCGAGGAATTCCCATACCGGGGGCCCACGCCCGAAGAAAAGCGGGTGGAGGTCTACTATGCTCTGGCCGCGGGGGCGAAGGGGATCTCCTTCTGGTGGTACACGCCGTTTGGGCGGTACTACGGCGCGGGAGGGAGTGACCCGGACATGGTTGACATGTGGACGGAGGTCGGACTCGTCGGGGCGGAGGTCCGGACCGCCAGCCCGATCATCACCCGGAGTTGCCCGGCCGCGGTGCCGGTCAAAGCGCCGCGACTGCTCTGGGTCCGTTCCCTGTTGGCCGGCGTCGATACCCTGGTCATCATTCTGGTCAATGACAACATGGCTTCCGACCGGATGGGCACCGTGGTCAAGCCATTCAAAAAAGCCCGCCTGAGCGTGCAGGTCCCCACCTGGCTGCAACCCCGCGATGTATTCGAGATCACTTACGAAGGAACGCAGGACATCACCTGGCAGGACAGTGATTCGGGCATCATTCTCGATCCGGGCACGATTGAGTTGACCCGTCTGATTATCGTTTCCAGGGATACGACGCTGCGAGCACAACTACAGCAGCGTTACGATACGCAATCCGCATCCAACGTGGCGAAACTGATCGCCAGAAGATAAGCGCGATTGCGTGTGTACCTGGGCCAAACGCACTGGGGAGCCACGAACGAGGCCAGTACGCAGTCCGGTATTCTCCTTACCTCCTCGCCGGTTCTCTTCCTGGCCTTCCGGCAGTTCGGGCAGACGAGATCCTCTGCGTTCGGGGTAAGCTCGGTTTCTTGCGGGGCGGGTCCGCCGGCAGGGGTATGCGGCCGTGCCCCTTCCCCTTGCCGTTGCGATCTGTCTTTGGCTCCTCGGCCAGGTCATTGCCCGCTTCCCGCGCGAAACGGGAACGGCCGAACCCTGCCCATGTTGGCAAAAAGGCAGGCTATGTGTTCGTGAGCCCGTGCACGTTATAATAACCGGCTCGCCGGCTGGGAGTCGGCCAGGCAAGCGATACGCGAGGGCTCATGAGTTCCACGAAGTCGCAATGCAGCAGAGCCATCACTGACACCCTGGCCATCTGGGCTCGCGGTTTCGAGTCGATGCTCGACGCAATGCTCGGTGCCGACGACGGCGTGCCCGCGGTTCTGGGTCAAGCCGTGCGGTACGCTGCTCAGGGTGGCGGGAAACGTGTTCGGCCTTTCGTCGTCACCCGCGTTTGCGAGTTGTGCGGGGGCTCGGCCGAGATGGCCGCCCCGGCTGCGGTCGCCATCGAGTGCGTCCATGCGTTCTCGCTGGTCCACGATGATTTGCCGGCGATGGACGACGATGACCTGCGGCGCGGGCGTCCGACGTGCCACAAGGTTTTCGGCGAAGCGGTGGCCATCCTGGCCGGCGACACGCTGCTGGCGCTGGCGTTTGAGATTGTGGGGACGCGGATCGGCGACGCGGGCGTAGCGAGGGCGGCGGTCGCGGAACTGGCGCGAGGTTGCGGCTGGGCGGGCATGATCGGCGGCCAAACCACTGACATTCTCAGCGAGCAAAAGCCGGCGGAACTGTCGCTGGTCGCGGAAATACACCGATACAAGACAGCGCGGCTCTTTGAGAGCGCCGCGAGGCTGGGGGCGATATGTGCCCGCGCGGATGAGGCGAAGCAGGCGGCGGCGGCCGGGTTCGGCCACCACCTGGGCCGCGCCTTCCAGATCGCCGACGACCTGCTCGACGTGACTGGAAACGCCCAACAGCTCGGCAAGGCGGTGGCCAAGGATGCCGGTGCCGGCAAACAGACCTATCCCGCCGCGGTCGGTATCGACGCCAGCCGCCGGGCCGCCGATGAGGCCGCCCGCCGGGCGGTCGAGGCACTCGCTGTTTTCGGACCTGCCGCCGACGACCTGCGACAATTGGCCCGGTTCGTCGTCGAACGCCAGACGTGACGCGGTTGGAGATGCCATTCCGCCGACCCGCACCCGATGGCGGACGTAGTACGGGCAGCGCTCCTCTGCGGCTGGTGGGACAAACAACGCATGAGACTTCTGCCGTCAATCCATAATCCGTCCGACGTCAAGAAGCTGTCGATCGACCAGCTCGAGGAACTTGCGGGTGAGATCCGGCAACGCATTCTCGACGTCGTGGGCAAGAGCGGCGGGCACCTGGCGAGCAATCTGGGCGTCATCGAGATAACCGTCGCTCTGCACTACTGCTTTGATTTCCAGCGTGATCGTCTGCTCTGGGACGTCGGGCACCAGTGCTATCCGCACAAGCTGCTCACGGGCCGGAACGAACGGTTCGATACTCTCCGCAAGGCGGGCGGGATCAGCGGCTTTCCGAATATCGCCGAAAGCCCCTTTGACCTGTTCAACGTCGGGCACGCCGGCACCGCGATCGCCACCGCGGCGGGACTGGCCCGAGCCGACAAGCTCCTTGGCCGCGATACCCGCGTGGTCGCCCTCGTCGGCGACGCCAGCATCGTCAACGGGCTATCGTTTGAAGGACTCAACCAGGCTGGCACCCTCGACCGCCAACTGCTCGTGATCCTCAACGACAACAGTTGGGGCATCGCCCCCACCCAGGGAGCGTTTGCAGACTACCTGGCCCGGTTCCGGGCCAGCCACCTCTACGAGGAGGTCAAGCAACGGGCCAAGGACTACTTGCCCAGGGTCCCGCTCGTGGGGCCGTCGATGGTCGATGCCCTGGGACATCTCAAGCAGGGTATAAAAGCCACCGTTTCACCACACTCGATCTTCGAGCAGTTGGGTTTCATGTACGTCGGGCCGGTCGAAGGGCACGACATCGGCCATCTCGTCGAGCTGCTTCAACTGCTCGGCACCGTCAATCACCCGGTGCTCCTGCACATTCACACGAACAAGGGTCACGGCGCCGACTTCGCCCGGGCTGAGCCGGGACGGTTCCATTCGCCCAAGCCCTTCGTCATCCAGGGCGGCAAGGTCACGATCCAGAAGGGCTCCGGCAGGAGTTGGACCGCTGCCTTTTCCGATGCCCTTATCGACCTGGCCCGCGAGGAGTCACGCGTCTTCGCCCTGACTGCCGGTATGCCCGACGGCACCGGGCTCGACGCGTTTGCGAAGGTGCACCCGGATCGCTTCCTCGACGTGGGCATCGCGGAGAGCTGCGCGGTGGATGTTGCAGCCGGCATGGCCAAGGCCGGGCTCAAACCGGTCGTCGCGATCTACTCGACTTTCCTGCAACGCGGGTTTGACCAGATCTTTCAGGAGGTGGTCCTGCAGGGGTTGCCGGTGGTTTTCTGCATGGACCGGGCGGGTCTCGTCGGCGGCGACGGGGTGGTGCACCACGGCTTCCGCGATATCGACTACATGCGCGGTTTCCCGAACATGATCGTGTTGGCGCCGGCTGATGAAAACGAACTCCAGGCCGCCCTTCGCTTCGCCCTCGACCAACCCGACGCCTGCGCGATCCGCTATCCCCGCGACGACGTGCCGGTCTCACTCGGTCAGGCCCCACCGTTCGAACTCGGCCGGTCGCGGCTGCTGCGCAAAGGGAGCGATGCCACGATCCTCGCCTACGGGGCAACGGCCAGCCACGCCCTCGACGCGGCCGATCTCCTGGCCGGCGACAACGTATTCGTCCGCGTAGTCAACGCCCGCTTCGCCAAACCGGTTGACCGGGAGATGGTGGCCGCTGCCCTGCTCGCCGATCACCCGGTCCTCGCGGTGGAAGATCATTCGGTGGTTGGCGGTTTCGGCTCAGCGGTGCTGGAGGCCGCCCAGGAGCTTTGCCTGCCGGTCCACCGGATCGTTCGGCTCGGGATATCAGCAGACCGGTTCATCCGACACGGCTCGCGAGCCGGTCAACTGGCCGAATGCGGCATCGACGCCGCCGGCATCGCCGCCTCCGTCCAGCGGGAGCTGGAGAAATCCACCCCGCCAGACGCGGATGCAGCAGCCTGTGCCGGGCTACGAACAGTCGAGCAGACCCGCCCCGCCGGATAGCGGGCAAAGCCGGGGGTGGACGACCGGTACTATCCCCGGGTTGGCCGCAGTGTATAATACTGCCGGTACTGGCTCCGTTAGGCGCGGTAGAGGCAGACGGCAGGGCCCAGCGGAACGCTATGGGTGATCCTCAGCAAGCCGACGGCTGACCGGCAATAGACCACCTGCATCCTTCTTGGGAGCGATTTGTTATGGAACTTCCCCGTCGTGCTCGGGGCGATGAGTTGCTCAAGCCGGGCGAGCTGCTCAGCATCCGCAAGCGCCTGCGCAACATCGCGCGCAAACATGACCTGACGACCGTGATCGCCTGCGCGTTTGACCACCGCACCCGGATGTTGCCTTTCATCTTCGCCGACATGCGGATGTCCCCCGCCGGAGTGCGAGCCATCGGTTCGGCGATGTTTGACGCCGGGTTCAACAAGACCCGCATCGTCCTTCAACAGTGGAACCGCAACTTCCGCCCCTCCCAGATGCGATTGGACGGAAGAATCCCCGACATCTTCATGGTGTCGAGCATGCAGATTCACTCCGCCCAGTGCGAAGCCTTGATCCGGGACGCCTGCAGGATCGATCCGGTCCACCGGCCTTTGATCGTCGCTGGCGGGCCAAAGACCATCTACGAACCGTGGGGCGTCTTCGGTACCGACCCGCAAGATCCCTGGGGCGCCGACGTCGCAGTTACCGGTGAAGAGTACGTCTTGTTGAGCCTGCTCGAAGTGTTGCTCTCCATTCGGGCCGAGAACGACTCGCTGCGGATGACCTTCATTCGCGCCCGCAACAGCGGGATGCTGGACGAGATCCCCGGGTTGGTCTATGCGCAAACCGATGGCCGGGACGTGGCGCAGGAGTTGCTTGACACGGGCATCCAGCGCCTTCTCGGTGATCTCGACGAGTTGCCGCACCCCGTCCCGGGCTACCGGTTGCTCGAAATGCCGAGCAGGAAGGCCACCCTCGCATCCGAGGCCATGCCGGACAGTCGGGTTCGCAGGTACAACCGGATCGGGGCGCTCGTCATGACGTTCGGGTGCAAGTTCTCGTGCCCTTATTGCCCGATCCCGGCCTACAACCAGCGCCAGCACCGGGCCAAGAGCGGGGAGCGGATCGCCGAGGAGATGTACCGGCTCCACAACGAGTACGGAATCCGTTATTTCTTCGGAACCGACGACAACTTCTGCAACGACAAGGAGCGAACGCTCGATATCGTGGAAACGCTGGCCCGGGCGGAGTTTGGCGGCTTCAAGCTTCGCCGCAAGGTTCGCTGGGGAACCGAGGTTACCATCCACGACACCTTGCGGATGAAAGAGCATTTGCCTCTCATTCGCAAGTCGGGCGTCCGGGCCTTGTGGATCGGCGTGGAGGACATGACCGCCACCCTGATCAAGAAAGGTCAGAGCGTCGACAAGACCATCGAAGCATTCCGCTTGCTGCAGGAGCACAACATTTGCCCGATGCCGATGATGATGCACCACGATACGCAGCCTCTGTATACGCGTGGCAGCCCCTACGGGCTGATCAACCAGGTGAGGCTGCTGAGAAAGGCCGGTGCCACCGATCTCCAGGTCCTGATGATAACGCCTGCAACCGGATCGAAGCAGTATGAAGAAGCCTTCACTTCGGGGCTCGCGTACGAGATCGTCGGCGGCAGGCCGGTCGAACAACACATGCTCGACGGCAACTACGTCGTGGCATCCCGGCACGAGCAGCCGTGGCGAAAACAGCTCAATATCATGGCGGCGTACTTGTACTTCTACAACCCCCTTCGGTTCTTCATCGCGCTGGTTCGCCCGAAGAGCAGGATGTATCTCATGGACGCCGGCATCCAGTTTATCGGGATGTGGGGCCTGGCTCACACCATCCGGCGCACGTTCGGCTGGGCCTTGCGTCTGATGCGCGGCAACATCAAGCGCAAGACCAGGATCCCCGTCAGCCCGATTCCGATGCGAAGCGTGGACAACGGACCGGCAAGCCACGCGCTGCCCGGGACACCGATGGGCAGACCCGTTTCGCTACCCGTGAGAGCACCAGTCGTCTCGCCTGGAAGCGGTGTGACTGCTCGCGCAGTCCGCGTTCCCAAGGCTGGACACGACGATATTAGAAGTCTTGAAACCGCTTCCAGTGACTAGCCGGCTGACTCGCAGGCCGGGTTATGAGAGGAAGAAATCCAATGAAGATCGGCGTTAACCTGTTTCTGTGGACCGGTTGCTTTACGAGAAAACAGGTCAAGCTCATCGACAAGGTGGGCAAGATGGGCTTCGACGGGGTCGAGTTTCCGATCTTCGATCCGAAGGCCGTTGACGTACCCGCGACGCGAAAGGCACTGGCGGACAACGGTCTGGGAGCGACGGTGTGCACGGTCATCGTGACCGGCTCGCTGATCCGCTCCAGCCCCCGCGACCGGAAAATGGCGTTGGATTATCTGATGCGCGTGCTCGAGGTGAGCAAGGCGCTCGGTGCCGACTGTGTGGCGGGGCCGCTCTATTCGCCCGTGGGTCACTTGGTCGGGCGCGGGCGCAACGCGACCGAGTGGAAACACGCGGTGGCCGGCCTGCGAAAGCTCGCCGACGCGGCCGAGACGCTTGAAATCGACGTCGGCGTCGAGCCGCTCAACCGCTTCGAGACCTACTTCCTGAACCTCACCGACGACGCGACCCGACTGTGCCGGGAGATCGGCAGCAGGCGGCTTGGGGTACTGTACGACACGTTTCATGCCAATATCGAGGAGAAGGATCCAGCGGCCGCCTTGGCCAGGGTCCCCCGGAAATGGCTCAAACACGTTCACACCTGCGAGAATGATCGAGGCATCCCCGGCACCGGGCACGTGCCCTGGGACGCGACGATGCGGGCCCTCGAGAGGATGAAATACGACCGCTGGCTGACCATCGAGAGCTTCGTGCCGGCCATTAAGGAATTGGCGGCCGCCGCCAGCATCTGGCGCCCGCTGGCCAAAGACGGAGACGACCTCGCACGAAAAGGACTGCGGTTCCTGCGCCGGTACGCCGGGTAACTGCGTCACTTCGCGATCTGCTTCCGCAGCCAGTCGAGACTCTGTTCGACCTTGCCCGGGGCGGCCTCGCACTCGATGGACAGCACGCCGTCCCAGTCCATCTCCTTGAGGAGTTCGATGCAGCCGGCGATGTTGTCGGCATTGACGCCCTCACCAATGCCAACCACCGAGGATGCGATGCCCGTCTCTTCCCCCCGGACGGCCTTGGCCAGCTCCTCGCTGACGTCCTTGACGTGGCAATGGGAGAGCTTATGGCGGAATCGCTTCAGGAACGCAACCGGATCCTGGCCGGCGATGAAGGTATTGCCGGTATCGAAGTTGAGCCGCAGATACGGCGAGTCGAACATGCTGAGGATCTCTTCCATCGTGTCCGGGTTGGTGGTGTAAGGCCCGTGCGGCTCGACGTTGATGATGATCTCGTGGCTCTCCGCCCACTCAAGCACGACGCGATAGTACTGCTTGATGAGCGCCATCACCTCGTCGTCGGAGTACCCGGCGGGTCTGGCAGCTCCGTCGGTGGTGTCCACGCAGGGGCACCCGAGCGCCCGGGCGAACTTGATCGTCTCGATCGTATAGGGGATTCCCCGGTACTGGCCGTCCGGGCCCGACATCGGATGCGACGCATCAATCTGCGACACCTTCAGCCCCATCGAGTCAAGGTACTTCTTCAACCGGAGCGGATCCACGTGTAGCGGGACGTGTGGGTTGAACCCCAGCCCCTCAACGAAGTAATCCCCGTGGATACTCCCGAACTCCACGTACTCCATCCCGTGGTCTTTGGCGAATTGACAGGGCACCTGGTAGGGTACGTCGAAGTGCCGCCAGTTGTCCACGTGCATGCCCAGCTTGATCATTGTCTGGCTCCTCTTCCTACGGCCAACCTCTCCGTACCGCCTTCAGAACGGATGCAAGATTTACCGGAACCGGCCCGGACAATCAACTTCCGGGCGAGGCCGGATTCGCCTTCGGGCGCATGATAGTCCCGGCGGAAACCTCCGGGCGGAGAAGGGGACGGCACCTCGCTTTTCCGAACCCCGACCGTCAGGGAGG
>CAZOIA010000162.1:0-12515 GCA_964579675.1 uncultured Planctomycetales bacterium | reverse complement strand
ACCTCCCGGCCCATGTCGGCAGGCCAGAATCGGTCCGGGCCGTCATTGAACCTACAATCGGCATCCAGCCGGGGGAGCAGTCCGATGCCGCTCTGCATTCCTGCCCGGGAGTCGTCCCCGGAGTTAAAGACTACCGTTACGTCCCCATCCAAGGAAGCACCGGCCTCACAGAGGCCGGCTCTGATCGCGCCGGAGGCGGGCCCTGATCGCGCCGAAGGCGGGCCCTTATCACGCCGGAGACGGCCTGTTATAATGGGCCGGTTCGATTGGGTCCCGGCAACAGATTCACGTGGGTGCCTTATGATTGGACGAATCTCGGTGGTGTTAGCGGTGCTGGCAAGCTGGCATTATTGCCTGGCCCGGCCACCCGACCTGACGGCAACGAAGACGGCGTTCAGTTCAGCCATCGACGAGCAGCGACGGGTTCTGGCCGAGCTGGCCCGGATCCTCAAGGAAGAGAAGGTCATGCTCTCGGATGGGGCGGTCCAAGCCACCCTGGAGGCCCTGCTCAAGAACGAGACCCGCCAGGCGGACCGAATCCGCACCCTGGGCAAACAGACCCTCGGCAAGAAGTCGGAGGAACTGACGGATCAGGATCGCACCGACCGCGATCAACTGGCCAACGATCAGGAGGTCTACGCCGACCGGTACCGCCGACTCGAAAAGGGAATCGAGAGCAAGGCCGGCTCGCGGCCCGACTCGGTGTTCGTCGCCCTGCTGGCCATCGCGGAGGAGGCGGAACTTACCCGGCACCTTGACGACGCAAGCGAGCTGATCCGGGCCAACCAGCTCGGGCGGGCCCTGGGAGTCACCAACCAGATCGTGGCCACCCTCCAGCAGATGGTCGACGCCGTATCCGGGACCTCGGGTGCCGCCGACACCGGCAAGGACAACTCGGATGCGGTGAAGTTCACGGCCCCATCGCTCCTGTACAAGGCGCCGGGTGAGAGGCTGATCCAGTACGGCTGGTCCGGCGTGCAGGCCGAGTCCCTCGCCCTGATCATGCGCTCCGTCAAACGCATGGAGGAGCTGACCGAGCGCCAACGAGAAGTCGCCCGGCAAACGAAGATCCGCGCAGAAAAGGAGGACACCGCGGATGATCTAGCCAAGGAGGAATGGGAGATTCGCTATTATGCACTGGAGATAGCCACCGAGATGGCACTGCTGGATCCGGAAGTGGACCGACTGATCCGCAAGGCCACCGGCACCATCCAGCAGGCGATTCCGGGCATGGAGAAGGGACCTCTTTCCGACGCCGTCGGGCCGTCGGCGCTGGCGGCCGACCAACTGCAGGCGGCCACCGATCGGCTCCGCGAGACCTGGAAGGATATTCTCGAACGACTCAGGAAGTACACCATGGAGGCCCAGCACATCATGGGCGCCGGCGGAGGTATTCCCCACGGCGCCTCGGCCGAGGCGATGAAGAAAACGCAGAAGATGATCTTCATGATGCTGCGGGCAACCGGCGCCCTCACCCGGGCAATGGAGCGCGAAACCGCCCTGATCGAGCAGACCAGAACGACCCAGGCCGATGGCGATTTGACCACCCTCAAGCCGGAGCAGGATTCGCTAACCACATTCGTCACCAAGGAAGTGGTACCCTTCAGCCTGACCTCCGATCAGTTACCCCCGCATCTGCAGGCGAAGATGTCGCACAAACTGGAGCAATCGACTGAACTGCTCAACGACGCCGTCGATCGGATGCAGCGGGCTTCAACCGCCCTTGACAAACAGGACCGACCCGACTCGCTCAAGCGGGAGACCGAATCGCTTGAACTGATGAACGACGCCCTGCAGTTGATGATCAACCTGCTGCAGCACCTGCTGGGCCAGTACGCCCAGCAGGCGATGGCCGCCCTGGGCGCCGGCGGCTCGACCACCTTCTCGCTCAACCCCGCAGGCGGCGCCGGCAAAGCCGGCGGCTGGCTGTTCGAGCTGCCTTCGGAAAAACGTGAAACCGTGCGGCAAGCCTTCCGCGGCTCGTTCCCTCAGCGCTTCGACCGCGCCATCAAGCTCTACTATCAGGCCATCGCCCAGGAAGAAACGACGGCACAAACGCCCTGAGCCCGAACGTCAGGTTGATTCGACATGTGGATTCCCCCCGTCGTAGCGGAGTTCGGTTCGCCGGTGGGCACCACGACTGTGTTCTGATTGAGCGCTGCTGCACCGGCGGGGAAATAGAGATCCCCGTTGCCGGCCGTCGGTTACTCAACTGGCCTGGACGATTCACCACGAAGGCCTGGCGCGGGTTCTACCCGCAGGCATAGGGGACTCCAGTAGTGAAACGTCGGGGTCTGCGTTGATCTTGGTTGTCTGCCTCCGCTACGGACCAGTCGGGTGTTGGAAGGAGCACTTCTCGGATATCCGCTACTCCAGGTACTATGGTATCATTTGAGTCCGGCGCGCCGCAGGTTCTGGAGCGCTTGGCCGTTTCTCGCAGCGGCCTGGAGGCGAGAAGCCCCCATGAACAGGCGTTCTCGCGCCGGGCAACCGCTACACCCAAACGTAAACGGTTATAATCCGCTGTATCAGCCGTATCAGCCTGAGCGATACAAGTACAGTACCTATGGACAAGGGTCCGACGCATGAGTATGACAGTGAATGTAGCAACGCGTCACGAGGGTCGAATCAGGCAATCGCCGCGAGTACAGTGTATTGCGATCATGGGAGCATGGTTCCGCACCCCAAAGGAGGATCGAGCCGATGAATGTCCTGGTGTGCCGTTGGCTGACGTGTATTGCCCTGATGGCATTGATGCCGGTCGTTTCGGCGGCCGCCAAGGCTGGTGATCGCCGGCCGAACCTCATCATCCTGATGCCCGATCAGATGCGCGGGCAGGCGATGGGGGTTGCCGGCAACCCGCAGGTACACACGCCGAACATCGATCGGCTCGCCCGCCAAGGGCTCTTTTTGCCGAACACGTTCGCGAATAGCCCCGTCTGCTCGCCGGCCCGGGCGACGATCATGACCGGGACGTACCCGCACCGCCACGGGCTTATCGTCAATGATCTTCGCCTGCGCGAAGATCGAACGACATTGGCAGAACTCCTCGCGGACGCAGGTTATGCGACCGGCTTCGTGGGTAAGTGGCATCTGGACGGCGGGCGTCGGATGCCCGGCTTCGTGCCCCCCGGGCCGCGACGGCAGGGGTTTGAGTTCTGGGCGGCCAACGAGTGCAACCATAACCACTTCGATTCGATCTACTTCCACGACACGGATGAACCGGTCGCGATCAAGCGATTCGAGATCGAGGTCTGGATGGACGAGGCGATCAGGTTCATTCGTAAGAATCGCGACCGGCCCTTCTTCCTGTGGTGGGCCTGCGGTCCGCCGCATAATCCGTACGCGGCCCCGCCGCGGTTTGAGAAGCTGTACGATCCAGCCAGGCTGACCATGCGGCCAAACTGGCAGGAGCATGTGCGGTTCGGCTCCCGGGAGGACGTGGCCAGGTACTACGCGGCCATCACCGCGATTGACGAACAAGTCGGACGTTTGATGCAGCTCCTGAGCGAATTGAAGCTGGCCGACGACACGATCGTGATGTTCACGTCGGACCACGGGGACATGCTGGGCTCGCACGGATCGGCGTTCAAGTGCAAGCCCTGGGCGGAATCGATCCGCGTTCCCGGCATCATCCGATTCCCGCGTCGGATCAGGCCCGGTCAGCGTCGCGAGACGCTTCTCTCGCACGTCGATTTTCTGCCCACCCTGCTGTCGCTTTGCGGGATTCCGCTGCCCGATCACGTTCAAGGCAGGGATCTGTCGAAACGATTCACCGGGCAAGCGGCCGGGGCCGGTCAGGACCCCGGAACCGCGCGCGGGCGTGGTGAACCGGAAGCGGTGTTCTTTCAGATTTGTGAGCCGCGTCGCAACTTACAAGTCCCCGCCGGTTGGCGAGGGGTGCGGACCATGCGTTACATATACGCTCGCTTTGAAGACAGGCCCTGGGTTCTGCACGACCTGCAGAACGACGCTTACGAACTGACAAACCTGGTGGACGACCCGGCACACGCGAGCACGCGGGCAAGACTGGATCAGTTGATCAGGGCCGAGATGGCCAGAACCGGCGACGGTTGGGAAGTCAACCTCAGCGAACCGCAAGCATTCCACAGAGGACCGGCGGTCTATCACCCGGAAAAGCTCGGCACGAAGCCGGACTGAGGTGCTGTGCCAGGGCTCAATTCACAGGGGCCGGCCCGAGTCCTGAGACCCGCCCATTCCCTGGACGGGATGCCTCGTAACCATTTGTTCTGCAACGAGTTGAATATCGCCGGGATTTTGGCCCGCGACGTGTCGATAACTTGATTCGGTTGTTGCTGTTCACTAGAGTGGTTAGAATAAGGGTGGAAGGCTCAGGTTCGCGCGTTTTGCCATAAGCCACCTTCCCACGAGGGTTTAGGAAATGCTAAGGCGTTGGACGTGCTCAGCGGGAGGGTTTTGGCCTGGCACGATCGGGGTGGCGGTGGCGCTCGCGCTGATCATGAGTAGCCCTGTGGCGGGCCAGGGGCAGAGCCAGGGTCAGGTCAGGCCGGGCCGACGGTCGGTCGGGGCCCGGCGTCCGTCGCTAAGCGGTCCAAGCACGGCGATCACCAGGAACTTCGGGCAGATCGCCCGCACCCTCAACGAGGACTGGGGGGGCGTGGGCGGGGTTCTCAGTCGGTGGTCGCCGGATCGAAGGCTGCAGGTGGGCGGGACACTTCGAGCCGGCCGCTCGACCGGGCTGACGGAGACTGGAGGTGGAGGCAGGAGGCGACTGGGCACGGCCCGACAAGGGGCCGCCAGGGATGATCGGGGGAGCGTGGGCGTGCGCGGATCCCTGCTGGGTGACAGGGGCAGATGGCCGGGCTCAGCCACAACGGGTCTTGCCCGTTCGCCTTTCGGGCTCGGGGGCAGATTGACGGGTCCCAGCGCGTTGACCAGGATGCACACTGCGGCCACGTCCGGCGGCCCGCTTGGCCTGGGGCAGGCTCGCGTACGCCGGCTGTCGGATGTCGAGTATCAGGGTTGGGTTCAGCCCGAGATTGCGATCAAGGCTCGGACGCTGCACGCCCCAGCCTCCGCCGGACCGGTGCCTGGAATGGCTCCGCTAGAGACGAAACTGCCTTTGGAGGACCTGGCCAGGAATTACGTCAGGGCTCGCCGGGAAGCCTTTATGGCGCAAGGCTGGCAGCTTTTCAAGGAAGGTGCCTATCGCGAAGCGTACGGCGTCTTCAGCTTGGCCGATGCGGTGAGTCTTGACGATCTGCAAGCTCGTGCTTCGGTTAAGCTGGCGATGTTATTTGCCGGGATCGCGTCGCAGAAGTATGCCCAGGCACTTAACACTCTGCGGTGGCTTCTCACGCCCGATTCTCGGACCGGCCGACTTCCTGATCCCTTGTTCCTGGGTCGGATCAGTGACGTCCGGTCTTTGTACGGGTTCGAGGAAAACGAGCCGTCTCCTTACGGGGTCGGGGCTGCATCGCCCTACACCGGCCATGTTAGTGCGCTCGAGCTATTCGCGATCCGTAATCCGGATTCGGTCGAGGCCAAGGTGTTGTACGCCTTCGCCCTGTGGCAGGACAAGGCGGATGCCAATGCGCGGGGCAACGCGCTGTTTCGGGCCCGGCAGATTGCGTCGGACCCTGAGGCCGGGCAACCTTGGCGGAACCTGTACCAGTTGATGCAGAACGCGGATACGATCGACCGCGGTGGAGCAGCGGGGTATGGGGCGGGATCCACCTTGTCCGAGCCCGCTTCATCTCTCTTGCCATTCGAGGCGCGAGTGACCGAATGAGCGAGGCGACGCCCGACAGCCCTATCAGATGGCGCGTTCGCCATCGGACGTTGGTCTCCGTGGCGGCGCATAGCGTATTGTTCACGTTGAGCCTGCTGCTTGCCTTTGCCGTCAAGTACGATTTCCGTTTCAGGATTGAGCGTGCGTGGTTTGTTCGAGAGTACCTTCCCTACCTTTCGGTCACGCTTCTGGTGAAGGTGACCGTCTTTGGCTGGATGCGGTTGTACCGCGACTCCTGGCGCTACGTTGGACTGCGTGATCTGTTTGCGATCATCAAAGCCTCGCACATCAGCGTTTTTCTGTGTGTGGTCGCGTACTGGGCTTATGTGTGGACGTGGCGGGCGTATTTCCCGGAGGAAGACGGGGTAGTTGTTCCCAACGCGGTTTTCCTGCTGGACTGGGTATTCACGATCGGGCTGGTTTCAGCGGCCCGGATCGGGTTCAGATTCTACCACGAGGAGTTGCGTCCGCTGGGGGCCGGTGTGCAGACCCGGCTGCTGATCGTCGGGGCGGGCGATATCGGGGATTCGATCCTGCGGGACCTTGTGCGAACGTCGGAAGAGCGCTACCTGGTGGTGGGCTTTCTCGATGACGACGAGGCGAAGCAACGCGCGCGGATCCGCGGCATCGAGGTGCTGGGCAAGTTGAAGGACATCAGGCGGGTGTGCGAGAGTCGCGACGTGGACGAGGTGCTCATTGCGATGCCCTCGGCGTCGCAGCGGACGGTGCGGCATCTGATCGAGTTGTGCCAGGGGATGAACCTGCGGTTCCGCACGGTTCCGGCGCTGACCGACCTGATCGAGGGGCGGGTGCACATCAGCCAGATCCGCCCGGTTGACATTGAAGACTTGCTCGGTCGTGAACCGGTGACGCTCGACGTGGAAGCGATCGGCAACTACCTTCGAGGCAAGGTTGTCATGGTGACAGGGGCGGGGGGATCGATCGGTTCAGAGATGTGCCGGCAGGTTTGTCGATTCAAGCCGAATAAGCTCTTGCTTATTGAGAGGATGGAAAACGCGCTGTTTGAAATCGATCGGGATCTTGAGCGCCATTTTGCCGGCGTGCCCCGGGTACCGTACGTGGCCGACATCGCCGACGGGCCGCGGATCAAGGGGATTCTTCAAGAGGAGCATCCCACGGTGATCTTCCACGCCGCCGCTCATAAGCACGTCCCCATGATGGAATGCAATCCCGGTGAGGCGATCAAGAACAACATCCTGGGCACGCGCTGCCTGGCTGATATGGCCTCGGTGGTCGGGGTTGAGAAGTTCGTGATGATCTCGACGGATAAGGCGGTCAACCCGACCAGCATCATGGGGTGCACGAAGCGGGTCGCAGAGATGTACGTCCAGCAGCTCGGCAGCCACACCAGAACCCGAACGGAGTTTGTGACGGTGCGGTTCGGCAACGTTTTGGGCAGCAGCGGCAGTGTTATTCCCATTTTCAAGGAGCAGATCGCGCGGGGTGGCCCGGTGACGGTGACGCACCCGGAGATGACCCGCTACTTCATGACCATCCCGGAGGCTTCTCAGCTCGTGCTGCAGGCGGGGGCCATGGGCAAGGGCGGCGAGATCTTCTTGCTCGAGATGGGCGAGCCGGTCAAGATCGTTGACCTTGCGGTGGACTTGATCACGCTGAGCGGGCTCAGGCCCCACGAGGATATCGAGATTCGCTTCACCGGGATAAGACCCGGTGAGAAGCTGTTTGAAGAACTGTCGATCACCGGAGAAGACGCGAGTCGGACCGACCACCCGAAGATCGGCATTATGGTGAAGCGGCCGGAGGATTTCGACCGCGTCTGCCAGCGGATCGACGATCTGGAGAGCATGATGGACAGCGCCGCGCCGGCGGGGATTCGCCGCGAGCTGGCGAGCACCGTCCCGGAGTACAGTCCTTTAGAGGCGGGAGAGCCGACCCGCGTCTCACCCGCCGCCACGTGAGCCGCCGGTTACGGTTGCAATTCGTTTCCCGGGAACTTGCCGGTTGACCAGTAGGCCCAGTCGCGTTTGTATTCGTCGAGATTGGTGGCCCAGACGGTGCGGAGCGGTGCGGCGTAGCGCTTCTCGAATCGGGACGGTTCCCGGAAGGCCTCGGCGCAGTACTGCACCGCCTTGGCGCCGAGTTCACGATAGTTGGCGGCGACGACGGCGGTGCTGATCCCGCTCTCGACGAGGGGCCACTGCGCGGGTGTGCCCCCAAATGTGATGAACCTGCACCCGGGGGGGATGCCCAGAGTGTCTGGGCCGCGGTCACGCAGGGGCCAATCATCCAACGCCACCCAGGCCGAGAGCCTGGGGAATCGTCGCGAGTACTCGCGAATGATCTTCCTCGCTTCTCGGGCGTCCGTTCGGCAGTTCTTCTTGGCAAAGACCTCGGCACCGGGGTGGCGTTCGAGCTCTGTCTCAAACGCGATTCGCCGAAGCCCGTAGATCGGATGTTCATACCCGGCGTGGAGCAGGGCGATTGAACCGGCACCATCGAGTGCGTCCATCGTCGCCTCTGCCAGCGCCCTGCCGATCTCCCGGTCGTCGAAGCCAACGTGGCCCGAGCGGATCTCCTGCGGAGCAGGCTGGATGATCGAGACGATCCGAATCCCTTGATTGTGCATGTCTCTCAGGATCGGCTTGAGGGCGTTGGCGTCGATGATGTCTATGCAGAGCCCGCGGAGCTCAGGGTCGCTAAGCGACCGCAGGCAGTCGATCTGATCTTGAGGCGAACGCCCGGCGGGGTTGAGGTATCGGATTCGAATCGCGCCATGTCCGTCCGCGTAGTGCCGGGCGCCGGTCTTGAGAATAGGCCAGAGGGGATCGCCTTCGCCGGCGCCCACCAGGGCGATAAGTCCCGAATCAGCGGTCAACCCGGATTGCAGCGTAGCGGTCTCCGCCTGCGGGGGACGCTCGTCGCAGCCGCCGGCCAGAACCAGCGCGGCGAGAAGCACCAATCCCGGGGTCCATTGTCCTGCGGGAGAACGCCTGCCGTCACATCCGGACTCTCGGGTCCTCACCAGAGTGTTCCTCGTGGTGGTCGTTGGATGCCTGCACGGGGCTTGCCGGGTTATCGGCCGTGCTGCCCTGCGGGGCAACGGCCGACCCGGAGCTTACCCGGTACGACCCGTGGTGTCTCATTGTATTCGGACCGCCGCGGGAGCCGAAGCCCGCAACTCCTCTCCGGTGTCCAGACGGCAGCCACATCATGTGAACGGGCCGGAAAAGGGCCTTGTTCATGCGTTGTCTCTGTTCGGCTACCGCTTATTGTGGACCGCCTGGTGGCCGATAGAACCTGTGGCGGGCTTCCCGGCGTGATCAGCCCCAAAGCCGGGAGGTACGCGCGTCGAAATTGGCCTCAGAGCCTGCGAGGATCACATGAATGATCGCCAGCGATACCGGGCCGGGATGTCGGCGTACAACGCCGGACGTTACCCTGATGCCATCGAATACCTGACCGTGTTGGCCTCCGCCGGCCGGGGGGCAGAAGGGCTGCTGAGCCGGTTTTACCTCGGGCAAGCCCACTACCGCCTCGGGGTTCAGCTCTTCGAGCAGCGGCAGTTCCGCGAGGCGAGCGGTCACTTTCAGGCTGCGGCACAGGCCAACCCCTCCGGCGGGGGGTTCGCAAGGTTTCTGGCGGTCTGTTACGTGGGCATGGGCCGATTGGATCTGGCGGCCCATGAATTCGATGCCGTGGTCCGCGACAATCCGGACGATGCCGGGGCCCGCATTCGCTCCGCCCTGGCACAGTGGAAGCGGGGTGCGTTGATGGACGCGGTGGCTACCTTGCGGGAGGGGCTTCGCCGCCAGGGCAATCATGCCGAGCTGCATTACCAGCTTGCCGTAATGCTGGCGGCCGAGGACGAGCTGGCCGAGGCGGAGAAGCTTCTGGAAAAGACCATCGCCCTTGATCCGTCCCACGCCGGTGCATACGAACGACTCGCCCAGTGCTGCAGTATGGACGGCCGTCACGAAAGAGCACTCCGCTATCTGGAACGTGCGCACCAACTGGATCCGTCGAATGCGCGGGTGGCATTACAGCTCAGCCTGCTGGCACCATCGGCGGTGGGACGGGATCAAGAGCCTAAGATCAAGTGGCAGCCGCCAGTCTCGGCTGCGAAACCCGACCAGACGGCCATCGACCGGTTGGGCGACGCCATTGCCGCCGAGCCGGACTTTATCGAGGCGTTCCTGGCGCTGCCGGTGAGCGAGGTGGACGAGGAAGTCTTCTCCACATTGGCGGCTACGCTGGAACGAGCCCTTCGCAAGCATCCGGAGTTTGCTGATCTGCATTATCATTGCGGGGCGGTCTACCGCAGGTTGGGCAAGGATCGCGACGCCATACAACATGCCGAACTGGCGGCTCGCATCAATCCGAGGTATGTCAAACCGTTGATCCTACTGGCCCAGTTGTATGGTCAGACGGACCGGTGGGAGGCCGGGGTCAAACGACTGGAGCAAGCCATCCGGGCGGGGGCGGATTATCCGGATGTGCATTGCCTGGTCGGGCAACTGTACCAGCAGGGGAACCAACCGGATCGGGCCCGCCGGGCCTACCAGCGGGCACTGGACTTAAACCGGGATCACCAGGCGGCACGGGAAGCACTGGAAACGTTGCCCGTGTGACGGGGAGAAGGGATGTCATACCTTTTGGAAACGCTCGGGCGCGGCTGGATCGGTCGGCTGTCGGATGCCTTTCAGGATCAGATGCGTCGCGTGGTGCCCAGAGATCAGGTCAACCTTCGGGAGCTGCTCGACCTCGATCCCGGGGCCCCAGACCTGCATATGGAGTTGGGGTTCGCTTATCTCAAGGTGGGGCAGGCGGCCAAGGCCCGCGACGCCTTCGCATCGGCGATCCGCCTCGATCCCCGGTGCCCGCTGTCACGCATTGCCCAGGCGTGTTGCCTGGAGGAGCTTGGCCTGCTGGAAGAGGGGGCCAGGGAGCTCAGTGCGGCCGCCGATCTCGAACCGGACGACGCCGCGGTGCAGTTCGGGTTGGCTTACTGCCATGAGCGGGCGGAACGAATGGGGGAGGCGATCACCCACTATCAGTGCGCGGTGCGGTGCTGTCCCTCTCTGCGCAACGCTCGCGAACGGCTGGCGGCGATCTATCTGCGGCAGAACAGGCTCGGGCTGGCGATCGAGCAGTACGAGGAGATGCTCACCGACGAGCCCGGCGACGTCGACCTCCACCTGGCCCTGGGCAACCTCTACCTCCGCAACGGGGCCACTGATGATTCGATCAAGGCCTTCGAGAACGCGCTGCTCATCGAGCCGGACAACTGGGATGCCCGCAACGACCTGGCCGAGACACTCGAACAGGCGGGCCTGGTCCGGGAAGCGATCGAACAATTGCACCTGATGGGCGAGAAGCGGCCGGACTGCGCGGATACGTTCCTGCGACTCGGAGACCTCTACGCCCGCATCGGGAATGATGAAGCGGCCATGAAGGCATACCTCAAGGCAGTCGATTTGCACCCGGCATTTCTTGAGGCGACGGTCAAGGCCGGAACTCAGCACTTACGGGCCGGGCGCTACGGCGAGGCCGCTTCCTTCTTCAGCCGGGCCATCGAGATCAACGACCGGCTGCTGACCGCGTACGTGGGACTCGGTGTCGCCCAGCATGAGGCCGGTCACGAAGCGGAGGCCTGGTCGAGCTTCGATCTGGCCTCCAGCGTCGAGCCGAACACCACGCTGCTGTATTCCGAGATGGCCCGGCTCCAGTTGAAATGCGGCGTCCAGCAGGAGGCTCAGCGCTATCTCGACGCAGGACCGGTGGAGGTAGCGGCTCCTCCGGAGGATCGCATCTCCGATCTGATCGAACAGCAGATCGAGCGTCATCGGAAACTGGCCGGCGACCGGCCGAACCATCCCGACGTCCACTATCGCCTCGGGCTCCTGCTGCGGCAGCGGGGGCACCTGGAGGAGGCCATCGAGCATTTCCGCAGCGCGGTTCAGATCAACCCGGTCTACACCAAGGCCCTGGTGAAGCTGGGTCTGGCCTTGTACGAGGCCGGCGAGAGCGACGAGGCCATTCGCAGCCTCCAGCAGGCATTGGCCTTGCATCCGGAGTACGTAGATCTCCATTACCGACTCGGGGTCATGTTTGCCGACCGTCATCAGTTCGAGTTGGCGATCGAGCACTTCCAGCGGGCGGTGAGCGGCAATCCGAACAATCTAGATTTTCGGGAGAACCTGGCGATTGCCTTGGAGAACATGGGCATGATCGACCGGGCCACGGCAATGTGGCACCGCGTCCGGGAGATGGCGCCGACGAGCTCTCATGCCGAACGCGCAAGAGCCGCCATCAGCCGGCGGTGATTGCCGATCCATTTGCGGTAACCGTTCACAGATTCCCCATTATCCCCGCACGTTCGCCTGGCGTGGCCCAACCCGTCTCATCCCTACTCCCCGCCGGACCCTGAATGGTTACGGATTTACCGCCCTCGGCCCGACCCGTCTTGCCATCGTCCGCCGTCATCACAGGCAGCAGCGCACAAGAGAACCGGGATCCATCCGAAGACCGATCCCGGTTGGGCATACTCAAACCGTGATTGACCTACCGCCGCCGCAGCAGCAACGCCAGACGGCCAAGGGCAGCCAACCAGCGGTTCACCGTCCCATGTCCCACAGTGAGAATAGCGTAATGATCGTCTGTGGCGTGAGTGAGCGGCATCTGCCCCGAATGTGGGAAGGAGATATTGTGCTGGTTCAGCCTGAATTGGAGAGTAAGGTCACGCGCCTTACGTACACTCCGC
>CAZOIA010000161.1:0-12682 GCA_964579675.1 uncultured Planctomycetales bacterium | reverse complement strand
TTCGACGGTGAGTGGTACATCGAAGCCCGCGAGAAAACCAGGACGATCATCAAGCGTCAGATCGTTCGGCCTGGAGAGAAGGTTGAGGTATTCCAGATCGGGAAGGGCCCTTTCCCCTTGCCCTTTGGCCAGAAGAAAGACGAGATCCGCCGCCACTTCTCCGTAAAGCTGGTTTCTCCGGCGCCCAAGGATCCGAAGAACACCGATCACCTCGAATGCACGCCCCTGCCCGGCACGGAGATGCACAAGAAGTACGGCAAAGTCCACTTCTACATCGACCGCAAGCTTGACCTGCCCGTTCGCGTCCAGACGGTGGAAAAAGAACAGGGCAACAAGATCACCGCCAGTTTCTCGGATATCCGTCTCAACCGGAACTTCGCTGCCAGCAGGCTGAACCTGCCTGACCTGCCCGGCTACGAGCCGAGGGAGGAACGCCTGCCACCGCCCGGTCCCGGGAGTCCGCCCGCGGTCCGCGAATAGTCCGAGAAACGGTCCCGGCCGCCCGGGCCGTTCAGCCGTCACCTGAAGGGAAGCGGGTTGCGAAACCGCAAGCGCCGCCGCATCAGGGCGAGACGGAAGATGCGGGGGCGGACATCTCGGTTGGCTGGGTCGTAGGAATGTCCTGCAGGGGCTCCTGCCCGAGGTAGTCGTCGATCAGCGATTCGCGGACGATGATTTCCACCCGCCGGTTCTGGGCCCGCCGGCTCTGGTCGTACACGCCGCGGGCGACCGGTTCATTGGCCCCGACCGCGACCCAGGTTAGAGTCCTCGGATCGGTGCCGCGAAGGATGAGCTCGTTGGCGACGACTTTCGCCCGTTGAAACGAGAGTTGTATGGCATCCTCGTAGGTCCAGTCGGCGGGACGGGGTTCTTCGGCTGCGTGCCCCCGAATCTCGACCTTGTTGCGATGTCCTTTGAGAGCATCGCCGATTTGCCCGAGCGATGCCTTGCCCGGGCCGGTGAGTTTCGCGGAGAACGGCTCGAACAGTATCGGGCCCCCGAGCGTGATCTCCATCCCGTCCCGAATACGCCGCAATCGGAAGTGCTTGCCGTAGATCCCCTCTTCGCTGGAATCGCCACGGTCCCGTGGCTGGTCGGGCTTGGTAATAGACTCCAGCTTCTTCACAAGAGAGTGGAAATCGACAGAAGGATCGATCTTCTTGCCGGTCTGGCCCGGCATCCCCAGAGCCTTGCGGATCGACTCGATGGCGGCCATGAACCGGTCGTTGACGTCATCGTAGTTGGCCATCGAGGCGAGCATGATGAAGAAGGTCAGCAGTAACGACATCATGTCGCCGTAGGAAACGATCCAGGCCGGCGCACCTGCTGGAGCCTGTTTCTTCTTTCTTCTGGCCATCGATTGCCTTGACCACGCTGTCGATCGGCGTCTTACTCTTCTTTCTTGGGGCCGCCCGGACCTTCGATCGAATCGCGAAGGTTGACCGGGAGGAAGACCGAGAGTTTGGCCTGGGTGACCCTCGGGTTGTCACCGGCCTGCAGGGAGAGGATCCCGCGGAGCATCACGGTTCTCAGCAGCATCTCTTCTTCGTGACGGTAACTGAGCTTGTCGGCCAGCGGCAAGAAGAGCATGTTGGCGAGGATCGCCCCATACATCGTGGTCAATAGCGCCACCGCCATACCCGTACCGATCTGTGAGGGATCGTCCATGCTTTGCAGCATCGCCACCAGCCCGATGAGAGTTCCGATCATGCCCATGGCCGGCGAGTACTTGCCGAAGGTGTCCAGAATGCCCTTGCCCTGGCTGTGGCGTCCGTCCATGGCCTCCAGTTCCGCTTCGAGGATTTGCTCGATCTCGCCGGCGGCGGTCCCGTCGATCACGAGCCGGATCCCGTTGGCCAGGAACTCATCCTCCACGTCGCCCAGCGCATTTTCGAGCGAAAGCACGCCCTCGCGACGGGCCAGCTCGCCCAGCTTGATGATCTGTTCGATGATCTGGGCGACGGTCCGGCGCTTGACGAAGAAGCTGCGCTTGAGCACCCCGAACAACGTCAGGAACTTGTCGAGGGCCTGAGTGGTCAGCACCACGAAGAGTGACCCGCCAAGGACCAGTACTGCCGACGGCGTATCCCAGAATGTGCTCAGCGCCCCGCCCGAGCCGCTCCAGAGCGTCCAGACGAGCATGCCGGCCGCAGCCAGCAGTCCAATGGCGGTAGCCAGATCCATTCGCTTCACCCCGCGAAGCCCGATATTAGAGCCGGGACCGGCGCGTGATACGACCGACCTCACCAATGCGCAGATTGGTAGCTCCGTGGGTGATATCGTCCACCCGGGCAGGGCGCTCCACTAGCGCGTAGGGCGGAATCCGTCAACGGCAAGGATTGTTGCCGGCCTGGTCCTTATCGGATGCGGGCAGAGGTAAACGCTCCTGCTGCGGAAGTGACGCAGGTCCGATACCCAGCGGTGTCGGCGAGGATGCTCCCGACAGGTTCCCCGCGGTTGGTGCCGGTTGTAACCGGCATGCAGAGTGTGGCGAAGGCAGGCGATTCCAGGCCCGATGGTGGTCATGTACGACTCATGCCGCGTTCAGCAGACGCCGCCCAGCGAACCGTCCCCACTTAAACGGGCACCGGTGCCGCCGCCGGTGGGGGAGGCGTGCCGGGGCTCGGGCTCGGCTGACTCGTCGGGCTCAGCGGCGCGGACTCGATATCCTCGCCAAACCGCACCAGCCGGGCTGAGTTGAAAATCACCACCGCACTGGCCAGCATGTGCAAGAAGGCGGCCAGCATGGTGGGAATCAGACCCATCACCGCCAGCACCTCGAGCACCACGATGTAGGAGACGCCGAACAGCAGGTTTTGCCAGATGACTTTCGTGGTTGCGCGGGACAGGCGAATCAGGAACGGCAGGCGGCGAAGATCGTTGTTCATCAGGGCGATGCTGGCTGAGTTGATGGCCACGTCGCTGCCGGCGGCCCCCATCGCCACGCCCAGGTCGCCGGCCGCCAGCGCGGGCGCGTCGTTGACCCCATCCCCGATGACCGCCACCCGATGCCCCTTGGCCCTGAGTTCGTCCACGAGCTGAAGCTTGCGGGCCGGCAGGACTTCGGCATGGACGTCGGTGCAGCCCATTTCGCTCGCCACCCGGTGTGCCACCGACAGCTTGTCGCCCGTCACCATGGTCAGGGTGCGGACGCCGAGCTCGCGGAGCTCGTTGATCGCCTCGCGGGCCTCCTCGCGGGTGCGATCCTCCAGCCCGATCCAGCCGATGAGTTTGCCCGCCCTACCCACGTACAGAACACTCACCCCTTCGGGCTCCGTGAACGCAGCATCGTTCAGCAAGCTGAGATCGACGCCGCGCTCCGCCAGCCAGCTACTCCGGCCCACGAGCACTTCCTGGTCGCCCAATGCCGCTGCCACCCCCTTGCCGGAAACCTCTTCGAACCTCTGGGGCTTGGCCAGGGACAGTCGGGCCTTGGCCGCCACTGCCACCAGGGCCCGGGCGTTGGGATGCTTGGACAATTGATCCACCGATGCGGCCAGCCGAAGCAGCTCCGAGCCATCCACGCCCGGTGCCGGCTTCATCTGGGTGACGGCCAACTCGCCGGTGGTCAGGGTGCCCGTCTTGTCGAACATCACCGCGGTCAAGTTTCGGGCCCCCTCCAGCGTCACCACGTTCTTCAGCAGGATCCCCAGCCGGGCCGCACACGACAGCGCCGCCACCATCGCCGTCGGGGTCGCCAGAACCAGCGCACACGGGCACGCCACCACCAGCATCGTGATCGCCCGCGGCATCCCGTCGTCGCTGCCCCGCTTGAAGAACAGCACGATACCCGCCAGCATGAGGATCGTCGGGGTGTACCAGGCGGCGTACTGATCGATCAACCGCATGAGCGGAATCCGGGTTTTCTCCGCCTGGAGGATGAGCGACTGCACCCGGCCCAGCGTGGTTTCCCGCCCCGCCTTGGTGACGCGGATGTCCAGGACGCCAGTCAGATTGCTCGTGCCGTTGAACACCTCGTCGTCCACGCTCTTGTCCACGGGCAGCGATTCGCCGGTAATGGTGGCCTGATTAACGGTGGAAAAGCCCGCCGCCACGACGCCGTCCGCGGCAATGTTGTCCCCCGGGCGGACGCGAATCAGGTCGCCCGGGGCGAGGAGCTTGGCCTCGACCTCACTTTCGCTGCCGTCCGGGTTCAGCCGATGGGCCCGCGTCGGAGTGAGCCGGATCAGAGACTCAATCGACGCCCGGGCACCCAAGGCCGTCCGGGTCTCGATCAGGGTCGATATGATCATAAAGAACGCGATCACCCCCGCTTCCTGGTACCGCCCGATCGCGATGGCGGCACCAACTGCCAGCGCGACCAACTCGTCCATGTGCATTCGCCCGTGCACCAGGTGCCTGAGGGCGTGGATCATCAGCGGCGCCCCCAGAAAGAGCGCGCCGGCCAGGGCGAAGGCGGATGGAATCTCCGGTTCGTCAAATACCCACCCGGCAATGAATGAGTTCAGAACCAGCAGGCCGCCCATCAGGGTGGCGATCAACAGGAGGCTGGAGAGCCCCGTCTGGGCTTCGATCGATTCTTTCAGGTGTTTGTGCGCCATGGCGCGAATTCCATCTCCATCCCACGGTTTTCGGCAAGGGACTACGGGTACCTGTGAAGCTCAGCCCGCCGCCCGCCGCCGGGCGACGGCGGCCCTATCTTACATCATACGGACGAACATGTCGCGGGGTTTGCCCTCGCCCCGACCGGGGTAGGTCCGTGACGGAATCGGCGGGGCTCCCAGAAAGCCGGGTCCTCGTCTTTCCCGGAATGGCCTGACGCGCCCCGCGAACAAGTGCCAATGCGAGAAAGTGAGAAAACACCGGCTGCGACGTGCCTTTTCCACTTTCGCACCTTCGCACCTTCTGGGCCGGGGCCTGGCCGAGGCAGCATAGGGCTTCCTCCGGCCCGCCGCCTGGACTGTCACGCACCCGACCGGGGTTCTCATCCGCACCCCGCGCCGGGATTCCGCACCCGTGTACCAGCGTTGGCCCCAACCGCTGAGCTGAGGGAAGGAGAGATGCAGCGGACGCGCAGAAAAAGAGAAGCGAGCAGGGCAAGGAACGTACCACCGGCAGAGGCTCCGATAACCTGCCTCGGGACGGATATCCGGTCATTGAGAGTTACGCCCGGCGTCCGGCAAGTCGATAATCAATAATGGGTCTTGCACTGACCGCCAACCGCCGCGGGGTCCGGCAGGCGAGCAAAGAGTTGGGCTAGAGACGGACGTCGGCAAAGGATTGCCTCCCTCCAGTTCCGGGCGGGTTTGGAGTTGACGGTGGCGGGCTTTCCCCAAACGTACCAGATCGTGCGTCGGGGTGTCATCACGCCGGTCACCGTACGAGACCATGAGACGCTGCTGTCGTTGCGGACGGAGCTGGAACTCGTGGTTCGGTTCGGGGCGGGGGCGACTGGCCCCGTCGTCGCAGCATTGGACGCTAAGCTGGCCCGGATCCAATCCGAAGGCATTGGTCAGACCGATCCGCCGGCAGCAGACATCGAGGACATGCGAACGATCCTCAGCGATGGGCTGAACCCCGCCGCCGCCGCGGCGATCGCGGAAATGGATGCGGACTTCCCTCAAGCCAGGGGTGAAATCAATATGGAATCGATCCAACAAGAGAGCGAACAGTTCCATCAGGACGTAGCTGACGAGATCGAAACCTCGGGTGTTCCCGATGCCGAGGAGTTGGGCAGGGCGTTCACCCAGGCAACGGGGAGCGTGTCGTCGCCGAGCACGTCGGAGGATACCCCTGCAACTGACGAGGCGGCAATCGATCCGGTCAAGCCAGCCATGGCCGAGCGGGCTGACCCCGCGGCAACCGGTGACTCCGCCGCAGATGAGCCCGACGCGATTTCGGGTGAAGCAGCCAGCGCCACCGGAGCTGATGGGCATGATGCCGCAGCCACAGGACCCGATGAGCCCGAGGTGGATTCAGTCCAGGCGGCGCTCGCCGAGGCAGCCGGCGATTTGGACCGGATCACTGGCGAGGACTCAGCCTGCGACGATAGTGCCGCTGAGCTTGACCACGGTGCTGCGGAAAACGGATCGGATTCCCCTGCCCCCGTTGTGCATGCCGAGCCGCCCGCCGAACCGCAGCCTTCAGCCGATATCGGCACTGCCGGCGACCCTCTCGATGCCGCCTCTGACCCGTCGCTGGAAACCGCCACCGAGCCCCTGTCGGAGGACTTGACCACCACCGAGGATGAGGCCACAGCCATCGCCTCGGCGCTTCAGGAAGTAACAGCCGAACTGGACGCAATGGGCGACTCGATCGAAGCGTCAGTGGGGACCACCGAAGATGCGGTGGGGGCGCAAGAAGAGACCTGGGTTGGCGAACCGCCTGAGATGCCCGTCGCCCCCGTGGACCGAGCCGGTTCGCAGCCCTGCCCCACGCCATCGCAAACCAGACCGACCACCAGCAGCCTGCGTGAGGAAATCGTTGAGATCAAAGGGAAGCTCCTGTCGGCGCTGGAGGGGGTGGCCCCACTTCTCGACCGGATCGACCAGGCGAATAAGCAGGTGGAGGCCAAGCTCGCCCGGGCGGCTGCCTTTCAGCGGGCGGCCGAAGAAGCCCAGGAAGCCGGCCAGCGGGTCGCCACCGCCCAGGCCGAGGCGGTGGAGGCCAGAGGGGCGTACAGCCGGGCCCAGGAACAACTCGAGCAGGCACGGGCCACCTGGAAAGCCGCCCAGCAAACGGCAACCGACGCCGCTTCTCATGCCCAAGAGGATCAGCCCGTCTTCGAATCGAGTGTGTAGGCGACGTCCATTCCCGCTGCCAGGAACAGAGCGCTCAGCGGTCCGCTTTCAGCCATCCAAGCGTACCCCTCCGGTCGCCAACACTGATTCCCACATGATGAATTACGGGAAAGACTCATTGCCAAAGCTTGGGGCAGCACTACAATGGTATACTCCAGCGGGGCCTTTCCGGCGCGACAGGCAGTTCGCCCATGGATCTATTCACCGAACGACGTGAGGCCGCCTTTGGTCGTGTTCAGCCGCTACCGGTGCGTATGCGGCCACGGACGCTCGACGAGTTCGTGGGGCAGGAGCACCTGGTCGGCGAGGGCAGGCTGCTTCGGCGGCTGCTCACGGCGGATCGGTTGTCCAGCGCGATCTTCTACGGCCCGCCGGGCACCGGCAAGACCGCGTTGGCCCACGTCATCGCCCAGCATACCCGGGCAGCCTTTGAGCAAGCCAACGCAGCGGGCATCGGCGTCAAGGAGCTCCGCCAGATCCTGGCCCGGGCCAGGGAGCGACTCACTCATGCCGGTGAGCGTACCGTCCTGTTCCTCGACGAGATCCATCGCTTCAACCGGGCCCAGCAGGACGTGCTGCTCAACGACGTGGAGAACGGGCTGATCATCCTCATCGGGGCCACGACCGAGAACCCCTTCTTCACCATCAACTCGCCGCTGATCTCGCGAAGCCAGATCTTCCAGTTCGAACTCCTCGGCATCGAGCACATTCGCGATCTGTTAAATCGCACTACCGGCGATCGGGAAAGAGGTCTTGGCCGATATCGCATCGAGCTGACGCCCGAGGCAATTGAGCATCTGGCCGTGACCAGCGACGGCGATGCCCGCCGGGCCCTGCTCGCACTGGAGGTGGCGGTGCTCTCCCAACTCGATAGCGCCGCTGCCGGTGCGCAGGGCAAGATTGTCATCAACCTGGCGGTGGCCGAGGAATCGATCCAGCGCAAGGCGATTGTCTACGACGGGAGCGGCGACGAGCATTACGATGCCGCCAGCGCCCTGATCAAGAGCATGCGGGGCAGTGACCCGGACGCCGCGGTCTACTGGCTGGCCCGGATGCTGGAGGCCGGCGAAGACCCCAGGTTCATCGCCCGGCGGGTGACTATCTGCGCGGCGGAGGACGTCGGTAATGCCGATCCCATGGCGCTGGTGGTTGCCAACGCCGCGGCCCAGGTGACGATGCTGGTGGGCGTGCCGGAATGCCAGTTGCCGCTCAGCCAGGCGGTGATTTACGTGGCCACCGCCCCGAAATCGAATGCCTCGGCCGAGGCGATCTGGTCCGCGGGCAAGGACGTGCGCGAGGGGCGAACCGTGCCCGTGCCGAAGCACTTGAAGGACAGCCATTACCCCGGTGCTGCCCGCCTGAAACATGGCGAAGGGTACAAATACGCTCACGACTACGAGGAGGGTTTTGTGGAGCAAGATTACCTGGGGGTCGATAGAACCTATTACGTCCCGACGGACCGGGGCCACGAGGCCAACATCCGGGCCTACCTGGCCAGGGTCCGCGGCCGGGTTGGCCCCGACCGTCCGTCCGACAGGACCGGACCACCGGACCCGGAGACAGGGGTGGAAGGCTCACCGTGACGCAAGAAGAAGCGAAACCGCGAACCGATGTCACCAAGAGGGAGCTTCGCCAACGGCTCCGGGCCGCCATGGCCGCCGTTTTCCCCCCCCAGTTGCACGAGCGGTCGATCCAGGCGTGCGCTCGACTCGCCGACGCCGGTGCCTACCGCCGGGCCGAAATCATAATGGTCTTCCTGTCCCTGCCCACCGAAGTGGATACCACCTCCCTGGTTCTGCATGCCTGGCGTGATCGCAAGCGCGTACTCGCCCCCAAGGTCAGTTGGGAACAGCGCCGGATGCTCCCGATCGAGATCCGTTCGCTGTCGGACGACTTGAGTGAATCGCCGCTCGGCTTACGCGAACCGGCTCAGGGAGCGCCACTCCCGCTGTCCAACATCGACCTGGTCATCGTGCCCGGCTTGGGATTCGATCTGCACGGGAACCGCATCGGCAGGGGCCGGGGCTTCTACGATCGCTTCCTGGCCCACGACGACTGGCACGGGACGGCTTGCGGGCTCGCCCTTGAGGACCAGGTGGTAGACCAGGTGCCGGTCAAAGAGCACGACATGCGGGTTGACATGCTCGTAACTGACGCCGCCGTAAGACATTTCACCCGCTGACCCATCTGTTGATCTCCCGAGTTCGACAACCGGGATTCCCTTCCAGGGCAGCCTGCTGGATTGCCGCTTGCAATGCGTGCGGGGCGCGGTATTCTGAGGGCCGGCGCATGATTCGTTTTGTCCCAGTCGACCGGTTGTCGATCCATCCTGGTGGAGATCTCGCGGGGGTACACACGTGGCTCGTCGGCGATCAGGCTACCGCAGAATGAGGGCACTCGTCAGCGTGGGTGCGTTGTTGGCGATCGTGGTGGTCGTCTGGGTCTGGCCGCGAGGGGAACCCCCTTCCTCGGACGATTCTCCGACGATCCTCACCAGCACGGTCCCGCCGGATGGCGGCGAGCCTGCACTCCGGCCACTCGTGCCGCCGGGAAGGGCCACCTTGCCCTCGGGCGCTGCTGCGTCGGTTACGCCGCCGCCGTCGGCAGGTCCCGGCCCCGCGTTCCCGCCAGTGGTGCCGGCTGCGACCCGGCCCGCGACCTCGCAGCCCTCAGCGACCGCCGACCCCGCCCAGGCCCAGGCTGACTTCCAAACCGGCTTGAAGGCCTGCCAGCGCGGCGGCCTGCTCACCGCCCGCACGTATCTCAACCGTGCTCTCCATGCTGCCCTGCCCCCCGACCAGGCCAGACGCGCCCGCAAGACGCTGGCCGACCTGGCCGACCGGACCATCTTCTCCCGGGGCGCGATCAAGGACGATCCGCTCGTCGACCACTACGTCGTGCAGAAGGGCGATGCCCTGGGCAAGATCGCCAGGCAATTCAAGGTAAGCGAGGATTTCCTGGCCCGGATCAACGGCATCACCAACAAGCACTTCATCCGTGACGGCAAGCGACTCAAGGTCGTTCACGGGCCTTTCCACGCCGCCATTACCAGGCCGGATCATCTGATGCACGTCTATCTGCAGGACGTGTACGTCCGCACGTACCGGGTCGCCCTGGGGGCCAACGGCGCCACGCCGACCGGCTGGTGGAAGGTCGCCAACCGCCAGAAGAACCCGAGCTGGACCGATCCCCGGACCGGCAAACGATGGTACGCGGACGACCCGCAGAACCCGATCGGCGAGTACTGGATCGGGCTCGCGGGGTTTGAAGGCGACGCGCTGGGCCAGTTCGGCTACGGCATCCACGGAACGATCGAGCCGGAGACCATCGGGCAGGACGTCTCGATGGGCTGCGTCCGCCTGGCCCCGGAAGATATCGCAAGCCTCTACCAGCTCCTCGTCCCCGGTGAGTCGTTGGTAACCGTCACAGACTGACCCGCAGCTTTCGCAAGTGACTTCGCCACGGAGGAGAACCGGCGTGCCTACTGATGAGGATACAACCGTCGCAGCACTCCGCCGCGAGATTGCTCAGTTCATCCGCGAGCGCGACTGGGAACAGTTTCACGACCCGAAGAACCTGTCGATGGCCATCGCCACCGAGGCCGGCGAGTTGATGGAGCACTTCCGCTGGGTCAAGAACGACCCCTCGCGCGAACAGGTCAGAGACCCCCAAGCCAAAGCCGCGGTCGCAGAGGAACTCGCCGACATCCTCGCATTCGCCTTGTCCTTCGCCAACGCCGTCAACCTCGACATCACCTCCGCCCTCCATGCGAAAATGGCCAAGAACGCCAGGAAGTACCCGGCCGATCAATACAAGGGACGGTACTGAAAGGCGGTCAGTAGCCGGCCGTGAGCCGGCAGCGCCGCAACGGCCGACCTCCGAGCCGTACGCTTCAGCGCGATCGGAGTCGGGGCCACCCGGTCAGAATCGCCGTCGATGGCGAGGAGGCCGTCCGGGCACGAGTCCGGGCGGCCTCCCTCGCGTTAAACGCAGACTCCGAGGTCTATTGCGATGTGACTTCCAGCATCTGGATCCAATAATGCGTGCAGGAACTCTCGAGTTCTATCAGGATCGAGTTCGAGCCCGTCCGGAGGTAGCTGGAGATGTTCCACTCATCCGTCTGAAAACTGTGCGAGCCGCCATGGTTCTGGGCAACGTCGTAGTCGTCGAGGAACACGACGCCGTTGATCCGGAAATCCACCGGGGAATACCCGCCTCCGGGGCACCCCGACGAGCCGGAAGAGAGGTGCGTGACCCGCAGCATCACCGTGCCCGGCACGAAGTCGAGGTTGAAGCTTGCCGACAAGTAGCTGCTGTTGGGGAAGAGCATCCGCCAACTGTCGCCATAGTAACTGTTGTAGTACGTGCCGTAGGTCGTGACCGAGCAGCCGTTCATGACGATGGTCGGGTTGTGGAAGTCCGCCGAGATATCGACCGCGACCGTCCCGGTAACGCTCAGGGCGTAGGTTCCGGTCCTGCTGGAGGAGTAGTGGCGGATCTTGACGTAGTAGGTTCCGCTGGCCGGGCAATCCCAGGCGATCCTGGAGTTGAGGCCGACCCCACCGTCGTCATTGTGGGTCAGCTCGGTGGTCCCGTTCGTGCTGTACAGGTACATGTAGGTGTCGGTTGAGCCGGAGGTCTCCATAACGTAGTTGGCACCGGTCTCGGCATTAAAGCGGAAGAAATCGACGTCCCCGGGTATCTCGATATTGCCGGATACCGCGGACCCGTCGGTGTTGACCAGGGTGGCGTACGACCAGGAATTGCCGTGGTCATCGTCAACGCACACCGCCAACTGGTAGGCCCCGGTGCCGCCAGAGGACCAGTGGCGGAGCCCGATATGGTAGGTTCCGGAGGATGGGCAATCCCAGGAGATGCTGGCGTTGTACCCGGTTCCGCCATCGTCGTTGTGGGTCAGTTCGGTGGTCCCGTTCGTGCTGTACAGGTACATGTAGGTGTCGGTTGAGCCGGAGGTTTCCATGACGTAGGAATAGCCGCCGGTGGCGCCGAACTGGAAGTAGTCCCAGTCCCCGCCGGGGTCAATCATGCCGTCAATCGCGACGCAGTCCGCTGCGACGGATGTTCCCGGCGCGCTATTGGGATGGTCGTCGGTGACTATCGTCGGTATTTCCAGCCTGATCGTCACCGCATCGCCGGCCATGCCTCCTGCCGCGTCTGTGACCTGGAGCCCGAAGGAGTAGTCTCCCTCGGACGCATCCATCGCAAACGCGACATCGGTGTCCTGGGAGGCGGGGTTATCGATGGTGACCATCGACGCGTTCGCGCCGGAGGGCATGGTCAGCACCGACCATGTGCAGACGTAAGGCGAAGTCCCGCCCTCGACCAATGCGCGCAGCGTTGTCCTGTCGCCCGCAGCCACTTGCTGGTTATCCGCAGTGGCACTGGCGGTCAGCGGAGTGACGCTGGGCTGGACTAGCACGTTGGTGGTGGCAGTAGCGCTTTCAGGACCGTTTGAGACCCACAACTGGAAAGTGAGGATCGTGTCGCTCAGAACGTCGGGGGCGACGAAGGTCGTGGTGACGGCCATGCTGTCCGCCAGCGTAGCCAGCGGCCCGGCGATCTGACTCCAGGAGTAATCGAGTTCCAGTGAATTGGGATCGTAGCTCGCCGAGCCGTCAAGGGTCACCGTAGCTCCGGGCGATACGGTCTGGTCCGGGCCGGCATCCGCCACCGGGGTGCCCGGGGGAAGCGTGGTATCAGTAACCGTGACCGTGACCGTGGCGGTGTCGCTGGCCCACTGGTTCGTGACGGTCAGCTCGAACGTCACTGGGATGTCGGCCGTGACCATCGGGGCCACGAACGAGGTAATCGCCGCGTTGGGGTTGGCCAGCATGACCGCTGCCCCCCCGGTCTGCCGCCAACTGTAGCTGAGAGTCAGCCCCTCCGGGTCATAGGACCAG
>CAZOIA010000160.1:0-12717 GCA_964579675.1 uncultured Planctomycetales bacterium | reverse complement strand
CGGAAACACCTGAGGGCGGCGCCTTCCAACAAGCCGCCCAAAGTGTCATGCACCCCGCTTGAAACGTGCTACCCCTGACCGGCTCGGCGCGGGGCGGGTGGTCATCTATAATCGCCGCCGTCCCACCAACCGGTGAGATAAGCGTGTGAGGCACTGATGGCGGCAAGCATTATCGACGGCAAACAACTGGCAGCACGAATGCGGGGGGAAATCCGCCAGCAGGTCGAGGCATTGGCGGGGCGGGGGCGGGGGCTCAAGCTGGCGGCGGTGCTGGTGGGCGAACCCGCGGCGAGTATGGTCTACGCGCGATCCCAGGCCCGCAACTGCGAGCAGATGGGTATCGACTACGATCTCGTCCGGCTGCCAGTTGAATGCGACGCCGACTGCGTCGCCGAACGGATTGCCGAACTCAATCGCGATCCCAGCGTCACTGGTATCATGCTGCATCTGCCGCTGCCGCCGTCGATTGACGCACCCTCCCTGCAGTACCAGATCGATCCCTACAAGGACGTCGAGGGCGTGAACCCCGCCAACATCGGCATGGTGTTCTACGATCAGCCGATCATCGCCCCATGCACCGCCCTGGCGGTGGTGGAACTGATCGGCCAGACGAAGCTGGATCTGCGGGGGACCAACGCGGTCGTGGTAGGCCAGGGCGCGATTGTCGGTCTGCCCGTCACCGTCTTCTTGATTCAGCGATTCGCGACCGTGACGGGGTGTCACATTGCCACCCGCGACCTGGCGGCCCATACCCGGCAAGCGGACCTGCTGGTCGTCGCCGTCGGCAAGCCGGGGCTGATCACCGCCGAGCACGTCAAGCCCGGGGCGGTGGTCATCGACGTGGGGATCAACCGGATGAAGACGACCGATGCCGACGGCACGGAGGTATGGAAAACCGTGGGCGACGTGGACTTCGAGGCGGTGCGCGAGGTGGCCGGCGCGATCACGCCCGTGCCCGGGGGCGTCGGGCCCGTGACGGTGACGATGTTGTTGCGGAACACGGTGGAGGCAGCCCGCAAACAAATGCAGAGGTGACAGGAAGCGAGAAGTCAGAAGTGAGATGTAAGACACGACGTTCAGCCGCGGCCCGAACCCCTGACATCTCAGAGCCCACGCCGCGAGCCAACGCGGGTGTTCACCCGCCTGAAATGCCAAGGGGAACCGGAACGCCTCCACTTGGCTCGTCCTCCCGCCTCTTCCCTCGCTGGCGGTGCATTGCCCTGATGACGGTCCTGCTGTGTGCCGCCATGGGACGAGCCGGCACGCCGGTCACCACCCGTCCCGCCGGTTCGCGGAGCGGTCAACGGGCGGAGGCCCTCGCCGCCGCCACGCGGCCCGGCGCCGATACCTCGCCCACATCGCGGCCCAGTATCGTCAGCTTCCAACCGGGGGTCCGGATCAATTGGCCCCGCCGCCAGGTCGAAGTGAATGCCACCGTCATCCTTCGCCGGGGCGGCATCGAGCTGTTCGCCTGCTCGCCACGAGTCCGCGAGCACGAGAGCATCGTCCGCATTGAAGCCCGCCCGCTGCATGTTTACCAGGCGCTGGGGTTGATTGGCCTGGCCCCAGGGCATCCCATCCGGTTCAACCCCGAGACGGAGGAGATGCAGCCAGCCGAGGGCGACCCGGTCGAGATCGAGGTGCGGTACACCGTCCAGGGTACGACCCGCCAGGAGCCGATCGAACAGTGGATGCAGCCCGCCCGGTTCGCCGAACCGGCCCCCGCGGCCCCCAAGCCGCTCGACGCCCTGCCATGGGTCTTCGCCGGCTCGTTCCCGGTGCAGGACGGTGCGATTGCCGCCGACATCGAGGGGACGGTGATCGCGGTGGTGGACTTCGGCAGCGCGCTGGTCGCCCTTCCGGAATCCCACTCGGACAGCAACGCCGAGCTGTGGCTCGAGCCGGCCCCGGGCCGGATACCGCCCGAGCAGACCTCATGTACGCTGATCTTTCGGCCCGGGCCACTATGGCTCAGCCTGGGTCCGGCCGGTCGGGTTCGGCAGGGGGCCAGGACTATCACCCTGGCTGCGGTCGGCCGGGCCGTCCAGGCATTCAGACGGGACGACCCGGATCGGCGAATTCGCGTCACCGTCGATCCGGACTGCCCATCGGCGAGCGAGGCGGCGTTGCTGAGGCTGCTCAAGAGCCTGAAGGTCCCGGACGAGGCAATCATCATCGTCCGGCCCGCCGCCCGCGGGGCCTTGAAACACGACCCGCAGGCCGCGGCAACCTGGGTCAGAGAACGCATGCCCGCTGCCGAACCCGCAAACGAGCCCGAGCATTCTTGGGCGGAATCCTCACGCCAACTGGCTGCGGATCTGCGGAACCGCACCCTCGACCTTCGGGCCCGAACCGAGATCGTCGCCCGCCATGCCTCGCGACTGACCCGCGACCTTCTCAGTCTCGTATTGCCGACGCGGTCACCGGCCTCAAATCGCCGGAACCCATAATTCCCTGAGAACTCTCAAAAAAGCCCCGACAATTCATCGCGTCTGTCCGATACCTACAGTAGAAATCGCAGAAGCGTCACGGATGGAACCGGGCCCACTTGTTGCCTCGCAGCCAACCGAGCCATGGACCGGCACAGACGGATTGCACGAACGCTAGCCTGCTTGGTCGCATCGATGACCGTCGGGGCGGCCATGCTTGACTGGTTTCAGCCGGTGCACCCTGCTCATCACTCCTCCGGCCGACAACTCGTCGCCCAGTTTCGTGAAGCGATCCACCAACCTGCCCGGGGAGGTACCATCAATCAGCGATGGCGCGCCATCCGCATCGAGCCGCAGCATGGCGACGGCGACTCCGAGACCGGAGCCAAGCACTCCCATATCATCGTCCAGCGTGACGGGAAGTGGTCACTGACGGACAACTGGCGAACCCAAGAACAACTGGGCGAGAAGGGCGTGGTCCGGATCCTGCTCCGGGCCCCATTGCACTCAAATGAGGTCACGCGCCTCCAGTGGCATGTGACAACGCGACTGATCCGCTGTCTCCGTCAGATGTGCGGGATTCCGGGGGCGGGGATCTTCCTGAACGACACGCTCGCTCTGCCCTCCGGATCGTCCGCGTCGTCGTCGGCGGGCCGGGGGGATTAGGCCCGGGCCCCTCGCCTTGTCGAACGGCGACAGCCGCTGCAGGACATGCCGCAACTTGTCACGTTTCGCCGCGGTATCACCGATGAGAAGAGTTTCGCCGGCAGACCGCCGTCGCCAGGTTGACGACCAGTGGGTGAGTCGTACAATAGCAATGTGGGGCACGCCTCCGATCTCCTCCTACGATCACCGGGACGGCTACGTCGGGGGTGTAGCGGCCTGCCCATTGTTTGGGAGTTGTTAGGTGAGCTTCACCGTCCCTGGCTACATAGTCCATGAGCGGCTGGGTACCGGTGCGCGGTCTTCCATCTGGCTCGTGATGAACCAGCAGACGAACGAGGAGTTCGTCCTGAAGCGTGTCCGCCGCCGGGCGACCGACGACAACCGTTACATGATCCAGGCCCAGAACGAGTTTGAAGTCTCCGCTCGGCTCAACCATCCCAATCTGCGGAAAAGCTTCGAGATGCGGCGAATCCGCCGCCTCTTCCAGGTGAAGGAACTGCACATCCGGATGGAGTACGTAGATGGGCGGACGCTGGAACAGATCGGCCCCCTGGGCACCCGCGGGCTGGTGGGCATCTTCACCCGGGTCGCCCGCGGCCTCGACGCCCTGCACCAGCTCGGCTACATTCATACCGACGTCAAGCCGAACAACATCATCGTCGGTGAGGATGACGAGGTAAAGGTGATTGACTTCGGGCAGAGTTGCGCGATCGGGCACGTGAAGGGTCGAATCCAGGGGACCCCCGACTACATCGCGCCGGAACAGATCGAGCGAGGAATGCCGTTGGATCAGCGCACCGACGTGTTCAATTTCGGTGCCACCTTGTACTGGGCCATCACGGGCCAGCCCTTCCCGACGGTGATGCCGAGCAAGAAGCGACACACGGGAATCGATCTCATGGCACCGCGCAGTCCTCTGTTGCCCCACGACTTGAACCCCAACGTGCCGGCCTCGCTGAGCCGGTTGGTGATGGATTGCTGCAAGACGAATCCAAAAGACCGGCCACTGGACATGCGCGAGGTGCTGCACCGCCTCGAGGTGACCCAGCACATACTCGACAAGAACGACGCCACCTTGACCGGCCCGGTTGTCAGGGGACGGCGGGACTCGACGGACAAGGTTTCTGCCTCCCCCGGCGATTCGGCCGTATGACGCCCATAGATTCTGCCATCGACACCTTCCGCTCCGCCGCGGAGCTCAACCTAAACGACCCCATCCGGGCCGGCTCACTGCTGTCCCTGCCCGATTACAGCCAGCTCGTGATGACCGGCGACATGCACGGGCACCGCGGCAACTTCGAGAAGCTCGTCAAGCATTGCCAGCTCGAATCCACGCCGACCCGGCACGTCATCCTACACGAACTGATCCACGAGAAGCCCGAGTTCTACGGAGCCCCCGACCGCTCCGTCCAACTCATGCTCGACGCTGCCAAGTGGAAAGCCTTCTTCCCCGAGCAGATCCACTTCCTGCAGAGCAACCACGAACTGGCCCAGCTCCAGGATCATGAGATCACCAAGGGCGGACGGATGGTCACCGACGACTTCGAGCGGGGTGTGGCGGATGTGCTGCAATCCTCTCGTACCGACGGCGTCCTCGAAGCCATCGACACCTTCATCGCGTCATTTCCACTCGCCGCCCGGTCCCCCAATCGCATCTTGTTCTCCCATTCCCTCCCGAACGTCTCCCACATGGAGGAGTTCGACGTCGACTGCGTGCACCAGCCCGCCGATCAGCTCGATCTGTCCGAGGGCGGCATGGTTTACCAGATGGTTTGGGGCCGCCGGCACACCCCGGCCCTGCTCGACCGGCTGGCCCACGCATTCCAGGCTGACTTCTTTGTGGTCGGCCACCAGCCGCAGGACTTCGGCTACCGGGTGCTCTACGATCGGCTCATCATCTTGGCCAGCGACCACAACCACGGCGTCTTCCTACCCGTCGATTGCCGAAAGCAGTACACCATCGGCGAGCTTGTCCAGCGCATCCGGCCGTTCGCTGGCGTGCTTTAGTCCGCCGAGTAAACGGGTCAGCAACAAAGACGCGCCCTGGGCCGCCTTGACGCCTTCCTCGGAGACCAGGCGGACCGAGGTCCAAAGGGCACGAGGACGAGCGGTTGCACCAGGGCCCCCGGCGCGGTGGAACACGCCCCCAACTCCTCGAAAGCCGTGCTTGTCCGCCAACACATCACTACGTGCGCTGTCACAAGAACACACCACCTCTGTGCTGCACCGGGACCTGTCTTGGACCGGCGAACGCGGCCCCGTTCTGCCCCAGAAACTCGCCGGCACCTCGGGAAGGTCGGAAGAACTTCGTGAGATCCCGCACCATTTAGTCTTGACCGCGGGCCCCAAAACCGATATAGTGAGGCGTAGTAGCGACTGAGTCTCAATTAAGATTCGCGGCCATGATAACGGATATCGGCCTCGCGAGTCCAGGGTAAGGCATCCTGGGAAGCGGAGTTACGATGGATTTGGGGCGCTTGCCGTTGGCTATTGCTCAACCCGGCAGGGAGTTGCGGGTCTGTGCCATTCGCGGGGGCAACGGCGACACGCAACGCTTGCGAGAACTTGGCCTGCTGGAAGGCAAAACCATCCGCATCGTAGCCGACGGAGAGTGCACTATCTGTCAGGTGGGGGATTGCAGATTCGGTTTGTCTCGGAGGCTTGCCCGCTGTGTTATGGTTGAGCCGGTGCCCGCCGGTTTGCGCGTAACGTCAGCGTAGCGCCAGGTTACTCCGTCTTCCCGCTTCGAGCCTGACCATGCCAACAACGACCACGCTCGACACACTTGACGTGGGTGAGTCGGGTCGTGTCACAAGGGTCACGGGGCCGCCTGACATTCGTCACCGCCTGATGGAGATGGGGCTGACGCCCGGTGCTGTCGTGCGTGTGGTTCGATTCGCGCCGCTGGGCGATCCGATCGACGTCGAAGTCCGCGGCTACCATCTCAGCCTCCGCAAGCGCGAAGCAAGCCAAGTGGCATTAACCAGGACGTGAGCAGGGACACCCATGCCGGGCGCCACTTCCTACAGTGAGACGAAGGCTCGAGAACGGACGTTTCTCGTTGCCGTTGCCGGCAACCCTAACTCCGGGAAAACGACTGTGTTCAATGCGCTGACCGGCCTTCGCCACAAGGTCGGGAATTATCCCGGCGTCACGGTCGAGAAGCGGGAAGGGTTGATGACGGGAGGCGGGTCGATCCGGCTGCTCGATTTGCCGGGGGCGTACAGCCTTTCCGCTCGCAGTCCGGACGAAGAGATCGCGCGGGAGGTTCTGCTCGGCCACGTCGCGGATACGCCCAAGCCGGACGCGATCCTGATGGTCGTGGACGCGAACAACCTCGAGCGCAACCTGTACCTGGCCAGCCAGGTGATCGAGCTGGGAACGCCGGTCATCGTGGCCTGCAACATGATCGATTTGTTGGAGCATGCGGGGCACAGGCTCGATGCGCGCAAGCTGTCGCGCCGGCTTGGCGTGCCGGTGATTCCGACCGTCGGTCACCGCGGAAAGGGCCTGGACGCTCTCCGCTCGGCCATCAGGGTAGCCTGCTCGGCCGACAGGACAACCCCCAAGGGGCGCCAGTGGTCGATGCCCGAGGCAATCGAGCGGGAAGTCGAGCACATGGCATCGGTGATATCCGCTCACGGCTATGCGCAGGGATCGGCGGCGGAGGGGGCGGCCATCCTGCTGATCAGCGAAGGCCAGCCTCCCCAGGGCGATCGTCTGCCTGCGGCGGTGCGGGAATCAGTGGCCGCCGCGGTGGATCGCCTGATAGCCAGCCCGGACACCGACCCGTCGCTGGAAGTGACCGCCGCCCGCTACGCGTGGTTGGGGGAGTTGGTGGATGATTGTCTGGAAAGGGCCGAGCTGCCCGTGCGGTCCCCCAGTGACAGGATCGACCGCATCTTCACCCACAAGGTCTGGGGCATGGTAGGCTTCGTCGCCATGATGGCTGGCATGTTCTACAGCATCTTCGTGTTGGCCGACCCCCTGATGGCGATGATCGAAAACGCCGTCCGCTGGGCCCAGGACCTGGTTGCCACCCGGATGCCGCCCGGCGTGGTGCAGGATCTGATCGGTCAGGGCGTCATCGCCGGCGTCGGCAACGTGATCGTCTTCTTCCCGCAGATCTGCATCCTGTTCCTGTTCATCGCGTTGTTGGAGGACACCGGTTACATGGCCCGGGCGGCATTCCTGATGGACCGGATCATGAGCCGGGTCGGTCTCCACGGCAAGAGTTTCATCCCGCTGCTTTCGAGTCACGCGTGCGCGATCCCGGGGATCATGGCCACCCGCACCATCGAGAGCCCAAAGGATCGGCTGGCCACGATCCTGGTCGCGCCGCTGATGAGTTGCAGTGCCCGCCTGCCGGTCTATACCGTTCTGATTGCCGCCTGCTTGCCGGGCAGTGCCTGGACCAAGGCCGGGGTCATGCTTGCCATGTACCTCCTTGGGATCACCGCCGGCCTGACCATGGCGACGGTCTTCAAGAAAACATTGCTCAAGGGGCCCACACCGGCGTTCATCATGGAGCTGCCTCCCTATCGTGTGCCGAGACTGCGGGCGGTGCTGCGGGTAATGTGGGATCGCAGCAAGGTGTTCCTCACCCGAGCCGGGACCGTGATTCTCGCGATAACCGTGCTCTTATGGGTCCTGATGAGCTACCCCCGGAATCCGGAGCGGGCAGCCCGGTATGAGGCCCAACGGTCGGCGGTCAGGACGTCCGGTGCCGCAGACCGCGGGCAGCAGTTGAACGCCATTAGCCGGCAGGAGGCAGCCGAGAACCTCCAGCACAGCTTCGCGGGCACACTGGGCCGTCTGGTCGAACCGGCGCTCCGCCCCCTGGGTTACGACTGGAGGATCGGCGTCGGCGTCATCGCCAGCTTCGCGGCCCGCGAGGTGTTCGTCAGCACCATGGGCATCGTCTACAGCGTCGGCCAGGCCCACGGCGAATCCACTACCCTGCGCGAGCAGATCCGTGCCGCCACCTGGCCCGACGGATCGAAGGTGTTCACCCCGCTGGTGGCGATCAGCCTGATGGTGTTTTTTGTCCTTGCCTGCCAGTGCGCCAGCACAATCGCAGTGGTCCGCCGCGAAACCAACAGTTGGCGCTGGCCGGTGTTCATGTTTGTCTATATGTCCGCGCTGGCGTACGTCGCGGCCTTGCTGGTCTATCAGGTCGGGTCAGCCCTTTGCCGTTGATTTGCGGGCCTTCTTGGCGGACAATCCCATCAGAGTTCGCCGGGACGATGCCCGCAAGGAATGGTATGGCGAGGACCGCAGCCATGAACCCGTTTCTCTCGAGTGTATTCGTTGCGCTGCTGGCGGGGGGAGATCCTGCAGTCCAGGATCGCAGCGCATGGAAGTTCGACCCGAACACGTTGCGACTCACGGGGCCGGCGGTCACGGCACTTCTCCGCCCGGTGGGTGACATGCACGGGGTGGTGATCGAGAAACTGGACGAAACGGCCTCCCCGACCGCCAAGGGAAGGGCGTTCCTGAATCTTGAGCACTATCTTGAGAAGGGCCGATGCGCCCAGTATCTGCCCCGGAAGCTCGACCACACGGTGACGATGAATCGGCGGTATGTGACCATCCACTTCCCCCAAGCCAAGGACTGGCCCGTCGTGGCTGAGATGACCTACACGTTCGATACGCCGGGGGCGATTGACGCCCGGCTCGATTTCTCATTTACCGGAGGGCTATCCCAGTTCGAGGTGTATTTCACCTCTTATTTCGCACCGCAGTACGAGCGGAGCATCCGGGTCAAAGGCAAGTGGATCCGGCCCGAGATCAGCAGCAAGGAGCAGGTGTTGATCCCCCGGGACGACAAAATCGCAGGCCGATACAAGGACGGGCGGTGGGATTTTCTCAAGGACCGAACCCGGTTGACCGAGGAGCGGTTCGATCTGCCGGTCATGATCAGCAGGGATGACAAAACCGGCTGGACCGTCGTGCAAATGATCGAACCGGGAGCATGCACCCACATCGCACCCAATCGCTTTGCCGTGGGTCACAACTTCATCATCGGCGGATGGGACGTGGACAAGGACGACAAGCGATCTGCCCGCGTTCGTCTAATCGCGGGGCACGACCTCACCGAAGCCGGGGTCGAGAAGGCTTACCAGGCTTTCGCGGATCACTGCAGGAAAGCCAAAGCCGGGGCAGGCAAGTGAGCACGAGTGCGCCGCGCAGCCATCGTGGGGCCGGCACCCTGTCGATCCACTGATGGGATAGAAGCTCTCCCGCACCGCTTCAGGACGTACTCTAAAGCACGGGCCCCAGCGTCTCCAGCAGCCAGAGCAGACCGTTCTGCGTGCCGATGGGGAAGATAGAGTCGTCGAGCGGTGAGCTCGTGAATTCCTGATCCAGGCAGAAGGTGGACGGCTCACCGGTGGTGTCCATCAGGTCATAGACGTTGGCTACGTGGTTCAGCCCGAGAAGATGGCCCAGTTCGTGGGAGGCCACATTGCCGATGGCGATCCCCAGATCCTCGGGTGAGAGCTCCTGCCCGAATCGAAGCGGCGTGAACATCTCGGTGAAGACGATCGCTTTGTCGCTGGGATCCTGATTGTAAGGATCGATGTTCTCGGAGATGCCGAACGCATCCGGAGACCGCCCGCCGAAGAAGATGGCCGAGTACTCGCTGGGGCGCGAAGGCACCGGGTCGCCCGGCACGACGCGGACGTCCAGGGCCAGACCCTCGTAGTTCTCGCGGACCGTGGACACGATCTGATCGCGGACCTCGGCCGTCTTGCCGGCATAGGCCAGCGAGATGTCCGCCGCGTCGAAGGGGCCGACCGTGTAGATGTCGTCGTAAGGGATCTCCACCGTCCCGCCGTCAAAGTCGAGAACCACAATCTGCTCGGCGGGGGCCGGAACCTCGCTGCCGGGAACCACCCTGACAAGCACCTCGTAAGACCCGGTGGCCATGCGGCGGGTTCCGAGCGGCGCCTTGGCGATGACCAGGAAGTACACCTGACTGTCACGGCGGATCGCCTGGTTGAGGAAGGGATCGTACAGCCCGAGGTCGAAATCGCGATCGTCGTTCTCGAAGGCGAGCGTACCACTCTCGTCAAAGACCGCGACCGCGGGGTCCAGGTTGCTGTTGTGGGTTGCCACGTCGATGATGAGCCGGTCGCCCGCGGAAAGAGGGCCCAGAGCGTAGACATCGACGTCCTCCGGCGTGGAGATGCTTCCCGTCAACTGGGCCACGCCCGCACTATCGAAGATGGCGTCGAGGGGTTGGGCGAATGAATCGTTGGGCTCGCCCGCGATGCGCTGGTTGGGAAACAGCCGGGGATCCAGCCCCAGGTTGCCGTCTTCGGGCTCTAGCGGGCCAGAGGGCGGCCAATCACCCACACAACCGGACAAGCTGCCCAAGAGCGCAACCAGGAGCATGCTGACAAGCGCCGATGTGGAGAAGCGCCAGTTGGGCGAGGTCGAGTCCATGGCAATGTACCTTACGATTCGCAGAGCGTCCGATCAAGCATCCGTTCTCGGCGACGGGCGACCCAAGGGCCGATAGCTCACGGGGTGACTTCCGGCCAGGGTGCCCGCGGCGGCCAGACATGCCGGTTCCCAAACCGTTCCCGAAAGCGGGACACCCCCAGCACCAAGCCGGGTACAGCAATAGCGTGAGCTGCGTGGAACTGTCACTCCCGCTATTGCAGCTTGTCCATTGCCACGCGGGGACGTAAAGTGGGTTCCGGGCCGTCAGCGCGGGACGGCAAGAACGCCGCACGAGAGCCGCTGGGTCGCAGGACAGGGAATTCCTCAGGGATGATCGAGACGACACCTCCCGCAGGTGCAGAAGCAAACACCACCGGGTCACAAACCAGCGCAGCCAGGACCGAGTCGGTGAGCCGCCTGACCATGGCCGCCCTCGTGGCGTTCCTGCTGGTGGTCGAGTACGTCTGGTCCACCGACAGCGGCCTCTACCTGGACGATCACCTGCACTTCGAGCACCTGCGGCATGACGATTGGTCTTTCCGCTCGGCGGTCGAGGCGTCGCGCCTGGGGGTAGTGGGGGAGGTAATGGATCTCTGGGGCCGGCGGGAAGCGGGGCTCCGGTTTTTTCGGCCCATCGCGTTCTGGATCATGAAGGTCGAATACACGGTCGGAGGCTGGAACCCCGCGGTCATGCACCTGTTCTCGATGGGCTGGCATTTCGCCTGCTGCATGCTCGTCGGAACCCTGGCGATGCGCTGCTTCGGGCGACGGTTCTGGGCAATGGTGGCCGCCTCGCTCATGGCGATTCACCCCGGGCACGTGGCGACCGTGTACTGGGTCGCCTGCCAGACCGAACTCGTCGCCACCGCATTCCTTCTGACCGGGATTCTGGCGTACGGTCGGCACGCGGGCTGGCCGGAGCCGATTTTCACTCGCCCCGCGGCGGCCCCGGCCGGGCAGGCCTCCCCGCGGTTGCCCACCGTGACCCCGGCCAGCATCGTTACCGTGATCTGCTATGCCCTCGCGTTGGGCTGCCGGGAAAACGCAGTCCTGTTCCCCCTGGCCTGCTGGGCCGGTGATCGCTTGTGCGGGACAACGCGACCGCGCTGGGTCCGCTGGGAACACGTCGCGATGGGCTGCGTGCTGGCGGCGTACGCGGCTCTTCGCTGGCACATGCTCGGCGGGTTCCCACTGCCCGCCAAACCCTACCTGATGCCCCTGACCGACCCGGGATTTCCAAAGTTCGCCCTGGACAAGATCAGCATTTACCTGATCGCCCTGTTCCCTTACGTGCCGGTGGTGCCGATCGGCGGGCGCATGTTCCTGACCGCTCGGCCACTCTGGCTCTATGGGTTACTGGCGGGGACGATCGTCATCCTGGTCACCATCTGGCTGGCCTACGGCCGATCGCGGAAACTCCTCTGGCCCATGGTCTGGATGGGCTGCTTCTTCGCCCCCGTGATACCAGTATTTGCCTCCAGCCACCATCTCTACCTGCCCGCCCTGGGGATGGTCCTGCTGATCACCGCGGGGCTGGCGGCCCTGGGCGGGCTAACTCTGCCGTCGGGAAAGCGAGCGGCCCGGCCGCTGAGATGGTTCTGCGGCGCGCTGCTGGTCATCCATGTCCTGGGGCCGGGGACCCTGACCTGGTGCCTCGGTTTCGCCTACTGGCGGGGGACGCTTGCCGAAGATCTGGTCGTCCAGGACGTGGTCCGCCGCGGGCGGCCGATCAACGACGGCGACCATTTGTTCTTCATCAACCTCCCGCCGGTGGCCTACTACGTTGTACCGGCGATCAAAGCGGAGTTGGGTCTCAAGGAACTCTATGGCCATCTCCTGACCTGCTCGCCCGACCTGCTGCGAATGGAATCGCCCGGCGAGTTGGAGATCCTGGACGCCCGTCGGATTCGCGTCCGCTCCCCGGAGGATGAGCGCTATTTCGAGGGCGTTACCGGGAAATCCCTGCTCCAGATAATGGGATTCGACCGGATGCCGGCCCCGGGCGAGCCGATCGACGCCGGTCTGTTCACCGTCGTCCCCACCATGGTCGGCCAGCGCGGGATCCGGGAACTGGTGTTCACGTTCAAAAGACCCCTTCTTTCACCCGAATACCATTTCTTCTTCGGCTCGCCACAATTCATGGCGTATCCCTGCATTCATCCGCGTTCGTCGG
>CAZOIA010000159.1:0-12799 GCA_964579675.1 uncultured Planctomycetales bacterium | reverse complement strand
GATTCAGTGAGCCAGCCGCACAGTCAACCAACACGGTCGCGATCTGGGGTCCAACTTCTATGTCCTCAATGAGTTCGATTGGCGGTTGAAGCAGCTTCAAGAACTGGAGGTTCTCGGCACGCAGGATGGGGCCACGGCCAACAAGCCGCGCAGGTCTGCGTAGACGTTCTTTCACGAGAAAAAGCAGAGCCCACCCGGCAGCAATGGCATCGGGGTCGGGATTGTTGTGGGCCACGATGAAGATGTTCCGGTACCCTTTCAGCACGCCCAGCAGGCGATCAGATCGCTTAGGTCTGTGACTTGCCATAAGCATGCTCTCCAGTCGGACACGGCGCGTATTCTCGGGCGCGATTGGGCGATGCTTCCATACCTGGCTCTCGAGACAGGTTCAACTACGGCGGCGAATCGCTCATGGGAACAACACTCACCTTTACCTGCACCTCAGGCGCCCTCCCGGACTCGACACGAACATGTTGTGGCAACACCAGCTTGGGCTTCAGGTCGGTGGTCTTGGTGATTCGACTGAGATCGATCGGCTCGGTGTACACCCTTTTCGTGTTCGCCTTCTGCGATTCCCAGATCAGTATCTGAACTGTCGATGGTGACACGGATATGCTTTCCAGCTTCAGGTTTTCGGGAAGTCGACCTTCGGCCCGAGCCTCAACGTCAACGTTCGATCTTACCCAGCGATGAACCCTGAATGAGAGCGTTCGTGGCAACACGCGGAATAGCGTCAAGTTTTGCGGCAGCTTGATGTGAGACTCCTCGACAACAATCTGCTGTTGACCTTCCTCCACGTTGCTCAGGTCGAGCGAGGCCTTCAGCGTGCCCGGTACCAGCAGATTAAAGGCTCGCTCAAAACCAGACAATGTGATGCGAGCCTCGGTGGGGGCCGCATCTTCGATGAACATGTTCTCCGGGAGTTTGCGATACTCAATGGGCACCACGAACGTCTTTTGGACGGTATCGGCTTCGAAGCTGATGAGAAACCATGCCAGGCAGGCCAGGGTGACGGAGGCCAGTTTCAGGCCCGTGTTTCCCCTTAAAAGACGATGCCAGAGACTGATCCGCTGCTGTGGGCCTTGCGGACCTGTGAATCGCTCCATGCCCAGGCGTCCCTTTAGCTCCGTTGCCGTGGCGACGGTTTCGATCTTGCCGTTCCATGCCAGGCCCACCTGGCCGCGTTCCTCGGACACCACGATTACCATGGCATCCGAGACCTCCGACAGGCCAAGTGCGGCGCTGTGACGCGTTCCTCGTGTACCCAGTTCCTTGAGGTTCTTCGAGAGAGGTAAATGGGCCGCGAAATGGCGAATGCGATCCCGCTCAATGATGACGGCTCCGTCATGCCCCATTGAGTGTGGATCGAAAACGCTATCGAGCAATGCTTTGCTGATCCGGGCATCGATCAAAGAACCTCCGCGGATATGCCGCTCAAGAGGTTCGTCACCGCGGATGACGATGAGCGCCCCAACCTTCTTCTGGGCCAACTCAAAGGCCGTTTCGACAAGAACGTCACAATCAAGACTGGTCTGACCTGCACTGCCTAGGCGGGGAAGCTTGCCCAACAAAGCGATTCGCGAGAAAGCCCTCCGAAGATCCTCTTGAAACACCACGATCAGGGCTATTGCCGTAATGGCCAAAGCAGCCTGGAAAAGGGCCGCCGTCATGTACATGTCGAAAGTTCGGGCGATCAGGTAAGTGAGCGCGAGGATACCGATGCCTACGAGGACTTGGCGGGACGCAGTAGCCTTGAACCACATGAAAAGGGCATAAAGGAACATCGCAACGAAAACGATGTCAAAGGCGTCAGCCAGCCGGAATGCCCGATGCAAATCCTCAAGCATGGACATGATTCGTTGCCTTCTTGATCAGCACAACCGCACGTTCGCTCACTACACTGGTGCTCGGCGACTAGCAGCTCACGTGTCCTCGCTGTCAGGTGACGGATCAGGCGCTTTCTGAGTTCCGAATCCCGCAGGTTGACCAGCGGGTACCCCCTCAACCTTAGCGTAGGGGAAGTACTGAAGCAAACAGATACCAACTTCGCTGCCTCCGGCATAGACCACCGCCCGTTCGGCCACAATTCTCTTTGGGTCGTGAACAACACGGAGCTTTGCGGCATTCCGGCGCGACATGCTTCCAACGATGCGGTCTTTGGGGCCTCCAGTAAGCATATCCGCTCGAGGCATACTTGCCAGGATTGACGGCCAGAACTGAGATCGTAAGCTGCGCGAGCAGGCCTATGTTACAGGGGTAGTACCAGTGTGCACGGAGACGAAGAGATGAGCATTCGCTGGAAGCTCTTGGTACTGTTGCTGGCGATCGCGCTTATCCCGTTGATTACTGTGGCGGCTCTGGACCGTGGAAGCATGCTACGACTCGGCTACGACCTTTCCGCTATGGCCCACAGTGCCTTGGTGAAGCGAACAGTCGGACATCTTGAGCAGCGGATTCGCGATCAAGCCGTCATCATGCAACGACGCAGACAGGGCTTGGAATACACGCTCCGCGCCCAAGCCCGCAAAGTGGAGGAGCACCTCGCCGCTCCGGCGCCTGCGAAAGTCGCCGTGCGCATGGCGGAGGACTACGATCGAGGGGTCAATTTACCGGCGGACATGGGCCCGTCTACCAAACACTACCGCTTCGTCAAAGATAGGCCAGGAATCCCAATCGCCGTGACCTACAGCGATCAGGTTTTCAAGCTGGCCCCAGGGGTCTCGACGAACAGAGTCGCAGTCGACATGGCCCGTCTGGCATCAATGCCAGCTGAATATCGCTTCCTCTACAACGAGTACGCTGATCTCATCTACTGGCAAACGACGGGCTTGGAAAGCGGCATCCTGACTAGTTTCCCTGGCCACGGTGGCTACCCTGAGGACTACAACCATCGCCCTCGCGAGTGGTACATTGCAGCGAAACAGCAAGACCGTTTGACGTGGATCGGCCCTTACCTTGATGCTTCGTCGGAACAACTCATCCTGACTCTTAGTATGCCGGTGCACTGGCCGGACGGCTCATTCGCGGGGGCTACCGCCCTTGACGTGAGCGTTTCTGATCTAGTCAAGGCTATGGAGATGCCCGATATCTACTCAACAGAGGCGCGTTCGATACTTGTCATCTTGGAGTGGACCCCAGAAGCATCCGCACACCGGCCACGAATCATTGCACGACCAGGCTTTCACCGGAGGGGTGAGCGATGGGACACGCCCTTCGACCGTGAGTGGCTGGATCCGGACGAGAGTGATGAGGCTAGTCAATTTGTACTCGACATGGCTGAACGCAGATCAGGCACGAGGCGCATGCCGTATCTGGGCCGCGATTCGCTCTGGGTCTACGGACCGGTGGCTAGCGAAGGCGAATACCTGGTTTTTATCGTCCCGTATGAAGAGGTGCTCGCCCAAGCGGCCGTTGCTGAGCGGTCGGTTCTCGATCGCGTGCGCGCCGCGCTTCGCACGACCGGGATTGTTGCCGTGGCCGCGGCGATCGGCGCAGCCATTATTGCGCTATCCAGTTCCAGGTCCGTAGCCAAACCGATTGCTGAACTTGCCCAAGCGGCGGAACGTGTTGGCCGAGGTGAGTTTGAGACGCGAGTGCGAATAGAGACAGGTGACGAACTTGAGCAGCTCGGAAACGCATTCAACGCCATGGTGCCGCAGCTCGAGGACCAGATGCTAATGAAGCATTCCCTGGCGTTGGCGATGGAAGTCCAGCGGCATCTGCTGCCGGGTAGGGCACCGCAGATCGAGGGCCTGGACGTGGCCGGCCGGAGCATCTACTGCGACGAGACGGGCGGGGATTATTATGATTTCCTGGACTTCGCCGAACCGGAGCCAGGGCAGCTTGGCGTTGTGATTGGGGACGTGACTGGTCACGGCATCGCGGCGGCCATGTTGATGACGAGCGGACGGGCGATACTGCGTTTCCGCGCTGGGGACCTCGGTGGCCTGGCGGATTTAATGGGTGATCTAAACCGCCATCTGGCTTCCGAGATGAGCGGCGGTCGGTTCATGACGCTGTTCTTTCTGCTTATCGACGCGCGGGCACGACAAGCTCGCTGGGTTAGCGCGGGACATGACCCGGCAATCGTCTTTGACCCTGAGTCGAATGTTTTCAGTGAGTTGGCTGGGGTCGACATGGCGATGGGCATCGATCCGGGCTGGCAATTCCGGGAGCAGGGACCGGTGGACTTGAGACCCGGGCAAATAATGCTCCTGGGAACAGATGGGATCTGGGAGGCGCGCAATCCCCGGGGCGAGTTTTTCGGGAAGGAGGCAGTGCGCGAAGTGATGCGGCACCACGCAGATTCCTCGGCGGAGCACATCTGCGAAGCGATTGTCGACGCTGTGGACACCTTTCGAGAGAAGCGTATTCAGGAAGACGATCTCACCCTTGTGATCGCAAAGGTGACGCCGAACAGGGATGCGGGCTGATTCCCAGTTAGATGACCGCGAGAACACCGATGCCCACAGGAACTTGGCGGGAGGCGGTAGCCTTGAACCACATGGACAGAGCATAAAGGAACAGTGCAATGAAGGCGATGTCGAAGGCATCAGCCAGCCGGAATGTCCCATGCAGTTCTTCCAGAATGGACATGATTCGTTGCCTTCTTGGTCAGCACAAACGTATCGCTCCCTGCCCTGTGCTCAGCACTGGCTGCTCACGTCTCTCCGCCATCAGGTGATGGATCAGGCGTTTCCGCAGCCTGATCACGGGGCACTTCCTCAAGTTTGGCATACGGGAAGTAGTGCAACGAGCGAATGCCTGCAACGTTGGAGACGTGCCTCACCGCCTTCCTGACTTCCGCGTAGAACTCACCCAGGACGACACCACTTTCCACTTCGCCTTCCTCGCGAACTGCCAGCAGGCGGTGCATGGCGTAGAGCCCCAGAATGGCAGCGATGACAAACAGGAAATCCAGCCCTTTCAGGTCCAGCGCTGGCAGGTCAAAAAGCGCCGCGCCAGATTCGACATTGGTCCAGCGAAGAGCGAGGGTCAACTGGTTCTTCGAGAACCAGTCGGCCCCGATTCCTGCGATGATTGGGGCGACCGTCGCCGCCAGACCGCTGACGAGGGCGTTCGCCGCCAGGTATGCGGTTGCTTTTCCGTGTGGAGCTGCTTTGAGCGCTATGTTGCCCGAGCATAAGGCCACTCCCGCCGTGGAAACCCCAGCCAGCACGTGAATCCCTACCAGAAGGGGGATGGTCAGGAAGTGCTTCTCGGGAAGCGTCAGGAACGGCCAGAGCAGAATACTGATGATGAACAGGGAGCCGGACAGAGATAGCACCGACTTGTTGCTGAAACGATCAGCAAGCCTGCCCCAAAGGCGGAAGAAGAACACATTGGTGATCTGGCTCAGCACAGAAAGAGCCAAGACCAGGGCCAGCGACATATTGAGACGCTTCAGCATGTACACCGTGAAGAAGGGGGCAGCCAGGTTGATCGCGAAGTTCCAGGTGCCCAAGAAGATCAACAGACGTCGGAAGTTGAACTCCTTGAAGGGCTGTGCCAGGATAGATAACAGTCCCTTTCCTGTCTGCGGAGCCATCCTGGGCTCAGGAATCCGGGCAAGGAAGTAGACGCCAAGCAAGCCGGACGCACCGCCCACCAGAAATAGGATGCTGTAGGGCACAAGTTGGTTGGGCACCATGCGCTTCGCCAGTTCCATTCCGAATCCGGCCCCCAGCGTCAGGACGGCCCCGGTCGCCGTGGCAATGGCAAGCCGCTTTGCGAAGTAACTGCCCATTGTTTTTTGCGGGATGAAATCCCTCATCCAGGAGTTGAAAGCGCACCCCGAGATGGTTCCCAGGCCGAAGTAAAGCACGAGACAGATCAGCAGCGTCGGGATTCGCTGTTCCGCCGGTACAAGCCAGGGGAGGATCGCCAGGGCGATCCAGAATAGCCTACTGAGAAAGGAGCTGATCACGACCAGTGCCTTGCGAAGGCCGGTACGATCCACGAGGAAGATAGCCGGGATCTGTAAGATCTGGGTAAAGGGGCCAATCGCCGCCAGTAATCCGATCACCGTATTGGAAGCCCCGAGCAGCAGGGCAAAGGCGACCAGAAACGCCCCCCCGGTAAAAGCCCCCATGACCTGCGAGCACACACCGTCGTACAGAAGCAGTCTCAGGCCACCTTGTACCTCAGACTCATCCAATTGGTCCTTGGGTCGTAACGCTTGAAGCATATGCAGGAACCCTTCAGATTGTGAGTCACACCCGAACTGAACCTCTCCCAGGCGTCGTGCCGCGAGAAATCAAATCGCTCGAACGCCTGAGGCTTAACTAGGTTACTGTAGATCAGATGGTTACGAAAGGGCCGATTGAATCTACGGTTTGTCCGAGCTCTGGCCGGATCCGAGCTATAACGCTGGCGGACGGCTGCGCTGTGAGCCTCGAGCCGAACTAAGGCCGGCTTCCCGCCTGCAGGAATCGCGGCCCCTCCTGAAAAACGAGTGGAGCCACATAGTCTTGAACAAATCGTTGGCCTGCGGTGCCCGTATGGCCACCGTAGTTTCCCGATTTCTCGAATGCCGGCACCCAGGCTATGTTGACCACCTTGGCGTAGAGCTCCCGTGTTTCGCTACTGGCCCGCGGGGGCAGGCGAAACCCGTATAGCCCGGCAGAACGAGCAGCAATCATCTTCCGGTCGGCGGTGCCCGTCACGATTTCACGCATCCTGGCTTCAGCTACGTCCTCGGGCGTATCGATAATCTCCGGGTGTTTCTGCCTGATCTCCTCGGGGATCTGGAGCGAACTCGCAACGTGAGAAAAGTACACCCGCTGGGACTTCGCCATCCGACTGATAAGAGCTGCGTAGCGTACCGCTGCAACGTCAGGCGCTTCGAGATTCAGAGCCACGAGCAGTCTTTGTGTAGCGATACATCAATCACCTTCCCTTCTGGGCCCTAGCCCTTCTTTTGCCAAACGCGTATCAGGGTCTTCTCGAGTTCCACCAAGCCAAAAAGGATGAGGCCAAGAATGACTATTGCAGACCAGGACTTGCCGGAAATCGCAACTGTTTCGAAAAGGCGCTGCATCGGTCCTGTATACGTGAGCAGCAGCTGAAGCAAAAGGACTACGGCTATTGCCATGATGGAATAGCTGTTCCCGAACACTCCCTCCCTGTTCACGACGGAAGCCCGTATGTAGCGGGTATTGATGAGGTAGAAAACCTCGAACATCACCAGCGTGTTGATGGACAAAGTCCGGGCGAGTTCTACAGAGCCACCGTGTGTCCTAGCCCAAAGAAAGACGCCGAACACGCCGCATACCATGAGCAGTGCTACGAAGACAATCCGCCAAAGCAGGAAGCGTGAGAGGAGAGGTGCCTGCGGGTCGCGAGGTGGCCGTCTCATAACCTCCTGCTCCGGGGGTTCGAATGAAAGGGAAAGAGCCAGAGTGACTGCCGTAACCATATTGATCCAGAGGATCTGGAGCGGGGTGATAGGCAGCATCCGGCCCAGGAGAACGGCTGCGACGATCGTGGCGGCCTCGGCGGCATTGGTGGGGAGAATGAAGAGGATTGCTTTGACGATATTGTCGTGTACAGATCGTCCCTCTTCTACTGCGGCAGCAATCGAGGCAAAATTGTCGTCGGCAAGTACCATTTCTGCCGATTCTTTCGCAACCTCAGTACCTTTCAACCCCATGGCAATCCCCACGTCGGCTCGCTTGAGCGCGGGCGCGTCATTAACGCCGTCGCCTGTCATGGCAACGATCGCTCCCCTGGCTTGAAGTGCTTTGACGAGCCGCAGCTTATGCTCGGGGCTGACGCGGGCAAAGACATCCACCGCCTCAACGTGCTCTGTCAGCTCGTCAGGAGTGAGCGCCTCGATGTCCTCGCCCGTAAGCGCTCTGACTCCGTCGCCTATACCCATTTCTGCTCCAACCGCTCGCGCGGTAGCCGCATGATCACCGGTCACCATCTTGGTGCGAATGCCCGCCCGCGAGCAGCGACGTACAGCACTCGTGGCATCCCCTCGAGGGGGGTCGATGAGACCAACAATGCCGAGGATAGTAAGACCACTTTCGACATCAGTAGTATTCAGAGTCTCCTGCGTAAACGGAGCTTGTTTACGCGCGATCGCGAGCGTGCGCTGTCCGCGGTTCGCGATCTGATCACCAAGCTGTTGCCATAAAGCCAGATCGATAGGCTCGTCAGTGCCGGTCCTGCGCTGATATGAGCACATAGAAAGGATCCGCTCCGGTGCCCCCTTGACATAGATTACCGATCCGGTTTCGTCCTGCGCGTGAAGTGAGGCCATGAAGCGGTTTTCGGATTCGAATGGGACTGTATCGATGGTAGAAAGCCGCTGTCTTTCCGTGACTAGCTCAAGACCCGCTTTCATGGCGAGGCTAACCAAGGCACCTTCGGTTGGGTCCCCGTGAAGCTCCCAACGGTTGTTCTCTGAAAAGATCGAGGCCTCATTACACAGCATGCCCGCACGAGCTAACTCAAGGATATCGGGGTAGTCGGCTAGGGCAATCTCGTTACCGCCGACAAGAAAAACGCCAGTGGGTTCATATCCAACCCCTGTCACCTCCAGCAAGTCACTCACCGTGGCGATAGTCTTGCCCGTCATCTCATTGCGTGTGAGGGTGCCGGTTTTGTCGGTGCAAATCGTGGTTACCGACCCCAACGTCTCAACCGCTGGCAAACGACGTATGATCGCATTCCGCCGGGCCATTCGTTGTACGCCAATCGCTAGTGTAATTGTAACGATGGCCGGGAGACCTTCTGGAATCGCAGCTACAGCAAGGCCTACGCTTGCCATGAACATATCGCTAACTGTATTGCCGCGCACGAGGGTCCCGAAGCCAAGGGTACCCACCGCCAGGAGAACGATCGCAATCGTCAGGAATCGACCGAACTCCGACATCTTCTGAAGAAGTCTCGTCGTGAGGGGCTGGATTTGCGCCAGTAAGCCACTAATCAATCCGATCTCTGTATCGTCGGCCGTTGCTGCCACGACACCCATGCCTTGGCCGTAGGTCACCAGCGTTCCCGAGAAAGCCATACAACTACGGTCACCAACAATGGCTTCTTCCTTGATGGGCTGCGTCGACTTTTCCGCAGGGACTGATTCACCAGTGAGGGCAGCTTCCTCAATTCTGAAGTTCTTGGTTCTGAACAGGCGAAGATCAGCAGGTACCTTGTCGCCCGATTGCAGCGCAACCACATCCCCGGGGACCACGTCAACCGCGGACAGTGTCATACGTCGACCATCGCGCACGACAGTTGCCTGCGGCGAGAGAATGTTCCGAATGGCTTCGATCGCCTCTTCGGCCTTGCCTTCTTGCAGAAACCCGATCAGCGCATTGATAACTACAACGCCAGCGATAACACCGGCGTCCAGCCAGTGCTGAAGGAGCGCTGTAATGACGGCCGAGGTCAACAGGACGTAAATAAGAACATTGTGAAACTGGGCTGCCAATCGGTGCAGAGCGCTACGACGTTTCGGAGGTGTTAGTCGGTTGGGGCCGTGGGATGCTAGTCGCTTCTTGGCCTCCTCATTACTGAGTCCCTCAGATCGACTTCCGAGACGTCTGAGAACATCCTCTGCTGGCAATGCGTGCCAGGCTGCCAAAGTCTTTTTCACCGGATCCGAGCGCATCTTTGATCGTCTCCAGAGATCGGATGAGCACCACATGGACGCTCCTGAGCTGAGCCACTCAAGAATCTGCATCATACTACAACGCTGCCACACGGGCTTCAAGAGTCACGGCCGTCGGTTGCTTGCAGGGCCTTATTAGGAATTGTCCCAGATGCTAATATGACAGCACGCAGGATTTCCGCTCTGCAAGGATGCCTCGTCGAATGGACTTACGGAGGACATACCCATACCTGCATGCGCGTTTCTGGACATCCCACGACTGCCAGCCAGCCAGGCTGGACCGAAGGACGACGGCACATCTGGACGGCCAAACGCAGGTTCTTGGTCGGGTCCTGGTTGCGCGGCAGGCGCGCCCTCGGGCCTATTTGGATTTGGTCAACTTTTGGTCAGTATGATTCGGTTACGAGCATCTGGGAAGAGGCCGATACGCGACGACAACGAGCAGTGCAGAATAATGAGTCGCCAAGCAACCCTCATGTGTGTGATGTGGCACCGAGTGATCGGACCAGAATTGCCCAGAAAGGTTACCTTCTTGCCCGGAGGTAACGGGCTTCGGCAGACGCCGAATGCTGCCAGGCCTACTCGCAGTACGCCTTGAGCATGTACTGCTGGACCATTCTCTGGGTATTAAAAAAGGATCCGTTTATCCCTATGCAATGCGACATTATGTTGATCAAGCCCGCGGGATTCTTGTAGAACAGCGGAGCGATTATCAGCTATTCGATACGCTGCCTTGCCCGCTCCCCGCAGAAGATCGCAGGTCGCCCCTGGGCGTGTGATTTCCGCATTGAAATCATGCAGAGTGATCTCTCCGACTTCGACCAGGCCGTAACCGCCATGCGCGGGTGCGGTCCAGCTTACTACCTCGTCCACTCGATAATCGCATCGGGCAAGACCTACGCAGCCAAGGATGTCGCGTCCCCCCTTGTTCCACCCGCCGCATCGTGGTAGACTGCCCTTGTGCAAATCGTAGGGACAAGGACATCCGTGAGTTGACGGGAGTCACCAACATGGAAACGATCAAATGAGCCTATTGAATGCCTATGATGTAGACTGGCAGAAGGATGGTGATCGAGCGGTCTGCAAAATGACGGGCAGGATCGAACTGGATGCTGAAACCCGAGAGGCTATCGAATCGATGAGGGCCGAAGGCAAAATGGTAAACTTTAGTCACCTGAGCCTCAGCCCAGACGGCAATTTCGTCAAAGAGATGAGATTTGTTCCAGTGCCCAAATAAAACGTCTACCATTCATCATGAGCTTGGGTTTTGCCGCCTATAGCATGGTATACGTGTTCCTAAGGAACAATCCGATGTGGACTGATGAAATGCCTTCCGCTACGGCCTGTTCTTCAAGGCGGGCATCCAGACAACGAGTGATCCGCTTGAGTTGTCGTTCCTGCAGTTCCAGCATATCGAGCAGATCGCCCAGCACGTGCCGCCAAGGATCCCTATCCCGCCCAGCCTTTTGTCGCATCCATGCCTGATTCGTCCCATTCCACCACCCGCCACGATGAGACCGTTTGAGACTTTGACTCTTCAAGAGCGATCGGATGCGATTCTTTGTCTGAGTCATCGTGTCCACCAGGTTGCGGCGATGCTGAATGGTCGTGAGCGTTCGATCAAGCACACCTTGCCGGGTACCGCCGATGCAGGATGATGGCATCGGAGGTTCAACATGCCCATGTCCGAACGTGCGCAGTACTGGGCGCGGCGGGTGGCCGCGTGGGAGAAGAGTGGGCTGAGTCAGGCGGAGTTCTGTCGTCGTCAGGACATCAAGGCAGTCAGTTTTTCCTGGTGGAAGCGTCAGCTCAGGGGAGTTGCCAAGAAGGTCCGTCGGCGCGCGAGCCGGGGGGCTGGCGGGCCGAAGTCCCGTAAGCGTAGTGCCTTCGTGGAAGTGGCGCTGCCGAAGACGGCGCTCGGCGTGGGTTCGCTCAGCACACCGGTGTTCGGAGTAGGCTCTTCCGGCTACGAGATTGCCCTGAACTGCGGGCGGATGATTCGGCTGCCGCGCGATTTCGATCCGGCCGTCGTTGCCCAACTGATCACGATGGTGGAATCATGCTGATGCTGCCGCCGTCGGTCCGCATCTTCGTCTGCCTGACTCCCGCCGACATGCGCCGCTCTCTCGACGGCCTAGCCGCCATGACGCGCGAGGTCATCCGGGAAGATCCACTCTCGGGCCATCTCTTCGCCTACTTCAATCGCCGACGTGACCGTGTCAAGATCCTCTTTTGGGATCGGTCGGGCCTTTGCCTGTGGTACAAGCGTCTTGAGAAGGGCAGGTTTCGGCTTTCTGCGTTTGAGCAGTCGAAGTCGCATCGCGCCGAAATCGAAGCGGCGGAGCTGGCATTGATCCTGGAAGGTATCGATCTGGCGAACGCGAAACGTCGCCCGCTTTTCGTTCCTCGAAGAACTGCGTGACCTTTTTCTTTTTTCGTGGTTTTTCTCTTGCCATGTCACATCGATCATGATATAAGAATGCATCGGCGTCATGGATGACCTTGACCTTCCTGGATCGAATCCCAGAACCTTGAAACGCAGCCCACGGCAACATCGGCCTTCGAAGCGCAAGGCGACCTCCACTCGGAAGCCTGATTCGCTTCCGACCGATGTGGAAGACTTGCAGGCGATGGTTATGGAGTTGCTTCACGAAGTCGCGCAGCTGAAGCGGATGCTCTTCGGTCATCGCACCGAGAAGGTTTACGATGACCCGAACCAGGGCCTGCTGTTCGGGCGCGTGGAGCCCCAGGAGGAGCCGACGGAGGAGGAAGAGGCCGAAGACGACGAAGAACCCGCACCGCGCCGCCGCCGTCGGACGCGCCATCACGGTCGCCGGCCGCTGCCGGACCACCTGATGCGTTGCGTTCACGACATCCACCCTCCCGACCAGGAGTTGACCTGCCCGAGCTGCGGGACGTCCAAGACGGTCTTCGGCCAGGATGCGACCGAAGAGCTGGAGATGATTCCGGCCAAGTTCTTCGTGAACCGCTATGTCCGCCACAAGTACGCCTGCCCGCGATGCGAGGGCTCTGTGAGCCAGGGGCCGCTCCCGCCGCGGCCGATCGACAAGGGCATTCCAGGACCGGGCTTCCTGGCGGACCTGATCACGAGCAAGTACGCGGAGCATCGTGTGCAAGGAGAAGCTGTGTCTGAGATGAGAGGAGGCCTCTCGTGGCCGGGTG
>CAZOIA010000158.1:0-12802 GCA_964579675.1 uncultured Planctomycetales bacterium | reverse complement strand
AGAAACACGGGGCCGTTGAAAGGGGACACGACAGCTTCCATATCATTTGTAGAATTGGATGGCCTCGAAATCAAATGGAAACTCGTCAAAAATGTGGCTGGCCGGCGAGACCGTCGGGGGACAGGCAATCCAGGCGCCCGGGAACCGGACATACGGAGCACACCGGGGGTTGAACGCTTGGCGGCGACGGCAGCGTTCAAGACGAAGACCAGGCCCACACCCAGGCTTTAATCCGTCCGCGCGTATCAAATGGGCCGCGGGGATGCGGTGGAACCGTCGGCGGTTTCCGGCGGGCGGTGTCAGGGGTATGTTCAATTCCTGCCGGCGACGGGTCAAGCGTCCGACTCGCCGGTCCGGGGTTGCGACCTGTGATTGAGGCCGGCTCGGGGTTGCCCCGCCAGGCGGACCACGAGGTGCCCGCCGGGTGACGGTCAACCGGTCGGTCATGAGAGTTTTCCGGCGCGGACAATCGCGATGACCAGCCCGAGGCCCATCATTCCGGCCACGAGGTAACCGGCGACGCCGAACGCCCACAGCGGGACCCCCAGGAACGCGACGTTGCTATCGGAGCCGAGCACCCAGGAACTGCCGATGATGATGGCCCCGATAACCACGGCGAAGCTGAGCCGGTTGCTGGCCCGGTCGATCTCGTTGGCCAGGTAGTCGAGGTTCTGGTGGCGGATATTGACCTGCCATTTCCCACGGGCGAGCCGGCGGGAGACATCGCGCAGTTGGCCCGGGGCGCTCTTGAGAATGTTCAGCAGATGCCAGCCGGAGATGGCCGCCGACTTCAGGAGCCGGGCTGGAGCCATCCGCTCCGCCACGAGTGCCCGGAGCCTGGGCTTGACCAGGGCCAACAGATCCAGTTCCGGATCGAGCTGGAGGCAGATGCCGCCCACTGCCACCAGTGCCTTGCCGAACAGGACAAACTCGCGGGGCAACGTGACGTCGTTCCGCCGCACGAGGTCGGTGATCTCGTAGAAGAGCGTCTGCATGTCGAAGCGGTGAAGCGGCAGGCCGTAGTACTTCTCGATGAGTTGCAAGAACTCGCGTCGAAGCTGCTGGCGGTCGGTGCGGTCTCCAAGGATGTCCATGTCGGCCAGGACTTCGACGATGATCTCCGGCTCCTTGCTGAAGGCACCGACCAGAGTAATCACCAGGCGCCCGAGGTTGGGATCGTCGATCCGCCCGGTCAGGCCGAAATCAATCAGCCCGACCGAGGCGGGGGGCTCAATGAGCAGGTTGCCGGGATGGGGATCGGCGTGGAACATGCCAAGCTCAAAGAACTGCTTCAGGAAGGCCCGGGCAATCCGATCGGCCAGCAGCCGGTTATCGACGCGCGGATCGGGAGTGATGAGTAGCTTCTGGACGCTGACGCCTCGGATCTCCTCCAGCGTCAGGACTCTCGGGCCGGTCGATTCCCAGTGAACGCAGGGGATGCGGAAATGCGGGTCGTGCCCCATGGCTTCGGCGAACCGTGAGATGGTGGCGGCCTCGTTGATGAAATCCATTTCCCGTAGCGTGGTCCGCTCGAACTCGTCAACGATTTCCTGGGGATGATAGACGCTGAGTTCGGGCAGGAGCCTTTCGGCGACCTCGGCGATCCACCTGAGGATCGTCATGTCGAGCCGGATCACGTCTTCAATCCCGGGCCGCTTGACCTTGACCACGACGCGTTGCCCCGGCTTGCCGTCGGCCGCCGTCGTGGTCGCGCGGTACACCTGGGCGATGGAACCGCTGGCAAAGGGCTGCTGCTCGAACCTGGCAAAACGGTCGTCAACCGGGCACCCGAGGTCCGACTCGATGATCCGGCGTGCTTCGGCAGTGTCGAACGGGGGGACGCGATCCTGCAGTTGGACCAACTCGGCGATGATGTCCGCCGGGACCAGGTCGGGCCGGGTGGACATGATCTGGCCGAGCTTGACAAACGTGGGTCCGAGGTCTTCACAAACCCTGGTAATCCGGCGGCCGAGATTGACGTCCGTCTCCGCCTCCCGTGCCGGTGAGATCGGCCGCCGCCACCGCTTGGGCAGCGGGACGAAACGTTCGAGATGAAGCTTGTCAACCAGGTGACCGAACCCGTGATGCGTCAGGACGGCGGCGATCGTCTCTATACGCCGGATACTGCGAACCGACTTGGGCAGTCGAAAGGTCACGAGCCGCAGCATACCCGGATCGGCCCAAGGGTCAACTCAACATGGAATGATGACCTTAAAGGAACGGGCGACTCGCGGGTCAGTCGCTGAGGGAACAAGTCCACCATGCGCTGCGCATTGCGCGCTTCATCTCTTGTTCTCGTCTCGCCCATGATTCATCGTTCCTCATTCATCGTTCATCATTCATCGTTCCCCTCATCCCGCGTGGCGGAACTGGGTCTCGTAGAGTCGGCGATAGAGCGGGCAGGAATGGAACAGGTGATCATGGGTTCCGACGGCAGCCACCCGGCCCTCGTCCATGACCACGACGCGATCGGCCTCGCTGATCGTGCTGTAGCGGTGGGCTATCACAAACGCGGTACGATCCTTCAAGAAGGCCTCGAGTGCCTGGTGGATCTTCAGTTCGGATTCCGGATCGACCTGGCTGGTAGCCTCGTCGAACAGGAGGATCGGGGCGTCGCGGAGGATGGCGCGGGCGATCGCAATGCGCTGCCGCTGCCCGCCGGACAGCGTCGCCCCATGCTCGCCGACCTGCGAGTCGTATCCACCCGGTATCTCGCGAATGAATTCGTCCGCGAAGGCCTTGCGGGCGGCGTCCTGGATCTCCGGCAGGGAGGCATCGGGCCGGCCGTAGGCGATGTTCGCCCGGATCGTGTCCGGAAAGATCACGGACTCCTGAGTGATCAGGCTGAATTGCTCCCGCAACGACCGCAGCGTCACCTGGCTGATGTCCTGCCCGTCGATCAGGATGCGACCCTCATCCAAGGGGAAGAGCCGCGGCAAAAGGCTGACCAGCGTCGTCTTGCCGGATCCGTTCGGCCCGACCAGTGCGATGATCTCTCCCGCGTTCACCGTTATCGAAACGTTACGCACGGCGGGGCGGTTGGCGTTGGGATACGTGAAGCTGACGTTCTCGAACTCGATGGCGCGCTGCAACGGGGCGATGCGGGGCTTGCCGGCGTCCAGGTCGTATTCGCTTGGGCTGTCGATGAGCTCGAAGACGCGCTGGGCGGCAGCATTGGCCCGCTGGAGCTTGGGGTAAACGGAGCTCAGCTTCCGCACCGGATCGAAGATGGCCCCGAGACAGATGAGCATGGTCATGAACTCCGGCGTCCGGTCCGGGCGATGCAGGATATCGGTAGCGAAATAGAGGATCACGCCCGCCGCCGCCACAAACCCGAGCATCTCGACGACCGGCGAGGTCAGCGCCTCGATGAAGCCCATCCTGAGCTGCTGCTTGAGCACCCGGCGGTCGATCCTGAACAGATGGCGGCGTTCGTGATTCTCCCGCGTGTAACCCTTGACCACCCGCATGCCGGTCAGCGTGCTTTCCAGCCGGCCGAGCATCTGCCCGTAGCTGATCAGCAGCTTGCGATTTGCGCGGCGAACCTTCTTGCCGAGCTTGCGGAACAGTACGACGGCCAGCGGCGCGCCGAGCATCACGATAACCGTCACCTGCCAGTTCAAATACAGGGCCAAGATGACCGCGCCGAGGGCCTTGAACGGCTCCGCGACGACCTTCTGGAAGAAGTTGTTCAGCCCCCGGAAGATGTCGTTCATGTCCTGGATGAACTTACTCATTGTGTCGGAGGTGCTCTGGGCGAACTCGCTCAGCGGGAGGTTGAGCACGTGGCGGTACATCTGCCGGCGCAGGTCGAGGATGGCCCGGGAGTTGACAAGAACGGTGAGATACTGAGCGAAGAGCCGGGCCACGTTCCCGATGAAGACAACGACCAGCAGCAGCATGAGCACCACGGACAGCGTCCGCCACCGCTGCTCGGGGCTCTCCCCCGCGGGAATCCGGGCCACGGCACGGCGCAGGGCGGCGTACTTCAGATCCAGGGGTTTCACCTGCACGGCGGCGGTGCCGGCTTCCTCGCTGTTGGCGGCTCGATATTGGATACTGAAGGACGTTGGCCGACCGGATAACTCGCGGAAGATCCGGATGGCATTGCCCGCCACCCCATTGACGGCCAGGATGAAATCGCCCTCGTGGATCTGCCCCGTTTCTGCCAGAGGGGAGCCAGTCTTGAGCGAACGGATCTTCGCCGTGCCGCCGGGGACCCCCGGGACGTTTCGGTGGCGAAGCCGGTCGTAAACGGCTAACTCGCAACCGAAGCGCTCTTGTGCGATGTGCTGGTCGACCCAGCCGTGCAGGCCCTGCGGCTTAACCAGGACAGTCAGGACCGGCAGCACCGACCCGATACTGAGCGAGAAGGTCACGGCCATCAACAGAATGCAGCCGATGGCAGGCAGCAGGTAACGTCTGTGAGGCCAGACGTAACCCAGCAGCCGCCGGAAGTGCTTGAAGGTCGAGCCCCGCTGCCGGCGGCTCGTCGCCTCGCGGGAACGGACTTTGCTTGCCGCTAGCATCGGGTGGTATGATATCGTCAGTCCTCAGGACCGGCCAGTTGGGCGCGGGCATGGCGACGGGGCTCGCGCCGGAGGAACGAGGCCGGGGCGATTGTCCCTTTCTGTGAGGACTCGCCGGATGGCAAAAAGGCCAACACCACCGGCCATGGCCGGCGCGGTTATCGAACGGATTACCCGCGGAACGCATGAGGCGCTGATCGCGAGGATTCCCACCGACCCGTACCAGGGACTATGGACGTTTCCCAATGGGCCGATCGACCAGGGCGAAGCACCCGAGGCGGCGCTGGGCCGCGCGCTCCGCTGCCTGCTGGGCATGAAAGTCCGCATCATCTGCAGCCAACCGCCGTTCGATCGTGCGTGGGACGACGTTCTGTGCCGTTGGCGGTTCTTCTTCTGCGACGGCGCGGGCAGCGAGATCCACAATCAGTACTTCTCCGAGATCCGCTGGGTGCCCCGGCCATGCCTCCGGGAATACGACTTCGATCCGGCCAGCCAGCAGATTGTGGACTGGCTGTTGGAAGACCGGGGTTAGGTCAAACCTCCTTCGAATCGATCCACTTCATCATCCTGCGAAGCTCGCGACCGACGACCTCGATGGGATGGTTGTGATCCTGCTTGTGTAAGGCGTTGAAGGCGGGCCGGCCGGCGGCGCTTTCCAGGATCCATTCCTTGGCGAACTGGCCGTTGACGATCTCGGCCAGGATCTTCTTCATCTCACGGCGAGTGTCCTCGTTGATGATCCTCGGCCCGCGGGTCAGGTCGCCATACTCGGCCGTGTTGCTCACGCTATAGCGCATGTAGCTGATCCCGCCTTGATAGAACAGATCGACGATGAGCTTGAGTTCGTGCAGGCATTCAAAGAAGCATATCTCCGGCGGATAGCCGGCCTCGACCAGTGTCTCGAAGGCCGTCTTGATCAGGGCCGTCACTCCTCCGCAGAGCACCACCTGCTCGCCGAACAGGTCGGTCTCCGTCTCGTCCTTGAACGTCGTCTCCAGGATGCCGGCCCGTGCCCCCCCGATCCCCAGGCCCCAGGCCAGGGCGAGCTGAAGCGCTTTGCCCGACGTGTTCTTCTCCACCGCTACCAGACAGGGTACGCCACCGCCCCTGACAAACTCGCTGCGGAGTAGATGCCCCGGGCCCTTGGGCGCGATCATGATCACGTCCACACCCTCCGGCGGAACGATCTGGCCGAAGTGGATGTTGAACCCGTGCGTGAAGCCGATCGCCTTGCCCGCCTTGAGATGCTCGCCGATGTCTTTCTTGTACACCGCTGCCTGGATCTCGTCCGGCAGCGTCATGAGGATCAGGTCGCAGCTCTTGGTGGCCTCGGCCACGGCGACCGGCCTGAACTTGTGCTCACAGGCCAGCTTATGGTTGGACGTATCCGGCAACTCAGCTACTATCACCTCCACGCCCGAGTCCCGCAGGTTCTGCGCGTGCGCATGCCCCTGGCTCCCGTAGCCGAGTATACCCACCTTCTTGCCCTTGAGCGGGCCAAGATCAGCATCTTCCTCGTAATACATTTTGACCGCCATCGTACCTGACTCCTTTCCAAAGTCGTTAGCACCTATGATGTTACATGTCGGCCCACGTGCGTGCGCGAGCCCGCGCGGATCGAATAGTCTAACAGACCGTAGCGCAAAGACAAGGCGTCATGCCTACACCCGGCAAGCCAGGGTGCATGACACTTTGGGCGGCTTGTTGGAAGGCGCCGCCCCCAGGTGTTTCCGAACCGCGCCCGTAAGGAAGCGGACCCCCTCTCCGTAGCGAGCCCGTAAGGAAGCGGCCCTGGCGCATCCGCAGATACTCCCCTCCCTGACGGTCGGGGTTCGGAAAAGCGAGGTGCCGTCCCCTTCTTTGCCTGAAAGTCCCCGCCGGAACTGTCACGCACCCGGCAAGCCAAACGCCCCTGGACGTACTCCTCTGGCGGCCTACGGGACCATGGGTTCGAGCCGGATAGACGCGAAGCGATAGGGCTCCTTGCCGCCGATGACCCCGTCGCCGAAGCGGTGGACTATTCGTTCGGTGCCGGTCCAGTCGCAGCCGGCGACGGCCAGGCCGATCACCAGGCCTTCTTCGGCTCTATCGACTGCGATTTCATCCCACGGGATCGCGGCCTCGTAGACGGTCTCGTGGCCCGCCCGCGTGGCGGCCAGGAATCCGGCCGGCAACGCGCCGACGTGACTGTCGGGCGGGCAGGCGTAGCGCCAGAGAGTCGGCCTGCCTTCGGTCAGCGCGAGGGCGAATTCGCTGTCGTTGAGGTCGTAGCGACTGCCGCGAATCGCATTGCGCTTCGGATCCAGCGCGAGCTGAACGCAGTCCCCTTTCCAGATGTTCTTGTCACGGTAGGGCTGCTGGTGACGTGGGTCGGTGATGCGACAGGCGAAGTACAGGTGCCGTTCGTCCCAGCCGAAGCCGGCAGTCATTCTGCCCTGTTCGATATTCAGAGAATCGCCCCAATCTTCGAGATTGGCGTCAATCCTCGGCGGTCGCCGCCGCTGAGATGCCCGGGCGGGCACGGTGACGAGGAATTCCACCGAAGGGGCGCCTGCGAGCGAGGCGGTCACGGGCCACGTACCGGGTGCGATGCCGTCCGCCACGGTGGTTTGGTACCCCCAAGGCCCGGCGGCACGATCGGGCAGTGGCAGTTTCGTCCTGACGATCTCGCCGAGCAACCCGGGTGCTTCAAGCGTCAGGTCGAGGGCCGCCGCCCCGGGACCGAGCTGGGAGTCCCGGTGCCGGCCATCCGGGTTGAAGCACATCATCCGGAATCTGAGCGAGCGGTCGGGGGCCACATCGACCGGGCCCGGTGGGGGGGCGATGGTGGGAACGGGCTCTTGGCGGGATGTCCGTGGCTCGGTCGGCGTGTTGGCGACAACCCGCTTAAATGCCTTGAAACCGGGGCGCCGGCGGAATCCCAGGTCCACCAGACCGAAGCTGTGGATCCCCGGCGGGTCGATCCCGCCCTCGCCGGTGGTCCAGTCGTTGAGCGTGAAGAAGAAGGAGTGCGTCACGTAGGGCAGCTCAAGGATCGTCGGAAATGTTGCCGTGATGAGTCCGGCCACCTTGTCGGCGGAAGAGGGAAACGATCCCGCCGCCTCGTCGTATTGCCCGCCGTGCGTCCACCCGAACTCGGTCAGCCAGATCGGTTTGGCCCAGTCGCCGTAGCGGGTCATCACGCTGCGGACCTGCCTGATCCATTCGACGTTGACCCCCGTGCCGGCATAGGGGTGCAGGCTGATGGCATCGCAGAAGTGCCGGCCGCCGGCGGCGTAAATCGCCTGGATGAACTTCAGGTCATGCACACTGAGCGATCCGGCGGCGACCTGGGCTCGGGCATTGCCTCGCTTGACGGCCCGGTACATGGCCTTGAGCCAGAGGGTGTACTCGGCCGCGTCGCCGCCGTAGCGGACATCCACGGCCCGGCGGGCCTTGTCGTGGTAGACGATGGGCCCGGCCATGCCGTCGGGCTCGTTCCAGAATTCAAACAGCCTGGCTTTACCCGCGTACCGGCGGGCAGCAGCTTCACAGAACCGCTCGAAATCGGGCAGGAACTCCCGCCGGGGCCAGACGACGGTGTGCAGGTTCCGCTCCCCCCGGTCAATGAAAAGCCGCTCGTCGGCCGGGCTGCCTCGCATCGCCCATTTCGGGGCACAGTAAAGCATGAGCATCGGCTCGATACCGCCGGCGTGGAGGAAGTCGATCAGGCGGTCCGGTTCCGACCAGTCGAAGGCTCCCCGCACCGGCTCGATGATCGCCCACTTGAACTCGATACGCGTCAGATCCACGCTGAGATCGTGAAACGCTTCAGTAAGGCGTTTTCCCCTCTTTTCCAGATCGCCGCCGTGGTCGTTGCCATTGTTGCCAAAAACGGCCTTGATCCCGTGGCGCAGGGCCGGGAATCTCGGGGGCTCCGTCCCGTGGGAGGTCGGTCCCAGCCCCGCGAACAGAGCCACCGCAGCCGCAATCGTCCCCCGAGGTACTGGCATTTCCTTTGCTCCACTGACGGTTTATGGTTTGACGAGCCGGTACCTGATCGGGTACCATAGGTGTCGGGATATTTCAATCCAGGAGCCGACCCAGCACGAAAAGACGCCTTGGCCCCATCGGCTCCGATGTTTGGGGGCTGCGCCACCCCGCCGAAGTCGCGGAGAGGTTGGTGACGACGTTTTCTATCACGAGGCACAGCGACGTTGGGCACTAGCTCGATCGGCTGGTCCCATGCAAGAAGCCTGAAACCCCACCCGGGTTGCCGGCTGGGGGCTGGACGCCTCTGTCGCGCTGCGTTTCGGGAAACACCATCGGTGTCGGCCGCACAACGCTAGGACATTGTCGGCAATTAGCTAATTGACCAGGCAGTATTGGCCGTCATAACATATGGTGAACGGAACGAACATCTAGCTGCGGAGGATTGAACCATGGCCACGGTGTTACCCCGAAGTTCTCGTAGGGCGGGGTTCACCTTGATCGAGCTCCTGGTGGTAGTGGCAATCATTGCCCTGCTCCTGGCGATCCTGATGCCGTCCCTGGCCAGGGCCCGGGCCCAGGCCCGGAACAGCCAATGCGTCAGTAACCTGCATCAGTTCGGCAATGCAATGGCGGGGTACTCGGCTCAGTTTACAGGCGTGATCCCTGGAGAGGCTGGTCCTGGTGCCGGCTCTGCCCCGACCGCTGGAGCTATCACTTGGTCCTGGGTCGTCGCCCGTGAGTTCAAGGTCAGGCCCCGGAGTCTTAAAGATGTTCCCGTGGATAAGATGGCAGTCTTCCATTGCCCGGAGCGGGAGAAACACCAGCCGAGACCATTCCTCGACTACGTCCACAACGTACTGCACCCGGATGGACCGGCATCCAACGGGGATTGGACGCCTGACCTGGGAGACGGGAGCGAAAGGACCCGGGATTGGATCCGCGTGGATGGGTACAGGTTCCCGGCGAACGTCATTTTCATCATGGACGCGGAGAGGGAGGACAAGGTCAATCCGGAGACGGGCCTTGCCGGCACGAACGGGAATTGGGCGTTGCCCACCGTCAAGGGAGCCCGCGTAGCCTACGAGGATCCCAGCCATCCGGCGGGCGTGGACATCATGGACATCAGGCACGGAGCCCATGTCCCGGAGGGAAGGGGAGGCATCAATCCCTCGGACTCCGAGGCTACTGATCAAGCCTGGCGGCGCGCCGGGCGCAAAATTCACCTGAACCGCTTCGCGAACGCGTGGTTCCTGGACGGCCACTGCGCCGGCGTACAGATGGCCAACCGGGGGAACGAGGTACTGAATTATGAATACTGGCTCCGGCTTTTCGGTCTGACCAAGCCGGAGGAGGCCGCCAGCGTAGCCATCAACGTCTCCGTGAATTAAGACCCATCCCCAAGCCTTCCTGTGGCACCGTTCTCAGCCGATGGTCCCCAGTGTTTCTCGATAACTTTCAGCACGAGGCAATCGCGCGGCGTGGTGGGAGAGGTTCGCCGGGATGCCCACACTGAGACGGAGCCGCGACCGGCGGGCGGTATGCTATACTTGCCCCTACTCGTCGTTGGGCGAGTGTGCCTCCACGTCGATGAGATCGTCTTGGCAAGGAGGGCGCACCTTCGTCGTGTCGATCAAGGCAAACCTGGCGCGGAAGCGGTTCTTGAGATGGTTCCTGACCACCGCCCGGGCCGGCGGCAGCAGGAGCAGAAACCCGACAACGTCGGTGATGATCCCGGGCGTGACCAGCAGGGCACCGGCGATGAGGATCAGGAATGCGTCGATCATCCGGTCGGCGGGCAGTTGGCCTGCGGCCAGGTCGGACCGAACGCAGTTGAGCGTGCGCAAACCCTCGTGTCTGGCCAGGGCGGCCCCGATCACGCCCGTGACGACCACCAGTGCGATCGTTGGTCCGACGTCGATTCGCTTGCCCAGCCCGATCAGCAGCGCCAACTCCACCAGCGGCAGGATAGTAAACAGCAGCAGTAGTCGAAAGAGCATGGTGATGACGCGCTCCCCTTCGGGTCGCGGCTAAACCGCGCGCTGCGGATGGTTCCCTCTCTCGATCCATCCATCCCCGTTTCCGTGTCTCTCCATCTCCTTCTCTTGCCCGTGGTGAGCTACACTCTGTCCGGGACGACGAACGGGTGTCGGTAGTTGCGAGTCAGCATCCTGTTAGCCGGGCTGTCGTTCTTGAACTTCTCGGACTCGGGATCGAACTCCAGCGACCGGCCGAGCCGGTACGAGATGTTGGCCAGGTGACACAGGGCCGATGAGTAATGACCCTCCTCGATGTAAGCATTGAGATCGCAGACCTGCCGGCTCCGGACGGCCTCGTGGAAGTTGTGGATGTGATCCACGCCGCCGCCCTCACCTTTCGGTCCCGGTTCGCCGTTGATTCTGGTCTCGAAGCCGTTGCCCCGGATGGCCAGGTACCCCTTGGAGCCATAGAAGAGGTTCCCGATGCCAACGCCCCATTCGTCGTTCGTCTGCCGGCCGCGGACCTCGAAGACCAGCATGGTTCCGTCCTCATACTGGAACGTGGTTACCTGGGTGTTGGGGGTCTGGCCCTGGTCCTGGTAGGTGTACCGCCCGCCCATGCTGCTGACCTTGATGGGGAGCTTCTTGTTCAGCCCCCATCGGGCGACGTCCATCTGGTGCACGCCCTGGTTGCCGATGTCGCCGTTGCCGTAGTCCCAGTTCCAATGCCATTGGTACAGGAAGCGGTTCCGGTTGAACTTCCGCTTCGGTGCGGGGCCGAGCCAGATGTCGTAGTGAACGCCCGGGGGCGGCGTGTCCTCGTCTTCGTGGAACCCGATGGAGTCGCGGTTCTTGTAGCACAGGGCCCGGGCCATGTAGACTTCGCCGATCACGCCCTGGTGCAGCAGTTTCATGGCTTCCCGAACCGCGCCGCCCGATCGGCTCTGCGTGCCGTGCTGCACGATCCGCTTGTACCGGCGGGCCGCCTCGATCGCTTTGCGGCCTTCGAAGATGTTGTGCGAGGACGGCTTCTCGACGTAGACGTCCTTGCCGGCCTGGCAGGCCCAGATGGTGGCCAGCGCGTGCCAATGGTTAGGCGTGGCGATCGAGACGCAATCCACGTTCTTGTCGTCGAGCACGTTTCCGATGTCGAACTCGGTCTTGGGTTTGGGGGCCTTGGCCTCCTCGACGATCTTGAGCCCCACCGGCCACTGGTTCTCGTCCACGTCGCAGAGCGTGACCACGCGGACGTGCTTGGTGTTGGCATGCACCCTTATGTGGTGCTGGCCCTGTCCGTGGAAGCCCATACACGCGACGCGGATTTCTTCGTTCGGCCCGCGTCGGGGGGTGGTCACGAACACCGGCCGGCGGGCGGATTTATCCGTGGCGGCACAGCCTGTCACCGCCAACGCGCCGAAAGCCGCTGACTTCTTCAGAAAACGGCGACGATTGATCCTGGACATGATGACCTCCAGATTCCTGAGTGCTGCGGGCGGGTAGCCCTCCGCGGTGATCCACTTGATCCGGATGGTACTCGCCCGGCGGGTCGAAGACAAATCCGCCCCGCCTGGCCCGCGGAGCCGGCGCCTGCGGGGTCGAATGACCTTCTGCCGAGACGCGTGGGATTGAGGAGTTGCGAATCGAGTTGGACATCGGGCAGGCTACGCGCTCCCCTGCGGGTCGCGGCTAAACGCGGCGCTTCCCACGCGCTCCCCTGCGGGTCGCGGCTAAACGCGGCTGTTGCTCTTTCCCTCTATCTCTCCGTCTCTCTTTCGCCGCTTCGCTCTATTGCTCCGGTATCACCTGGTCCTCCTGTTGCACGGGCCGGGGATGGTCCTTGCGCCACTGCTCCATGCCCGGCGGCTCAGGGAACGCCCGGGTGACGTCCAGCCCTTCGCGCTGGCACTCGGCGGTCAGAGGAGCGATCGCGTAGTCATAGCAGTATTGCTTGACCGGGTCGTTTTCTCCGTACCAGACAGTTGAGCGAATCGAGAGCGGGTACTGCGGATCGGCCACGAAGAAGTACAGCGCCCCCGCCCGAAGCTGGGGGAACTCATGCAGCTTCAGTCGCCCCTCGGGGCTGTCGAGAAACTGCTTCTGGTACACTTCGTAGACCCTGCTCGCGTTGCGAACCGCGGCACGGTATTCATCGTCCCGCCCGGAGGCCAGCGCGATGTAACCCCGATGCAGAACCGAGTAGACCAAACGGACCGCCTCATCGTACGACTCGGCGAACTCCTTGTACTGATCCACTACGAAATCACCAACCGTTTTGAGGTAACGCTGCTGCGTCTTCTTCGTGAACGGGTCGGGGTAGTACTGTGC
>CAZOIA010000157.1:0-12900 GCA_964579675.1 uncultured Planctomycetales bacterium | reverse complement strand
CGGACTGCACGCCAGGCGAACGTGCGGGGATGGCCAGAAATCTGTGAACGGCTACCAGCCTTCCACCACGAAACCCGGCTTTTTGAAGGGACGGTCGAAGGGGCGGTCAATCCGTGAGCGGCCGGATGCGGATATCGCGATAGCGGACTTCCATCGGTGGACCGCGGTGCAGTTGCAGGGCGATCACACCTCGCGTGGGTCTGGTATTATCGGCTTCGACGTACTCGACCGTGGTCAGGCCGTTGAGCGTGATGGTCATCTTCGGGCCCACCGCCTTGACGGTCATGTCATTCCAGCCGCCGAAAGAGACCACCTGCGCCACCTTTTCCTTGCAGGCCTCGGCGAGCAGGCCGCGGCCGGTGCCCTCGTCATAGAGACACCCCCACCATTCGTCGGCGGCATCCGCTTGATACCCCTTGACCACGCAGTCGGGGAACTGCTCACTACGGTACTGCACCCCGCTGTTGCCGCTGATAACCTTGACCGAAAACCGCATCAGGAAATCGCCGAACTGTTTCTGATGCGTCAGGAAAACGTTGTGACTCAGGTCTTTCGCCCGGCCCACGAGTTGGCCATTCTCGACGCTCCAGTTTCGCACGTCGCCGGTCCAGCCGGCCAGATCGCGTCCGTTGAACAGCAGCTCGAATCCGACCTGCCTTTCCGATTTGGTCAGCACGTTGTGCTCGGTATCGCGTAGTCGCCCCGACGCCCAGCGGATGCCGTTGTGCATCAGGGAGATGAAGCGTTCGTCGCACTGTGCTTGCTTGTCGTGGCCGAGGGCGACCACGAACACTCGGCCGTCGCCGCATCGTCTCGTCCAGACCAGCGGCTCGGGCTGGCCGCGCGACTGGCCCCGGGAATCCTTGAGGTTGTCGGTCGTGCGGATTAGGAGATCGAGGTTCGGATCATGACGGTCGATCAGGTAGGTCTGGTCGGTGACGGTGAACCTTCGGCCCATCCCGAGCATGGCTGCGTGAGCGGGGTCAAGCACGGTCACCGGACAGGTGCCGGGTTCGGCGTGCACCGACGCGGCCCCGCCGAGCATGTCAATCCACTCGGGCCAGGCTCGGAAGCTCGCCAGCGAACCGTGCATCGCCACCAGTCCCCTGCCCGATCGGACATGCTCCGTGATCGCCCGGCGAGCGGCGTCGCCGAGCTCCTCCTGCGTGCACACGTTGAAGAACAACACGTCGTGGGATGCGAGTCGGGCGTCGTCCAGGCCGGCCAGGTCACCGGTCACTTCGACCGCCACATCCCCGCGCCCGGCCAGACGTTCCGCGAGTCGGGGCGAAAGGGTTTCGTAGTCGTGGCCCTCGCCCCCGGTGATCATGAGCACCCGAATCGGTGCGGGGCCCGGTTGGGAGCAACCGGCGCACGCCAGCACCGTTATCGCCGTCACACCTGCCCGGACCGCTGAGGTTAGAATACGCTGCATGTCTGTTTCCTCCGATGGTGATGGCCTGCCCATTCCTGAGACGGTATGGTTGTATCCGAGACGTCCGGGTGGTTGCAAGCTGACGTGGAGGGCAAATGTGCCTCAAGGAGCCGCGACCGTGAGGGAGCGGTCCTGTACGGCTGGCCCGTCCGCTTCCCCCACGGCCACTACGGGATCTCTGAACGGTACAGCCGTATGGAATCTGGGCCAACATCTCTGTGCGTGGGTACTTGACCGCGGTGCGGGGTGCTATGTACTCCCTTTTCGCTTAAACTGCGCCCTGGTGCGGCCTGCTTGTGCGCGCGTCTTGCATCCAGAAAAGGAGGTTTGGCTACAATGAACGCCATCGTCTACGCGCTGCTCCTGTCGGCGGCGCCGGCGGCGGACACGCAAGTCTCGACTTCCCAGCCGGCGCCAGCCCCTGCCCGATCCGTCAGCATCCAATTGACACCCGGCGTCGAGCCCGCCCGACCGGATACGGAACCCAGATTCACCGCCCGCTTCACGCCCGACGACCTGAAGCCGCTGCTCACCGGCCAAGCCGACCTGTTGCCCCTGCCCTTCAATCTCGAGGGCCGGACCGAAGCGTTCATCGCCGCCCTGGACAGGATCAGCATGGGGCCCCTGGTGGACAGGCTCACGCCCTGGCTGTCCGAGAGCTTTGCCGGTGGTTTCGACGCTGACCGCGATCGGATCGCCGTGCCGGTGCCGCCGGCCCGGCAGGTGGTGCTTGAGGTGCCCGACTTGCCCTCAGGACGGTATCGCGGCCCCGAGCGAGAGGTGATCGGCTTCCTGCTGCACGACGTTACCGAGCAGGACTTTCTGAACGTCGCGGTGCTTGTGCTTCAAACCGCCCGGCAAATGCTGGACGGGGGTGATCCTGCGGTCGATCGCACCTCGCCGGACTACTTCAAGCTGGCGGCCTCGCGCGAGGTGGACCAACTCCGCCGCGCGCAACAACAGGAGAAGGCCGACGCGGAGATGAAGGAAGCGCTGAAGCGCAAGATCGGCCAGGCCCTCGGCGTGTACGACCCGGCGACGGGCAAGTACGACGACCGACGCCGGCCAGACTGGGTGAAGGAGTCCCGGCGATTCAGTTACATCGTCAACAAGCAGGGCGAGTTCATTGACCGCCTCGAGGACAAGGTGGCTCGGATCAACCGGGAGCTGGAACTGGCCGGTTTTCGCCCGCCGGCCAAGACGGGCGAGCCCGGCATCCGCTTCGATCCGGATCTCGGGGACGTGGAGATCGTGTTGCCCAAACCGATGATGAAAGACGTCCTTCAAGAGTGCGACCGCCTCGAGCAGCGCATGGCCGAGGAGCACATGATCAGCATCGAGGCGGTTCGCCTGACCGATCGCGACATTATCGACGGGGCCATCGCCTCGCGGCTCAGCGCGACCGTCCAGGGGGTCCACGACGTCAACCGGTTCAATGTCCGGGGCGTTGTTCGGCAACTCGGCATCAACTCGCTGCTGGCGGTGGCCAACCAGCAACTTCAGATCGGTACGATCCGGGCCATCGAAGCCGGCGACTTCCCTCAGGGGGTGGAGCCGGTCCTGATCGCATCCCCGGAGCTGCCTCCGCTGCTGACCGAGCGGACGGCCACGACCGTGGGCAGCACGTTCTCCGTGGGGGCCGACGACATCTTCTTCGACGGGCGGGAGCAGTCATACGGGTTCAGCTACATCGGTCCAGACGGCCTGGAGCACCGGCTCTCCGTGGACGTGGTTGACAGCCTTCGCGAGTTCTGGGATCGGATCGAGCGGAATCTGATCGTTCACAAGATCAAGAAGACCGACAATAAGACGAAGTTCACCGTCCCCGTCGGGCCGGAGTCCAACACCTTCGAGGGGATCGCAGCCCTCATCTCCCAGGAAGATCAACACCTGGTGGTGGCCACCGGGACCGGAGCCATTTCCGAGATCAGCGCGACCGCGGGCACCTGGCTGGTCATTCAGGACTTTGAGATCGCTCCGATCCCCGGCTCGTCCACCGCGCTGACCGAGGAGGAAAGGCACGCGCTGGAGGACCGCGTGCTGCTCACCATGTTCTTGCGTGATCCGGCCACTCCGGTGGACTTGAAGCACGGGCTGCTCGAAACCATCCGGGGCGAGGATCTGCGGGCACTGCTCCAGCAGTACTACGCGGATACCAAGGACAATCCCACCCGCCCTGGGCGCGCTGCCCGCACCTACGGGGCCGTGTTTGAGCAGCGTCGGGATGAGGCCATCAATGATGCCGCCATCGAAAAGAAGGAACGCAACTCGGCGATCACGCTCACGTTCTACTCCAGCCAGGGCAACATCATCCAGCAACCCGGGGTAACGCAACTGGGGGACGCCAACGACCTGACCTCGTTCACCACGGAGCTCCGCCCCAACGTGGTGACACCCATCTCCTCGTTTTTCACCAAGAGCGGCAGCGGGGCCAAGGGGTCATCACCGTTGACCGGCGTGCGTAAGGGCGAGCAGACCAGTGAGGAGAAGGCCATGACCCACCTGATGATCCGCGCGCGGTTCCCCACCATCGAGCGTGAGCGAAAAGACCGTCAGGAAGGCCGGCACCTGGGCTATTTCGAGCTGCCGATGAGCCGCGAGCCCCAAAGCACCGTGGACCTGCCGTTCCTGTCCAGCTCCGAGCACCCGCTCGAACGCCTGGCGAAGCTCAGAGTCGGATTGATGTTTGACGCTCTTCAGGAAGACCGGGTCCGCAGGCCCCTGGAGCTGATCAATCCGAACAGCCTGATGGGCAAGGTTCCGTTTGACGTCTGGGAGACCGCGACGACCCGCCTGCTGATGAACCGCAAGATCATCACCGATTCCCCCGGGGCCGAGGCCACGGTGGCCGCCGAGTTCAGGCACCGATTCATCGTCGAAGTCCGCTCCCTCCTCGAATACGACGAGGATTTCTACGAAGCACCCAATTTCGCCCTGCGCAACATGTCTCAGTGGAACAACCCGGACCGGATCGTCCTGGCCCTCGAAAACAGCCCGGCCAGGTTCGCGCTTGAGTGCCTCATCCGGATGATTGACGAGCTGGGCGAGTGGCTTGTTCCGGACCACTACGCCGACGATTTTCTGGCCCGCTCACCCCGGAGCTTCTTCAGGCGTCACAAACTGCATCCGTTGTCGGGCGAGGAGCTCAAGACGCTCCGTCGCGACGTCGCCAACCACTACCTCCGATTGCAGGAGGCCTATGGCGATGCCTTCCTCGAGGCCGTCTCGGTCATCCTGAAGTTGGGCACCTATCGCGCCACCCGGCACGATCAACTCCTGGCCGGTCCCTTTAGGGGGTATCACGACCTGGTGATCTTCGACGCCAGCGCGTCGGCCCTGGCGGAGCCCGACCTGTCGCGGTCGGCCCACGATGATTTTCTGCTTCTCAAGCAAGGGGGCTACAGCGGCGGCCTGTTCGGGCCCTCGCTGGAGTGTATCGAGGATCTGGCCAGGGAGTACCGGAGCTTCGTCGTTCGCGGACGCGCCGTTCTCGAACACGGCGGCCTCGCGAAGTCTCGGTAAGAAGATCCTTTCAAGAATGGGGCGTGGTCAGCCGAGCCAACTGAACAGCGCGGTGCCGGTCTGCATGCGGTAAACATAGTGTGCGGCGATCGCACTGCCGAGGGCGAAGACCGCCAGCCCGCTGATGGTCGGCACGATTTGCAGCATTAGCCGCTGTCCCCGGCCCGACAACTCGCCTTCGTGCTCCGCGTCGGAGAGCAGCCTCGCGGCAAACCGCCGGCTCGACAGAGCCAGGAACCCGACCAACATCAAGGTCAGGGCCAGGCCGAGGCTGAACACTCCAACGGCATACAAAGCACCAAGCACCACGTTCGCTCCGATGCCCAACAGCATGATGATCGTCGCGGTCGGGCAGGGAACGAGTCCGCCGGTGATCCCGAGCACCAGCAGGAGCTTGATCGTCAGTTGCTGGTCGCTTGGGCTGCGCGGGGGGCTCGTCTCGGCGTAATCATGAACGTGCGGATGAACGTGCTCGTGGTCCTGCGAAGGGCGGTGGGCGTCAGCGTGATCGTGAGTGTGGCCGTGTGCATGCGAGTGGCCGAGCGCGTGATCGTGCTCATGCTGCGGGTGCGGATGCTGGTGCGCGTGGCTGTGGGACGGCAGATGCGGATGCGAGTGCGTGAACAGCTTGCGCAGCCAGGATCGCTTGTCATCGTGGTGGTGGTGATCGTCCGGGCGGTGATGATGGACGAGGCGCCCGGTGAAAGCTCGCCAGATGAGCGTGACCCCCATGCCCGCCACGAGCACACCGGAGATGGTCCCCAGCCAGAGTTGCAATCGCGGGCCGAGGGCCGGATTCCTCTCCTGGTACCCCCAGACGATCAGGCCCAGGATGACGACCAGGGCGGTGTGGGTGATCGTTACGATGATCGCCAGCAACATGGCGTGCCAGTAGGTGCCCTTCTGGCTGATCAGGTAGGCGGCGACGACGGTCTTGGCGTGCCCGGGCATCAGGGCGTGGGCCGCCCCCCAGCCGAAAGACAGGACCGTCACCGTGAGGATCATCATCAATCCCCACTTCCCCTGAAGCAGGGCTACGACGCGGTCCGCCTGCCTTTGATATCTGCCCTTGACGGAGGATGGGAAACCGGGTTCGCTCAGCCGTTCGCGACCGGCCGGGCGGGTGGCGGGGAGCGTGGTGGGGCGGCCCGCCGGTGCCCCGAGAACGCGGAACTTCACGGTCGCGCTGCGTTCCTGCGGCAGGTTGGCCGGATCGTACTGCTCGTACATCCGGGGATCGGGCCCGTCATCCCAGAAAGCAGGATGGGGCGGGATGACCTCCACGTCGGGTATTCGCTCGAGGGTGATACGCTTGAGACCTACGTTCCGAGTATACGTGGCGTCCCCATAAGTGATCGTGTGCTCGCCGCCGCCCAACCGCTCGGGGTACCAGCCGACGTACCGGATGAGCAACTGGTAAGTGGGCATCCCGGCGAAGCCCGGCATCTTGAATATGATCTTGGTGGGAGAGGTCTTCCTGCCCGTTTTCGGGTCAACCTTCTCCTCCACCACGTGGAGCCCGAGTTCCTCTCCGTCGATCGTGGCCTTCAGATAAGCTTCGAACTCGGTTGCCTTCTTGTCGCACCAGGCCTGTTGCTCGCCGACTGTGTCGCGGTTATCCCGGTTGGTGTCCATCTCCTCCCGGGCGATCATGGAGGGCGTCTCGGCGACCAGCAGCAGGAAGTCCACCTCCAGCCGATCCGGCATGATCCACAGGACGCTGACGTGCTCGATGTTCTCATTGCCGAGGGGGTGGGCGTAGCCCACGGAGGCAATCATCACCAGCGTGACCGGGGCCAGCAATCGGGCGCGTTTGTGGCGGTGGGCGGCAAGCATGGCGGTGCACCGGTGCCCGCGGGCCCCCGGCGGCCGGTCGGAGCGTCTCGGGCAGTCACGGCGAGAGTTGGGTGAGTCCATCAATGATGCGTTGATATACCTCGGCTTCCGGCTGATCAAGTCGGTTCTGGATCGATCGCTCGTATTCCTCGATCGCCTTGTCGCGATATTCCTGGGCCTGCGGTTCCGGGTGCAGGTTGGCAAGGAGGTAGTTGACGGCCGCCATGTTCGTATGCAAGACCCAGAGCCGTTTCAGGTCCCCGTCCGCTTGGCCATACAGGCCGAGGGCGGCCTCGGCCGCGTTGATGGCATCTTCCCGGGCCTTGAGGGCTGCTTCGCCGGCGGCTTTCGTCTGGAAGAAACACTCCGGCACCTTCCGGCCCGGCGGCAGTTCCGGCAGCAGCCTGGCCTCGCCCCGGATTCCCATCTCCCCCGCCTCGCGGAGCATCCGGTGATGACTCTGTAGGTCGTGCGCCCGCTGGGCCAGGATTTGCGCACGGAGGTACTCGATATCAGCCTCGATGGTCTGGGCGTGGCCGACGACAAATTGCCCGGCCGCGATCAGGTTCAACCTCGGGTTCTCCGACTCGGGATACTGATTCTTGAGCGAGCGGGCATCGTTGATCCGTTTGCTTGCCGCGTTCTCGGCGTTCTGGGCGGCGCGCTTGCCGGGATCGGTGAGCACGTTGATCGCCTCGGTTTGAAGCTTTTCGGCCTCCAGGGCGGCGGCAATCGCAGCCTGGCCTGCTTGGGCGGCCTCTTTCAACAGGGCTGCCTGGGATGCCTCCAAACTCGAGTACCGTTGGTCTACGTCTTCTTGACGAACTCGGGCTTCCTCGGACTGGGCATCAATCGCCGCCAGGACGCCCTCAAGGCCCTCAACCCGGATCTGGGCGGCGCGAAGCTCGGCTCGCCGTGAGGTAATCAGGCCTCGTTGCGGCTGCCATTCCCGGTCCGGGCCGGCTGATGTCGGCGGCCCTTCGGCCGGGATTCCCTTTTCATCGTCAGTCTCGGACCGAATCGAGGGGACGCCGGCCCCCACGAGACGTGCTATCTCGAGTGACGCTTCGCGGTACCTCTTGGAGGCAGCCCGGTACTCGGCCGTGAAGCGATCGAGCGACTCGGGATCGGTCGGATCGAGCTGCGAGTCCTTCAACGTGAGCATGGCTAGCTGGGCTTCACGGCAGGCGGATCGGGCGGCGGCGAGCTTCGCCTCAAGGGCCGAGAGCTCCGTGCTTAGCCTAGACACATCCGCCCGCGCTTGCTCGATTTCCGATAGGACCTCTTTCCGGTGTGTTTCCAGATCGGCGAGACGCCGGGCCCAAGTGGACACGCGGTCGGACCGGGTCATTTCCGGCTCAGCAGGCGCCGGCTTGCCCGGCTCTGCTTGCGGCATTTCCTCCTCGCTGCCGGGCAACGTCGTATCGTCAGGCGGCGCGGGGGGAACAGCCTTCGGCTCACCGCCGGAGTCGCCTTGCTTCTCGCCGGACAGCCAGCCCGACAGCTTGCCTAACAGACTCCCCGGAAGCCCCCCCTTCGCAGGCGAGCTGGGGGTGGCGTCCGCCCGGTCAGCATCGGGTTCGAATGCGACTTCGCCGCCCGAACGCTCGGATGTCTCAGGCTCCAGCACGCGGCGGATCGTCTCCAGTTCTCGCCACGAGCCTCTGATCCGGTTCAAACGAGATCGTTCAGCATCGGCGACCGCCTGATGCAGGGCCGCCCGGCGACGAAGCAGATCCGCCTTGTGGTAGAGCAGAATCGCCTCCAGTCGCGTCGCCACCGGATGCGAGGTGCCTCTGACGACCGTGTCGCCGGCCTCCATGCTCATCGCCACCGCTTTCTGCACGATGGCCAGGGCGTCTTCGATCCGGTTCTGGTTCTCTTCGAGATCCCGCTTGAGCTGCGGGAACGCCTGAACGGCTGCTGCACTTCGCGGCCGGGTGTCGCCGCTGAGCCGAAGGAACTTGCCCGTCAGTGTCTGCAGTCGGCTCGCCTGACCCTGGATTCGATCCTTGAAGGGCGGGTAGTTCAGATGCTCCGCCCACCGGCCCTCAGGGAGCAGCTCCACGGGCTGAGTGGTAGCCCCCGCAATCGCGGTCAGCAACTGCTCGCCTGCGGGCTCATACCCGTCGAGCATTCGCTGCGCCTTCTCGATCTCCTCGTCGATCTTCTGATTGAGAAGCATCTCCGGCGACTGGAGGCTGCGGCTGGTGCGGTAGCTCACCGCGAACGCAGCTACTACCAGAACGACAGCCAGAACGATGGGCAGGTGTGATTTCACCGGGGACTCCGCAGTCGTGGGCCGGAATCATGTCCAGCGTAATCCCGCCCGCCACCCCCTCTCCGGTGACCGGCGGCTCGGGGAGCCTCTAAACCGGGTCGGAGCCGGAGGTTCAGCAGCCCCGGACAGACGCCGGATACCCAAACACCTGTACCAGGACCGCGTTGAATCGTCAACGCCACCGGCGGGGTTGGCTTGTGGCTTTGCGGCCGGGCCGATGCCCTGCCGGAGTGGATTCATCGCCGTGCTCGCTGCTGACCACGGTGAGCTTGAGCGTACCCAGATTGAGCCAGACCGAGCTGACCAGATCCGCGATGCTGTTGTCGCCGGCGTCGCTCAGGCTCAGCGCGATGTGGGTGGGATCGACGACGGTCTCACCCCGGGCGGCGTCGAGATCGACCCAGCGCCCGTCGATCCAGAACTGGGTCCACAGGTGCCCGACAAAGACCCGCTTCAACCCCGCGAACGCATCGGCATAGACCACGCCGGTCACCAGCCGGGTGGGGATGCCCACCGCCCGGCCCAGGGCCGCCAGCAGAATCCCGTGCTCGGTGCAGTCACCCTCCTTGCTCCGGGCCACCTCGCTGGCGGTGGCAAAACCGACGCTCAGGTTCTTGCTCTTGACGTACCGGCCGACGAACCGGCAAAGACGCTCGGCAAGCTTGCCCGGGTCTTTCTCGTTACCGGCCGCCTGCTTGACCAGCTTCGCGACGGCCGGGTCTTTGTAGTTCACGACCGACGAGGCGGCCAGATAGCGCTGGCGCTCCTTCGCGGTCAATTCTGCCTTGCCCGGGTCCCCGGGCTCATCGCCCCGCCGCGTGACGATCAGCCTGACTTCGTCCTTGCCCCGCCGTCCGATCTTCTGCATGTCGGTCTCCGGCAAATCCGGCAGCTCGACTTTGCCCGACTTGTCCTTGAGCATCAGACGATAGACGATCTTGCGGGCGTTCGGATCGACCACTTTGTCCGACCAGATCAGCGTGTCGAGCATCAGCTCGGCCGGATCGTTCGGGGCCAGGGCAACCGACTTCGTACAGGCCACCAGCTCGATGGGCAGATTCATCAACGACATCTCGATCCGGACCGCGCTGCCTTCGTCCGTGACCCAGGTGACCGTTTCGACACCGGTCTGCTGGCCGAACATGTTCGCAATGCGGATGGTCTGCCTCGTCTTGACCGCCTCAACCTTCCGGCCATACAGGTCGATCGTCTCGCGGTTCAGAATCTCGATGGACGTGGGCGTCAGACGTTCGGGCGTAACGCTGGGCTCGTACAGGGGCAGCTCATACTTCGTGCCCGGTTTGAGCCCGCGCTTGATCTGTTCGCGGTAGACGGCCCAGGCCATCATCGCCCCCCCGGGCAGATCGTAGATCTTCTTGTCCGCCTGCTGCCCGAATTGAGCGGTGGTGACGGTCACTTTGCCGTTGGCAATCTTCCCGCTCGTGCTCGGGCCGGGCATGACGCCCAGCTTCATGCGGTTGGCAAAGGCGAGGGGCTCACCGTCGAGTGATTCCTCGGTCTGCTGGATGGCCTCCACCTTGACCCCCTGGCCGGCCCGGCCCATTTCCATCACCATGTCCGTTCTGGAGCGGATGACATCGCGTCCCGGGTGGTTGACCCGCTCCATAACGGCGTGGGCATGGCCGCTTTTCTGGCCCTTGATGCGGAGGATGTACCATTCATCGGAAAACACGCCGACGGGCGGGTTGTCCACGTCGATGGCCAGCAGCGGGCCCTGCGAAACGAACGCGGCGATCAACGCACAGGCAGAGCATTTGGTATTCATACTCGGCACCTGTTACCCCAAATGGCACCGACATTCAAGCCGGTCAATAGCGTGTGCTAAATAACCGTGCGGGATTGTGCGACAGTAAAGAGCCGCGGGCTTCAGCCCGCGCGGCCACTCGTCCGCCTGGCTGTCCCGGAATCGTGCACGGTCATTTAAGCTCAGTCCGCACAGTGGGGATCACCAAGTATGCCCGGACCGCTGAGGCATCGTTGGAAGAACCCGAAGTCTTCCTGATCGACGTCGCCGTCGTCGTCCAGGTCGGCATCCTGGCACGCCGGGTCGTTCTGCGGAATCGACGGGCCGGTGCCACAAATCCGGAAGTGGTCCAGGTCATACGGGTCGACATCGCGGTCGCGGTCGAAGTCGCCGGGCACAAACAAGGGCACCGCCCGGATCTCAATGTCGTCGATGTTCCACCCGCAGTACCTCCATCCGACATCCGTGGTGCCCATGGTCCAGCGCAGGTAAACGGTCTCCTGGCCGTCGGCCACGGCTGAGATGTCCAGGTCGATCTCGTGCCAGCTCGTATCGGTTATCTCGACCTCATTCTGCCAGACCGTTACCCAGTCGGTGCCGTTGTTGCTGACCCGTATGTAGGCATGGTCGTACATCGGTTTCTCGACGCCCAACCAGCGCCAGAAGTTCAGATGCACGTCATACAACCCCGCGCAGTTTATGGCCGAGCTGGTCAGGTGTTCCTCCGGAAGGTAGTTCGGATAGTCGCCGTTGAGGTTGTACCCGTACACGTTGTTCCCGGTGTGCCCGGAGGTCGGGTCTGGTCCCCCGTACTCGCCTCCATTCCCGGTGGGCTGGCCCCAGGCCCAGTCGGCTTCGGTGGTCCAGGCGGGACCGGGCTCGCTGTCGAGCTTCCACCCGTACTGAAGCGTAGATGCCCCGACCGCCAACCGCACCGGCCGAGTGGTGTCGCCCGCGTGGTCGGTGGTGTTGGTGAAGTAGAGCGTGGTGAGGTACGCGCCTTCATCAAGCGTTTCGGCGTAACTGTTGATATCAACGATCACGCTGGCCGTCCCGAGTGGCGCCAGGGTGCCGCAGATATCGCCCGAGAGCGTTACCCAGTCGGCCGCCGGGTCTACCGTTACCTCGTAATTGATGGGCTGATCGTTGATGTTCTTCAACTCATAGACCACGTCAGAGGGCACAAACGGCCCGCCCGCCGGGCCCTTTGAACTGAGACCCTCCGCCGGGCTGATGCGCAAACGCCGCTCGTTGGCCAGGGCCTTGATGCAGAAGTTGGCCGTGTCGTTGAAGTTGTAGAGGTCCAGCCAGGTTGAGCCGCTACGATAGTAGCTCTCGCCCGGGTGGGACGCCGATTCCACAATGACGTCAGTCGGCGGGGCACCCAGCAGGACCGGGATGTCAGACGTCCGGTCATAGGCGTGGCCGCCTCCCGAGAGTTCCAGGTGGACGTAGAAGTCATCACCATCCGTCAGGGCAACGGGAGTGTCCAGGTCCATGGTGTGGAATCCCGTGTAGCCGATGGTCTCGGACTTCGCAGCCAGCTCGTCCAGCAGTTGGCCGCCTTCGAATCGGTCGTAAACCTTCACCGTGCAGGTCACGTTGTCCGCGGCGGTGTAGAAACTGACCGCCAGGATCACCTCTTCTCGCGTGGCGGTAAAGGCGTTGAAGGCTTCGCTGCAGTCGGTCTTCGTATCGCGCCAGCCGTGGTAATCGTGGTAATAGACGTGCTCGTAGGTCTGGAGTTCGGCGCCCTGAAAGGAAATAGCGCCCATCTCAGGATGCTGGCAGCAGTGCTTGTCGTAGTAGGAGATCCAGAAGTACCCGCCCAGACCCCAGCCGCTTCCCCAACTGTTCTTGCAGAGCCACGCCCCGGGCTGCGGGGCCTGCGTGCTCTTGTTGTCATCCCAGCCCACGATGGCGATCGCGTGGTTGGGGTCCCGGGAATCGCTGGGCGGCTGGTAGTGTATGTAGTTCGACATGAATCCGCCGCCGTAGTACATGCACGTCCCCATGACCCCTTCGGTCATGATCTTGTTCTTGATGGTCTTGATGTTGCTC
>CAZOIA010000156.1:0-12907 GCA_964579675.1 uncultured Planctomycetales bacterium | reverse complement strand
TCGAGCGAAGGATTGAGCGAATCAAGGAGGCACTGAGTCACATCGGCCCGATGCGTCCAGGCTCACTGACCTGCCAGTATCGCGACCCCGAAAACGGCACCGGCGCGTTCTGGCAGATCAGCTATACGCGTCAGATGAAGAGCCGAACAGAGTACGTGCGCAAGGAATCGGTTGCGGAGATCCGCAAACAGATTGCGACTCACAAGCGGTTCAAACGCCTGATCGACCAGTGGATCGACCTGAGCATCGAGCAGTCACAGTTGATCATGAAAACCGCAAAAACGACGCGGACAAAGTAGGCGAGAACTCGGGACTCTCAAGACGATGATATCACCTACAGAAATTTGTTCCCACACTGTGTTGGGCAGTTCGATTTCCATCCGATGGCTGGAATCTGTTTATGAAAGTATTCGCGGACTTTCGCTGCGATCTGGCGATCTCCAGCCGCAACCACTCCCCGTCCGGGTGGCGCAACGGCGTGATCGGCAGTTGTCCAGGGCCGTTATCCGGGAAGAGGGCCTGTTGCGCTCCGTCCTTGTCGATCACCTGGCGAAAATAGCCTTGCTGGTACAGCAGTCCCACGCCGACCACTGGCACGCCCAGATCGCTGGCCGCTTTGAGCTGATCGCCAGCCACGTTGCCAAGTCCGCCCGAATAGATGGGGAGCGCTTCGCTCAGCATGAATTCCATACTGAAATACGCTACGCAGGTCAGGGGAGCCTGGGAATGTGTTTGCTGAAACCATGCGGGGACCGCAGCCGCCCGTCGCCTGGAGTGAAGGAGGGTATCTATCTTCTTGCGAAAGGCCGGATCAGCTAACACGCCTTGAACGTGATCCCGTGAGACCGTCTGCAGAACAACCCAAGGGTTCTGAGTGAGTTCCCATAGGACAGGATCAAGCGCGCGCCACACTTCGTCGGTAGCATGATTCCACGACCAGTGCATATCCAGGGCAAGCTCAGCCAGGGAATCGAACCCCTCGACTTCCGTGGGTAGAAAACAGTACATCGAGTTGCCGACACGTGCTTGCTTGCTCATGGTTTCTCGTTCATACCTCCTGCGCAGCCGCTCATTCGTTCTTGCCCCGGCCGTTTTCACGGGCATAACCGCTGATTCCCGTCATGAATCGCAGCAAACCGTAACTGAGCCAACTCAAGAACCGTAAACCAGCGGGTTGCTGTTTCCAGTTGTCCACCAAGATCCGCCGCCCATCCGTTTCCACGGTCTTTTTCAGGCTTTTCGACAGGGTCGCGCCAAATGCTTCGTCGGCAACGACCACATTCGCTTCACGTGAAAGCAGCAGGCTGAACGGATCGATATTCGAAGACCCCACCGTCGCCCAATGCCCGTCGATCACCGCCACCTTTGCGTGAAGGAAGCCCCTGTGGTATTCGTAAATCTCAATCCCCGCATCGAGTAGATTGCCGTAGAGCGCCCGCGATGCGTAATGTTCGAGAAGATGATCCACCTTCCCTTGTAGCAGCAAAACCACCCGTACCCCGCGCCCGGCCGCATTGATAAGCGCATGACGAAAATCAAGCCCCGGCACAAAGTAGGCGTGGGCAAGAATGATTTCGGATTCCGCCTGTTTGATTGCCCGCATATACGCCGCTTCAATGTCCCGGCGATGGTGGAAATTGTCTCTCATCAAGAATGCCGCGCTCATGGGTCCCCCGGTGGAGGTCGAAACCGGCAGTGCCCCGGCCCGGACCGTCCCTTTGCGAAAAGAACTCCATGCCACCATTGACCACAAGCGCTGGGCGGAAAGGCGGATCACATCAACCAACGGTCCTTCCACGGCGACTGCGTAGTCGTAGCGAGAAGCCGTGTCGCCCGTCGTTTCTCGGTCATCAATAATGTTGATCCCCCCGACAAAGGCGATCTCCCGGTCTACCACTACCATTTTTCGATGCATTCGGCGCAGGCGCTTGCGCCGAAACGTCCAGGGGGATATTTGGGGCCGGTAGATGAGCGTCTTCACACCATCCGTCCGCAGCCGGTCCAGCATGCACCGTGGCAGGTCCTTGGATCCGTAGCCGTCGATCAGCACATAGACCTTTACGCCGCGCAGGACCGCCCGTTTCAGCGCGTCCGCAATCCGCTGTCCGGTGGCGTCATTTTGGTAAATGTACGTTTCAAGATAGATTTCATGTTTGGCCCGGTCGAACGCCGTTTCGATGGCGGGGAAATAGTCTGCTCCGTTCTGTAACAGGGTAACCTGATTGCCCGGAACAAAGCCGGACCAACTCGCGGACAAGACCGCTTGATAGAAACTTCGGCGATGTCGTTTCCCATGGGGCATAACAATGACCTGTCTCTTATATCCTCATCGAATATCCCTGGGAGACTGGCGGACTATCCATGAGCCGACTGCAAAGCGTCTATTGGTTCATATCCAGGCCGAGAAACAGCGGGCCATCGATCTCCTGTTGCTCCCGGTACCGGCAAATGCCCTGACTGATGGCGAGGATATGCCATTCATTGAAAGCCTTTTCGAATGCGGAACCACGATGACCCGAGGTACCGAAGGCCACCCGTTGTGCCGGGACCGAAGAATCACGGACCTCCGTATAGTAAGCCGTGACAAGGCTGGGAACGTTCACCAGCATCGACGCTTCGGCCGGCCTTCCTGCACCAGGACCTGTTTTCATGACGCGCTCGTCACACGCCGCGGGGACCTTTGCGCCAAGGTCGCCATCAACTGGTCGAACGGCTTGTTGAACTTCTCGACGCCTTCGTCCTCGAGCTGCTGCGTCACCTTGTCGATGCTGATGCCGAAGTCCGTCAGTCGCCCCAACACCCAGCGGGCTTGCTTGACATCTTGTTCGAGCCAAGCATTCGGCTCTCCGTGGTCGCGGTAGGCGTCAAGGGTTTCCAGCGGGGCAGTGTTGACCGTATCCGGTCCGATGAGGGCCTCAACGTATTTCACATCACTGTACTCCAGGTTCTTGGTGCTGGTGCTTGCCCAGAGAAGGCGCTGGGCACGAGCGCCCTGAGCAGCTAGCTTCCTGAAACGGTCGCTGCCGAAGATCTCCTTGTAGATTTGATATGCCATCTTCGCGCTGGCGATGGCAACTTGCCCGCGCATATGTTTCGCGAGCTCTGCCTCCTTGTCGCCTTGCGCGATAGCCTGATCCAGCAGCGGATCCACCAGCGCATCAATGCGGCTTACAAAGAAGCTGGCTACCGAGGCTACATGTTTTACCGGCTTGCCTTGGGCCGCTCGTGCTTCGAGGCCGGCGATGTAAGCCTCCGCCACTTGCCGATACCGCGGCAATCCAAAGAGCAGCGTCACGTTGACGCTGATTCCTTCGCTGATAAGCTGCTGGATGGCGGGCAGCCCTTCAGCCGTGGCCGGGACCTTGATGAAGACATTGGGCCGGTTCAGCGCGGCCCACAACCGGCGGGCTTCCTCCGTCGTCCCGTGCGTGTCGTGCGCCAGATGTGGATTGACCTCCAGGCTGACATATCCATCTTGGCCGTCCGTCCTGTCGTAGAGAGGCCGGAACTCGTCGGCGGCGCTCTGCACGTCGCGCTGGCTGAGGGTTTCGTAGATTGCCTCAACGCCTTTTCCCTGAACCGCCATGGCCCGAATGTCCTCGTCGTAATCGTGGCTGTCCGCAATTGCCTTCTCGAAGATGGATGGATTCGAGGTCATCCCCCGCAGTCCATCCTCCTCGATCAGACGCCGCAGCTCACCGCTGGCGATCAGATCTCGCCGGATGTAGTCCAGCCAGATCGATTGGCCGAGCGTTCCCAGTTGTTTCAAAGGATTGTTTTTCATGATCTTGTCTGCTTGTTTTCCAGTTCCGCCACTGTGCTTCGTTAGTCCTACGTGATCGTGCTAGCCGGGTGCTATGCTTGACCGCCTGGTACACATCCCTGTTGCGGGAATTCACTGTTCCACACACGACCCGGGCTCAAATCGATGATCTCCAAGCGATGGTTTGCCTCCGGATTATCCCGAGAGGGGCCTTGGGTCAGTACCACCAGCCCATCTGCCAACCCTTCGCTCTGTACCCATCGCCGCGCAAATGTGTTCCAGTCTCGAGAATGCTCCGGCTCGCAGACCGGATGAACCCCATACGAGAACTGCAGTCCATGACAGGTTGCTTCTTCCGGGCTGACGGCCACGATCCACACGGGCAGCTTGAAGCGGGAAACCATCCGCGCCCTATATCCTGTGGCCGTAGGGACGATGACCGCCGTCGGGGCGAGGTGAGCCACGGTGTGCTGGACGTTACGCGAGATGAGATCCACGAGATGAATGTCGCCCTCGCGATCGTAGTCGGCGAAGGCTTCGCGCAAGCGGCCGTCGATGCGATGCGGTTCCGTGGCCGCGGCGATCTTGGCCAGCATCCGAACCGCCTCGACCGGGTTTCTCCCCATCGCCGATTCTTCGGAAAGCATCACGCAATCGGTTCCGTCGAGGACGGCATTGGCGACGTCGGTGGCTTCCGCCCGGGTCGGGCGACAATCGTCCACCATCGACTCCAACATTTGCGTGGCCGTGATTACCGGTTTCCCGTGTATATTAGCGCTACTGATCAGTTGCTTTTGGACCACGGCAATCGTTTCCAGGGGAATTTCCACCCCCAAGTCGCCGCGGGCGATCATGATCCCGTCGGCGGCTTCCAGAATCTCGTCGACGTGGCGAAGTGCCCGGGCCCGTTCGATTTTGGCAATAATGAACGGGTGATGCCCCAGCTCTGCTGCCGCCTTTCGCACCGCGTCAACATCGGCCGCCGTCTCTACGAGGGACTGGCTAACCGCATCCACACCGTTCTCCAGTGCGAACTTCAGGCAGTCGTGGTCGTGTTCGGTAAACGCACTCACGCCCAGGTCGATTCCCGGCAGATTCAGCCCCTTGCGCGAGCGCAACTCGCCCCCGACAAGCAAGCGGCACTCGACGTCGTTGCCCGCGACCTTCACTACCTCCAGTTGAATACTGCCGTCGTTGAGGAACAGGCAGTCGCCCAGCTTGACGACTGCCGGCAGACGCGGAGAGTTCACGAAGACACGCTGGCGATCGCCGATGACTTCATTCGTGGTCAACGTGAATGCATTGCCCCGCTTCAACTCGATCGGCTCTTCAGCCAATTGCCCAATCCGAATCTTTGGGCCCGGAAGGTCGGCCATGATCGTCATGCGTTTGCCGGCCGTACGAGCTGCACGACGAAGATCGTCGATCGCTGTTTTATGCCAGGCAAAATCGCCATGGGAGAAATTGAGGCGGGCGATGTTCATCCCCGCATGCAGCATTTGCAGCATGATCTCGGGCGAGTCGGATGCCGGTCCGATCGTACACACAAGCTTGGTTTTGCTGGGGGCAAGCGCCATGGGTTCTTCCTGCTAGTCTTCCGGCGATGCCTGGCTCGCCACGGCCTGCATCGCCTTTTGCACGTCCTCGGTATCCCCGAGATAATGGTGGCAGATCGGTTTCAAATCCTCGTCCAGTTCGTATACCAGTGGGATACCTGTGGGAATATTCAGCTCGACGATATCGGTGTCGGAAACCCCGTCGAGATACTTGATCAGCGCACGCAGGCTGTTCCCGTGCGCTACAATCAGCACGCGCTTCCCGGAACACACCACCGGGGCGATGCGATCGTGCCAACATGGCAGGAAGCGTGCTAAGGTGTCCTTCAGACATTCCGTGGCGGGGATCTCTTCCTGGCTGAGTTCCCTGTAACGCGCATCGTGTCGGGGATGTCGTGGATCTTCCTCTTCCAGAGCGGGCGGACGGATGTCGTAGCTTCGCCGCCACAGCTTGACCTGCGTGTCACCGTACTTCTTGGCCGTCTCGGCCTTGTTCAGCCCTTGCAGAGCGCCGTAATGCCGCTCGTTCAATCGCCAATCCCGGTGGACGGGGATCCACATCAGATCCATCTTGTCGAGCAGGAGCCACAGGGTCCGTATCGCGCGCTTCAACACGGAAGTAAATGCGACGTCGAACGTAAAATCGAGCTCTTTCAGGCTACGGCCGGCCTCCCGCCCCTCTTCTCTGCCGCGATCGGACAAATCAACGTCCGTCCAACCGGTAAAGAGGTTCTCGTTGTTCCAAACGCTTTCCCCGTGTCGCAAGAGAACCACCTGTCGGAGCTCGCATTTGGGCTTGTTCTTCATCGGGGTATCCCCGGCCTTCGAGTTCTGCGACTTTGGCCAAGCGGCGACGACGACGCTCTGAACCGCTGAATTCCGCCGCGAGAGATACTTTGACCAGGTGTTCTCAGGCGAACGCATGGACTGCTCTTTGGCCGCTGGATCATCGGTCCAATACCTTTTTCTTACTCCTTGCCGACGATCGACAGCCGTTTCATGTCGAATCCTGCTCTCTGGAGTTCTTTGATGGCCGCCTCGGCCTGGTCGTGGCGGTCATAAACCGCTACCGCTGTGCTCTTATCTGACATGACATGACTCCTTCCGTGTATGTCTCTAGCCTGGGCGCCCGACGACGTCGCCAAGCGTCCATCCGACTTCTGCTTTCCACTTCTACGCCCCGCGAGGAAGCCTTCTGGTCTTTTGAATCGAAGAAGAACCTGAGCCGATGGCTCACTGGCCGAGGAATTAAACATGAAGATTCTCGTTCTGTATGAATATCCCCCGTCCCCAGGAGGCGCGGAAACCTGCGCCGGCAATCCGGGACGTGTTCACGCGACTCTGTGCAAGGCGAGCCGATTGAAAGAGTCTTTGTCTCCATGGTTTGCTTCTCCTCTTTTTTGGCGAGGGCCGAGAACGCGGCAAACCACCTCAATGGTGACGCAAGAATCGCAACTCGGCGCGCAGGCGCTCCACCTCATCGAGCAGATCGAACATGGTCTTGATCCAGGCTAAGTCGAGGCCGTGAACGGTTCGCAGGTGCTCGATTCGCCGCATGGTATAGATCGCCTCTTCCGTGAATTTCATCACACCATACGGTGGTTGAACGACAGGTCGTACAAGGCCAGCTCGACAATAGATCAGAATGGAACGGCGGGAGACACCCGCCAGATGTGGAGCCGCATCGAGGCTGTACAAAACGCTGGGCTTCGGCTGAAACAACTCCAGCGCCAGCGGTGGGGGGCTCTCCCAAACAGATCGTTTGCTCATGACGGTTGCCTCGGGTTGAACGCCGATGTTGTGGCCAATTGTTCCCACAGGACTCTCTGTTCCGGCGTCAGATGCGCCGGAACCTGGATGGACACCACGGCATGCAGGTCGCCCCGCGTTCCGTCCGTCGTGAGCAGACCTTTCCCGCGTAAACGGAGTCGCTGTTCAGCCATGGTGCTCGCCGGAATTCTTAAGGATACCGTTCCATCCAGCGTTGGGATGTCGACGGTGGCACCCAGCACCGCTTCCCACGGGGCCAGATCCAAATCATAATACAGGTCGGCGCCGCGCACTCGGAAGTCGGGGTGCTGAGCGAACTTCACCCTCAGATACAGGTGTCCCGAGTCGCCCCCGCCCATGCCTTCCTGGCCTTTGCCCGCGAGACGGATGAGCTGCGATTCCCGAACGCCGGGTGGGATTGCCACCTGCAAAGTCTGCATGGTTGATTGCCCGGTCCGAGGATCGGCACGCTGCAGATGGATTGTGCGCGTCGAACCGTGCAAGATCTCGTTTAACGTCACCAGGATGTCGCCCTCGATATCTTGGCCGCGCTGGGCGACTGTCTCGCTTCCCCTGCCATTCCCCCGTGTTCGGCCGAAACCGCCGGATGGCCGACCGCGACTGCCGAAGAACTGCTCGAAGAAATCGCTGAATCCGGTGCCATCGAAATGGAACTCCGAACCCTCTTCGTAACCCCCGTTGAATCCGCCCTGCGGCGGTGCTGCCTGCCGTTCTGGATGGTTCCAGTTTGCTCCCAGCTGATCATACTTTCGCCGTTTCTCCGGGTCGCTGAGGACTTCGTTGGCCTCGTTGAGTTCCCTGAACTTGGCGTCGGCCGTAGTTTTGTCTTTGGCAACGTCAGGGTGATGCAGGTGGGCGAGCTTGCGGAATGCCTTCTTGATTTCCTCGCCGCTCGCGTCTCGATCCACGCCGAGGACGTCGTAGTAGTCCTTGAATTCAACAGACATGACTGACTCCGGGGGAAGACTGCGATTCCCCTGAAAGGATCCCAGCCAGTCTTCCGGTTCCAACTTGGCCTTCTCGTCCAGCGTGGAGACGACCTCGGCGCTGACATGGGTGTCCTTGGCTAGTCGTTGCTCACTCTTCGTTCTCGGCCCACTCTTCGTACTCGGCCGCCTCCGCCGAGGGCGCCGGCTTGGACACGATCACTCTCGCCGGCCGGAGCACGCGCTCATGTAGCTTGTAGCCCTTGCCCACCTCCTGCAACACCGTCTGCTCGGCGTGGTCCGAGGGCCGCACCATCATGGCCTCGTGCACGTGCGGATCGAAGGGCTGGCCCTCGGCCGCGATCGGCTCCACGTCGTGGTCGCACAGGACTTTCTGGAGCATATCCAGCGTCAATTTCACGCCGTCCACCAGAGTCTGGGGGTTACCCTCGGCCTGCGCCCCCGTCTGGACCACGCGTTCGAGGTTGTCTAGCACCGGCAGGAGGGCCTCCAGGAGGTTGCCATTGGCATACCGGACGGACTCGGCCTGCTCCTTCTCCGCCCGCTTCTGGTAGTTGCTCAGCTCTGCGCGCGCCCGCAGGGCGATCTCTTTCCATTCATTTTCGGCCGGGGGAGTCTCAGCAGCTATGTCCTGATGGAGGTCGGCCTGGTGCTGGTGATCGCCATCTTCGCGGTGAACGTGTTTTTTCGAGCCCATGCCCAATACTCCGTGCTCCAGGCGTTCATGTTCTCGCTGGCTCCGGCGGCAGGCCTGACGCCGCAGCTTCTTCCGGCTGACCTGCCCCTGGTTTATGTACCAGCCGCTATGCGAGTCATGTCCTCTTGTACACCCGGGATACGCCGCCTTTCTATTCACGCCATCCACAGGAAATGGTTATATCTCAGGGAAGGGGTCTTATCAAACAAGTCAGGGTGCAGTTGGTCGAAACGGCGCGGCTGGTCCTGGAAGCGATGGTCCAAGAAATCACCGGCGTCAAGATGCTGAGCTTGCACCACGACGTCAGCACGGCAACCGGGGAAGAAATCGTGGTCTTCACTCTGGCCGAATTGCCTCTGTTACGCCAAACCAAGAGAAGCCTGGAATCGCCGACAATACGCCGTCCAGCGTGATGACCAGGGAGTCTCCTCTCAGGGCCACGGTCACCGACCTGGGCAGGTAGCTCGTCCTCTGCTGCTCGAAAACACTTGCCGCTTGGGCTTGGCCCGCTTCTGTTTCAGTCTGCGGCACGCCTCGATTATTATCTCCTAAAACCACGGCCTCTGGCCGTGGACCAGAAGAGGTTCGACCGTTCCATTGTGTAATGTGTGCGCGTAGGTTCTCCCTCGGGGAAGGCCCCGTGGGGCGGGAAGGAGAACCCAATGCACGATTGGCAGAGTCTGTCCCACGTGAGATGGGAATGCAAGTGCCACGTGATCATCATACCGAAGTATCGCCACAAAGTCTTCTACGGGAAGATGCGAGGGCGAATCGCCCAGATCCTGCGAGATCTGTGTCGCCAACGACAAGTCGATTTGCTGGAGGGGCACTGTATGGCGGATCACATTCACATGTGCTTGAGCATTCCGCCGAAGTACAGCGTCTCGCATACGATCGGGTTTCTGAAAGGCAAGAGTGCGGTGCGTGTCCATCGGGAACTGATGAAGCACCGCCGGATGACGGGCCTGCATTTCTGGGCCACCGGCTACTGTGTGAGCACGGTGGGTCTGGACGAGGAGCAGGTGCGGCAGTACATACGAGAGCAAGAACAGCTTGAAAGTGGCCAAGGCGACTTGGACCTCAAGTAGGCGTTGACAACGGCCCCAACGGGGCCTTCCTTACGAACAACGCCCCCCTCAGGGGGGCTTCCTAAAGCCACGCCCTACGGGCGTGGTCGATTACTATGTCTGGCACGACCCGGAAAAGAGTGGTCTACAAGCCCTCGATCCCCAAGGTGGACTGGGGGTACGCTCGGCTGTAGGTTGCGTTGCGAGAATTGGCAATGCAACCCCGATGAGTCAACCGACTGGCCTCGGGAAGGAGAACCGAATATGAAAACGGTCACCAGGATCTTTCTCAAGGGGCTGGCCGCCGTTCTGCCGATCACGGTGACGATCTACGTGTTCTACTGGCTTGGCAGCACGGCGGAGTTGGTCCTGGGGAGGGGATTGAAGATGCTCATCCCGGACCGCCTTTACTGGCCGGGCATGGGCGTGGTCGCCGGCCTTGCCCTGGTGTTCACGATCGGCGTCCTGATGAACGCCTGGTTGTTTCGAACGTTCCTGGGGTGGGGTGAAAGGCTGCTGGAGCGGATTCCCCTGGTCAAGACCCTCTATGGCGCCGTTCGCGACCTGATGGGCTTCTTCTCGGGCTCGGACAAGAAGACGATGAGCAAGGCCGTCGTCGTGGCAGTCGGGAACACCAGTCTGCGCTTCATCGGTTTCATCACGCGAGAGGACTTCAGCGACCTGCCGACCGGGATCGGCGGGGACGATACCGTGGCGGTCTATCTGCCGATGAGCTATCAGATGGGCGGGTTCACGACTATGGTTCCCCGCTCGGCTGTCCAACCGATCGACATGTCCATCGAGCAGGCGATGCGGTTCGCCGTCACTGCGGGAATGACCGCAACGAAGGAAGGATAGGCAGAGCACCGGTCGCACCCAGGCCACGAGGAAGCCAGCCCGCTCAATGGCGGCCATGGTCTCGCCGATCTCGACCGTGTGCTCTATCACCGCGCGACGACCAGCCGGCCGAACGCACTCCGACCCACTGTCCGCGATGCGTCGGAGTGGTGGCGGCCGCAGGTGCTGCCAGGTTGCCGAGACACCGGAATCCAGGAAGCCACGACCATACCCCCTTTGCTCCAGTCCCAACCGCGATCTATCATGATGGCAGCGGACAAGAAACATGAGCTGGGCGATCCCTGATCTCATGAGTGAATGGGTAATCCCTCTCGATCCTCCATGTTGGGCACCTCGCCGGAGCCAGGCATGAATACGAAGCAACGTGACGTCGTTTTCCAGCGTTGGCGTTCGGTGATTCATCACGAGAGTCGGGATCTTGCCTCGCTGAAGCAGATTGGCGCGCGTGCGCTGAGCGACCCGGACGTCCGAGATGATGCGACGCTGCAGAGCCTGATCCGCGCCGAGCTCGAGCAGCGGCGTGCCGAATTCGAGTTGGAGCAGCAAACCCAGGAGCCGTCGACCGCTGCCCCGGAGTCCAGGCCCGATTCCCGACCAGCACCGCCGGAGGAGGTTCGGGCGGCCTTCGACCGGCTGGCTCAAACCCTCGGCGAATGCTTGGAGCGTGGCGACGAGGATCAAACCCGCGCCGTGTGGGGACAGATGCGAGCCTTCCAGGAAGAGAACTGTGGCGTCATTCCCGCCGCGGCGCTAGAGCAATACGAGCGGTTAGTCCGGAAACTGCGGACGCACCTGGAGCACCTCAGGGACCAGATCATGGCGCTAACGCAGCAGGCCGTCGCCGCGTCACGGCGCGGAGATGAGCAAGCCGTGGCTCAGTCCATGCGTCGGCTCCTCTCAATCCACGCGGCTCACCCACGTCTACTCGATGAAAGCGGATTGGACGGGATTCGCGATAACATCATCCAGGCGGCCGATGAGCACCAAGAACACCAGTTGACCGCCCGCAAGCTGGTCGAGCGCGGACGGGCCGTCGCCGCCGAGGTCAAGAGGCTGGCTGCCGTCGTTCATGAGTTTCATCGAGTAGCACGGTCGGCTCCGCACACCAGCGAGGAGTTTCGCGGCGCCGAGGCGGCGTATCTCCGGGCGATCCAGGAGGTTCGGGTTCACGACACGGAATGGTTCGTGGGCTTTGTTCTCGAACTGGGTGGCTTGCTCGCGGAATGGACCATTCCGCCGCTGGGGGCGAAAGACCAGATCGATCGCTTCTTAGATCGCATCAGCGCCGGCCTGAACAATATACGCGCAGAGATGCGCGGAATTGACGCCGAACAAGACCAGGCCGAAGGCAACACGGACGCGCCGCGGGGAGCGTAGCTTGGACCGTGTCGAATGTCCAAGGATCACCACCGACAAGCAGCGATTCCGCAAGTAGGCCGACAAGTCTGGTCCTGATCAGGGTTTGGCGTCGGTTTTTGGTTTGAGCATCTTCGGGTGGCGATTTTGGGGTGGCGACGAGGGCTCGCCCGAGGGCTGGGAGGGACGGCTTGGCCGAGGTGGCGCACGACTGGTGGTCCCCGGCCGCGGAATCGACATGGCCCCGGCGGAGGCCGTCAGGGTGGTCTCGGGTTCAGAGGTCGGGATATGCCATCGTAGAGTTCGGCGGCGATTTGAGCCGCGATATGTCGCATCGTGTTTCGCCGGCGAAGCTGCGGCTTGAGATTCCGCAAGTAGAAGGCGTAAAACACGTTGATCGCCAGCATCGCCATCAACCAGAACGCCAGGATAGCGGTGGGATGGTGCTTGTAGACATGATCTGCAGACCAACGGTTCACCAGTTCGTTGAACCCCTGGTTCTCGACATACCATCGCCGATGCCCCAGATCCACGATGGTTTGGGTGGAGGCCCGCGGGAGGGACAAGGTGGTCACCCAGACCCAATCGGAGACCAGCGTTTCATCTTCCTTGGTGAGCTGACGTCGGATCGTTGTGGTTTCCCGACTCCGAACGACACGGACCGGATGGCCCAACGAGGACCATGAGGTAAAGCCGTCCGCGTCCCAAGTCTCTCGTTGGACTCTTCCCCTCTGGGTCTGCTGAGGGATCATCTCTGTGAACAGTTGACGCGCATCCTCCAGCAAGTCTCGGCGTTCGTCCTTCAGGACCGCCAGGACATCTTTGTCGTGGGCCAGGACAAACTTGAAGAACGGGGCTTGAGCATACAATCC
>CAZOIA010000155.1:0-13009 GCA_964579675.1 uncultured Planctomycetales bacterium | reverse complement strand
GGCCAAGAAGGCCTCACATCAGCAGAAATGCTCTGTATTGATGCTACAGTCTCCAGCTATATGCCATTTCCACGGGGACTGCGTCCTCCATTCCTACGACCCCGAGGACCCTTGCCCCTCTGCGAACGCGCACGCGTTCAAATGCGACTGCGTCGCGCAGCGTGTTGAGGGCAACGGCCTCACCGCGGTCGCCTACGACCCGGGCAGCGCGCGCTCGATTGTGATCTCGACCGGATTGCTCACGACCGAAACGGACGGCGGACCTCCGTCCGCAGGGGATAGCCTGAGGGCGAAGCGTACGGTGTGCTTGCCCGGTTTGAACGGCAGCGGCTTGTTTTCCTCCTTACTCCGCCACTCTGACGGCTCTGTCAGTCCCAGCGAAATGTCGGTCTGCTGTTCGCCCGGGAGGAGGGACAGCTTCCTGACCAGTCCAAGGAAGTGAACCGTGGCGTGATACCAAACTCCGTCTAACTCAATCTCCCAGGACTCCGGCGCGACGGCGAGCGACAGCCGGCACTTTCCATGATTGCGCAGATCGGCCCGGAACTTCGGCCATTTCCCGCTCTGCCAGATAGTCTTCTCTGCTCGCAACCGGCACTGCACGCCGTCGACCGGCTCGCCCCATTGCGTCGCGGGTTGCTTCGGGTTCTCCAAGTCAAGATCCCAATCCGGTTTCCCGCCTTGCGGAGACTCCTTCCCGGCGTCGTATGCCACGTATAATTCAGGGCTTACGCGTCCATCGTGGACATCGGTATGGATCAGATAGGGCGGTCGCATGGCGGCCTTGGCGCGTTTTAGCAGTTCAAAGTCCGCCTCGGGGGAAGCGGATTGAATCTCGAAAGACGCGTTGATGAAGGCACCCTTGCACTCCGCCTTCTCCGGCACACAACGCGCGTCGTACTTCTTCAGGCCGGAATTCGCGAAGGACGAAACCCGCTTCTTGTTGTCCGCCAGTTTGCCTGAACAAACCATATAAGCTGCATCCGGGTCAACGACCACCTCCCACGTGGCTCCCGGGCGAGAGCCGATGTCGATGCCGTCGGCGGTAATCTTTAAGCGGCCGTCTTCCTGTTTGACGACCTCCTTGATATCGGTAATGTACTTTGAGTATCCGCGGCCAAGACACAGTAGTGGTCGATTGATGAGGAGCATGTAAGTAGATGCATCCGGCCTAACGACCTTCAGAGAACCTCCCGTGGCCGGTCCGGGGCTCTTTTCTGGCCAGGGATCCAGCGGGCCGTAGCGTCGGATCCTTCCCACCCAATCGTGCTCCGCCTGGACCTTGGGCCCGACATAGAAGGTGCGGCGGAACGCAATGAACCGTCCCATCCTGTCTTCTGCCGGCTCGGGAATCTCGACGACCTGTTCCTCGTAGACGATTTCCCCGTCGAGCATGGTGAGCTTCCATTTCTTCTTGGGCCAACCGGGACGATTGCCGGATGCGGTAAAGGCGGCTGCATAGACGGCATCGAAAGACTTCAACTTCGTGAGTATTTCCTTGCCATCCAATGTCGGGCCGCCGACCGGACGCACGGACGTCGTCTGGTTATCTCGCCTGGCGCCCGTGGCTTCGACGGCCGACGCGGGATCCCCCACGTCTGCATTGCCGTCTCCTGACGCACCGACCTTCTCATCCCTCTTGGCAACAATCTCGATCTCGATCGGGTTGCTGACGGCCCGGACGTGGTCGCCGGGCCGGTTGCCGCTGACCGGCATCGTCGGAGCCACGCGGATGGTGTGTTTGCCGGGCGCGAGCTTCAGTCGCCCCGGCTCGCTTCTCGTTACGCCCGTCCCCCCCGCATCCTGGCTCGGCGAAGCCACGGGATACCACCCGCGGCTCAGATCGACGAGAATGTTGTCGAACTGCCGGCCCGGCACCAGGTCCGACAGCGGGGGACGATAGTTGTGCTTCGGGAGCCGCCGACGATACCACCGCCCGTCGATTTCCAGTTCGGAAGAAGTCCAGAAACGCGCTGCCCGGTAGACAAGGAGATTCCGCGTGCCCAGATTGCGCACATCGGCAGAGAATTGTAGCGCGGTGCCCAGTTTCCACTTCGATTGCTTCGCCCGCAGCCGGACCTGCACGCCCTCGACCGCCTGGCCCCACTTCGCCACCCCCTCCCACTGCTGCCGCTGCGGCCCCAGCACGGCCATCAGTCGGTCCAGCGTCTCGGCGGCGTCGCCGTCGAGAACCGTTCGCAAACGCTCCAGAAAATCGAGCACCGTCAGGCCCCAGCCAAGGGGCTTGTAGAGCACCAGGTTTTCCGGTCCCTTGACCGTCAAGCTGTAAGCCGGCCCGTCCAGGTCAGGCGGCGGGCGGTCGTCGGTGAAAGGCAGGGCGTCGGCCAGCGATCCGTCCACTTGCAGGTGGTCGACGATCCTGGCAGCCTGATCCTCGCTGATCGACACCGCGGACCAACTGCCAGGTAAGTCGTAACGCATCAAGGTCGTATGGATGATCAACGACCGGAAGGGGGTTTCCACGCCCGACTGGTTGGGATTGTCCCCCGGCCCGTGATATGCCAGCCGCAACTCGAAGGCGTTTTTCTGGGATTTGAGCTGCCCGGGCCGGGCGGCGATCTCCTTGGCAGAGATGATCTCAATCGCGACCGAGTTGCTGACGGCCCTGGCGTGTTTGCCCGGCTCGTTCTTAGCGGCCGTCGCCGTGAAAGCCACGCAAATTGTGTGTTTGCCGGCCGTGAGCTTCAATTTCTCCGGCTCGCTCATCCCCGGCCGACCCGCATTCTGGGAAGACGCCAGCTCCCACCACTGGTCCAGATCGACGGCAATGTTGTCATACTGGCGACCGGGAGGAAAGGGCTTTGGCAGGGGACGAATCCCATGCGTGTTGAGCGGCCGCCGATACCACCGCCCGTCCACTTCCAGTTCGCAAGACTGCCCCCACGCGTGGACAAGCAGATTCCGCGTGCCTTGATTGCGCATGGTAGCCCAAAGGCGCGCACCACTACCCTCGTTCCACCTCGATTTCGTCGCCCGCAGGCGGACCTGCATGCCGTCGACCGGTTTGCCCCATGGTAGCTGATTCGCTGCGGTCGCCGGCTCTGTAGCCGCAGGCGGTGCCCCGTTTGTCAGGTCTGACGCGCAGGCGGCAAGGTGGAGACAGATTGCTAAACCGACCACGGCACCAATCGAGACGGCACCGGCGAAGCATCGAGCGGCATGACTCACATGCCTTGACGGCGTGCCGATCAGCCGGTGAATGCGGCCCAGGATCGATCCACCGCTGGCCGCCACGGCCAGTTGCACGCCGCTGCCGTGAAGCTCCGCCATCTTGCCTAGTGCTTGGGCATAATTGGCACGGTTCTGAGCGACCGACAAGGCCAGGTCGTCGCAGCAGTACTCCCGTTCGATCCTGATCCGGTGTGAGATCCACCACGCGGCCGGATGGTGGAACAGCAGGGTCTCGACCACCGTCTGCAGAAGGCTGACGAGGTAATCGTACCGGCGAATGTGGGCCAATTCATGGGCGATAATCGCCTCAATCTGCTCGGAGGAAAGACCCGTGAGTGCGCTGAGGGGCATGAGAATGATCGGCCGAAAGTGGCCGATGACCGCCGGCGTCTGAATCAGAACCGATTGGAGAACTCGAACCGGCCGGCTGACTCGCAGGCGCTCCGAGAGGTGTTTGACAAGAGCAGTGACCTCGCTGGTCACGGGACTGGTCCCGATCCTCCGTAGCCGGTACATCGCGATCCACCCGCCCAGGTGCCAGATCGACAGTCCAAAGACCCCCAGCAGCCAAAGCAGAACAAACCAGGGGAGCAGCGGTTGAGCGAAGCCCATGATACGATGGCCCCAGGGTTCTGCCCGCACTGAGCTCGAAGAGATGCTCGACGGTGCATCAACCCCTGGGTGTGGCTGCTCCATGCCCGAGTATGAAGCATCGGTTGAAGGGGTGACCGTGAATGGAGCTTCGCTCCGCACGGGTGGTTCACTGGCCACGGGGTTAGCGACGGCCGATGGGGGCTCCACCGATGGGGCTGGCGTTTCGACCATGCAGAATGTCGCGCCGCAGAGGACCAGGATCGTCAACAATGAAAGACAGCTGGCGACATAACGTCCGTTCGGTTTGGTGTTCGGGATAATGAAAAGTAGAAACGCCAGCGCGCCTGCTACCAAGCCACCCTGCCAGAGGGAATGAAGAAGCGTCCACCCCAGCCGGTGAACCACATCCGCGGAAAGCACTTGATCGAGTCCGGTCATTTTGAGTCTCCTTCCAGCTTTTTCAGGAGCTTCCTGATCTGTTCGAGATCTTTGCGAGAGACATGACGGGAGTTGATGGCCCGGAGGATGAGTTTGTCGGCCGACCCACCGAAGACGCGCTGGATCAAGTCGTCCACGAATTGCATCTGAGCCTGTTCTTGAGACATCGCAGGACGATAGACTTGGGGACGTTGGCTATCGTCTTTGAGAAGAAGGCCCTTTTCGGTCATGATCTGCATCATCTTCAGCGTGGTTGAGTACCCCGTATCCCGGTCATCCTCGAGGGCGTTGTGGACCTCACGCACCGTGCTGGGCCCGCGTGCCCAAAGCACACCGAGAATCTGCAACTCCACTTCCGTGGGCTTGGACGAGCGTTTTCGGGGCATCAACCCTTCTCCTGGGCTTCGAGCGTTTCATTCTGTGAGGCCACTTCGGCCTCCCATCTATTATGACGAGCGAATTCGTGGTTCGTTCCACAGAAAACGAAAGAACTCGTGAGATCCTGCGGGCCGTCAATTGGCGAGAACGTAAGCTGCGATAAACACAGTACTTAGGAGGATTCCCGCTGGCCTGCCCGCGGATAGACGTACCGCGCGACGAAGCCTTCCCAGGGCCCTGTCCGGTCAGTCAAGCGTTGTCCGGGCCGGTTTGCACAGCTTGCGGTGTTGCGGAGTCTGCCTGAGAGACCAGTACACCCCGCCGAGAGGGGCCTTGTGGAACACGAGCCAACACATGGCTTCAGCTTGGGCTTCCGCGACGGCCCCCTACCGCTCTTGATGGTGCATCATAAGAAGGTCATGTGACACGAACGCCGCGGTTTCGCCGGGTGTAATTCGCCGAACGTTTCCAGGTCAACCATGAAAAGGGCAATGAGCTCTTGCCAGTGAGACCGGCCGGAAACAGTGCCGAACCGCGCGAGATCATGCTTGATGGGTGAGCGGGTGCTTCTCGTTTCGGTCTGCTGAAACCGCGAGACGGGTGGCTCGCGAAAACCGTGCCGTGGTGGCACACAGAACAGACCCAAGGCGGATCGCTACCTGTCGTCGAAAGAGGCGGCCAAGAAGGGACTGGGCGTGCGCATGACGAAGGTGGTTCCACCGGGGGCGGTGTGACAGTGCTGAAGTGGCTGCGACAACTCACAACGCGCAAGCCGGCCGACGGCAACCCGGTCGCGTACTACGTGCTGAAGCGGCATCCGGGCGAAAACCCGGCGTTCCGCTCCGGCCTCGACTACGACCTTCTGCTGGCCGAAGCAGTGGTTCATCTGTTCCGGGCCGAGCGTCCGGGCCAGAGTCGCGGGATTCCCGAGATCACCAGCTCGCTGTCGCTGTTCGCGATGCTGCGAAGGTACGCGCTGGCCGTGCTCGGCTCGGCTGAGCAGGCGGCGCTGCGGAGCCAAAGTGACTGCCAAAACGATGGGCCGTCTGAGAGCCCTGAAAGGGGCCAAAATCGGCGTTTCTGACGCCCTGAGGACGGTTTGACAGCCGAACTCACCCACAGATTCTGCTGAGTAGGCATTGTTCTTGGGCTTGTTGCTTCGACTCAAGCAACCCCACTGTTTGGAAGTAAGCGTTATCGGAAACGAGGGTGCGGTACAATGCCCGCACCGAGCCCGACGGCGGCGTCGACCAGGGTCATCTGGGAAGGCTCGGCTAAATGGAATGGAGACCTAACGGAGCGTTACCTCGAGCCGCTGAGGTTTCAGGGGTTAGTACGAGGGATCGAGCAATGTACAAGCACACTTCGGCCATGGAGGGGCTGCGAAAGCTGATCTTACCGCTCATAAAGGTTGCGCTGTCGTGTTGGCTTGCGGAGGCGGCGCTCACAATGGCGGCCCAACCGCAGCAGTCTGACAAGCCCAGGCGCGTGCTCTTGAATTGCGACGCGGGCACCAAGCCGAGGGCCACGATTGTCCTTGCGGTATCGGCGGATCCCCTCGAGAGGTTCGCCGCGCAGGAGCTGCAGGTTTATCTGAAGAAGCTCTTCGACGTGGAGGCCCCAATCGCCCCGAAACCGGGTGGACAAGGATTCATTTTTCGCGTGGGCGTCGTCAAGGAGGGGCTTGGTGATCAAGCAATCCTTCTTCGGACGGAGGGGCAAACGCTCACCGTCGGCGGCGGCAGTCCGCGGGCAACACTATGGGCGGTCTACGAACTGGTCCAACGATGGGGCGTACGCTATCTCCTCCACGGCGATGTACTGCCCACCAAGTCCGCCGAGCTCCGGTTTCCCGAGCGAGAGATCCGCCTGGAGCCGGTGATGAGTATCCGGCAATGGCGGGTCATGAACGACTTCGCCTGTGGTCCGGAATCGTGGGGTATGGCAGACTACCGGCCGGTGATCGACCAGCTCGCCAAGCTCAAGTTCAACCGCATTCTTGTCTACATGTGGCCGTGGCATCCTTTTGTGCACTACGAGGCCGGGGGCATCAAGCGGCGGTCAGCAACCCTGTTTTTCGGTTTTGACTTTCCCATTACCGAAGACATGCCTGGACGGCATCTCTTTGGACAGGCGAGAAGTTTCTGGAATCCCGACCTGCCACAGAAGGCCAGCTATGACGACCTCTCCACTGCGGGCGAGCGGCTGGTGCACAATCTGATGGATTATGCCCGGCGGCGCGGAATGCAGAGCGTGATCAACGCCAATCTCGGGGAGTTTCCATGCGAGTTTGGGCCGCTGCTCAAAGACGCCCAAAAGGTCCACCAGGTGGGCGCTTTGACCGTGGTGCCCGGCACCGGCACCGGCATGTCTGATCCGGCCCTCAATGAACTGGCCGTGGCCGTACTGCGCGCGACGATCAACACCTATCCCGAATCGGACTTCGTGGCCCTCGGTGTGCAGGAGCACCGCCAGTGGCTCGGCCAGTATGAAAGCGCCTGGAAAGCACTGGACGCCAAATACGGTATTGAGAAGGTTCGGCCGCTCACTGAGGTACTCGCCGCCGCCGGTCGCCGTAGCGACTATCCGGGCGGTGCCGAACGAGCCGTACGGGAGGTGAAGGGCGATATCGTCACTCTCTGTTTTTATGATCGTTTGCTCAATGACCTCAAGGTGCTCCAGGACTCCCGTCGTCCAGATGTCCGCTTGATCTATGATTGCTTCGCCGAGGAGCTGTGCCCGGTGTTGCCAAGGATCCTGCCGCCGGGCTCGGAGACGTTGAACTTCGTGGACTACACTCCTTCGCGAATCCTGCGGCGGAAAGAAGTTCTCGAGAGCATTGGCGGCCGCGAGCTACCGAGCACTCTGATTTACACGCTGCACGATGACAACGTTGGTGTGCTGCCTCAGTTGGCGACCGGCTCGCTGCATGAGCTCACTCGAGAGCTTCGCCGAAACGGCTGGGCCGGCTTCTCCACCCGCTACTGGCTGATCGGCGATCACGACCCCTGCGTAGCCTATCTGGCGCGGGCGGCGTGGCATGCAGATACCGTGCCGGATAGCGTGTACCGCGATCAGATCGGCGCGGTCTGTGGAGAGGCCTGCGTGGACGACATGCTGACCGTGTTCCGCGAGTTGGAAGCGACTACGATTGCCCTGGAAGAACACGGCTTGGGGCTGACGTTTCCCGTGCCAGGGATGATCATGAAACACTGGAGGCCGGCTGCGACGCCCGGCGAGTTGGCCGAAGACCGTCGCGGTTATCAACGTGCCGCGGAAGCGGCCCGCCGGGCTCAGGACAAGGCCACGTCGACAGGTCGATCATACGTGGCATACTGGGTAGGTCGACTGGAGTTCGGTATCGGTTATCTGGATACGATCGATCACGTCCGCCGCGCCGCACAGGCGGAGTCGGAGAAGAGAGCGGCTGATGCGCTGCAACACGCCGAGGCTGCGTTGGCGAGTGCGCGGACGGCTCTGGAGGCCTACGCCCGCGTGGCACGCGACCAGTCCGACCGTGGTGCGATCGCGACGATGGCTGAGTATGTTTACCGGCCACTGAAAGAAAAAGTGGCGATGCTCGAGGGCGCACGCCGGGAGTAGAGCTGATGAACACCTGCGCGAGATTGGTATGGTTGGCCATCGGAGTTGCGATATTCACGTCCTCTCTCGCGGAGAGCCATGCAAATTCGGACACCGCCAGCGCGCCGGCCTCTGTGGCGCCAGCCGTTGAGGCCATCGAGTTCGAGTCACGCAAGGTCTATCAATCGAGCTATCGGCCGAGCTACACGTCGTGGGTTTCGTTCTTCCCGGGCCAGCGAGGCCAGTGGTACCTGACCTGCGAAGAGGTGACGCGGCCCGAAAAGCCCCTGCCGCAATGCACGCGAGAGCAGTGGTACGAGATGTCGCTGCCGGTGGGTTACGACAAATCACAGTATCGCATGGAACTGGTGATCCTCGAATCGAGAGACAACCTCACTACATGGAAGGTGATCTCCCGCGAGCCGTGCCGGTTTCACCACAGCGCCGGCTCATTCGCCCAGGCACGGACGCGGGATGGGCGGTTTCTGCGCTTCTTGTGGAGCTGCTATTCGCTCGACCCGTCGATCCAGCCAAACGAGATCTTATGCGAGTCGGACGACGACGGCAAGACATGGAGTAAAATGCCTTTTTTCCACGATGCGCACTTTGCCAGCTGCCCCCATCGGCTCCGAACGTTGCGTGATGGGACGCTGGTGCTGGCCGTGCCGCTGGGCCCTCGCTGGGGCCGGGACACCGACCGGCCGATCAGGGTGGCCATGCGGCTGGACGTGACTAATCAGACGCAGATGACGCTGTTTTTCTCATGCGACCAGGGGCGGAACTGGGACGGGCCACTTCCCGTGTTCGGGGGCCAGAATGTTTCCGAGACCGATTTCGTCGAATTACCCAGCGGCGACCTGCTCTTGTTCAACAACAGCATTTTCGCGAACCCGGGCCGCCAGTTCGTTTATCGCAGCGGCAACGGTTTCACCCCCGGCCCGTTGGAAAAAGTCCACTCGCGCCAGGTGCCGGAGACGGTATGCCTCGCAAAGGACGGCTTGCTGGTCGGGCGCATGCGGCCGGGCCGATATAGCTGGTCCGACGACCTGGGACAGACTTGGCAGCCACTCGACGGTATTCCTCGCCTTGGGCCTGAGGTCTATCAACCCTGGATACAGGCTCTAGCGGACGGGCGCATCGCCTGCGCGGGCCACTTCGGAGCCGACGACGCGATTGGTGGTCGGGACCAGTATCTCAGCATTCACTTCTTTCGCCTGAAGGTCTCGCGCAAGACAAAGGATACGCGCATCTGGGTTGATCGCGATTTCGACGAGACCCGCAACAGGTGGCACAACCGTTATACCATCAGCTTGACCTGCGATGGTGGGCCGCTGCCGGCGGCGTCCTCGGCACATTCAATTTCGACAAGCTGATGGCCTGATAAAGTGGTTGCGGTTTTGCAGGGGCCATTGTGGGATCTGAAGATCCCGCCCTCTCTGTTCGAACGAGCCAGGAAACGCTGCAAGCGACTCATCCAGCACTGATGTCTGCATTCGGTTGTCCTTGCATTCCGTTCACCCAATCGTGCCTGTGGCCGCGTTGGCACTCGAATTTCGCGTATGCCTTGGCCGCGAGTTGCGAGTTGCGCCTGTATGAGAGATTTCCCACCAAGGTAATCAGTGGCCTGCGGCGTCGCCACAAGTTGCCCCATACCCTGTGCAGAATCCGTGGCATGGAATAGAAGCGCTGATCGCAAGAGACCATTTCCTTGAGTACATCGTTTAGCGACAAGCGCTTGTACCGGGCCACCGGGAAGGTCAGCGTGTAATACGCCCAATCCCGCGGGAACATGTGGAGAGTAATGCGACCTTCCGATTCCATCTGGTCCCAGAGGCGCGTGCCGGGCAAGGGTGTCAGGAACAGCGCGTTCAGATTGTCCACACCGTAGTGACCAGCCGCCTCGGCGATACGTCTTCCGATGCCGGATTCGTCCACATCCAAGCCGATGATGAAGGAGCCCACGACCAGAATTCTGTGCCGCTGGATACGCCTCACGGAGGCGCGGAAGTCGCGACCCTTGACAAGGTTGAATTTCTTGCCAAGCTCCGCAAGCCCTTCCGGCGTGGGGGTCTCGAAACCGATGAAGACACCCCTGCACCCGGCCTTCGCGGCCAACGCCAGGAGTTCTTCGTCATCGGCGAAGTTGATGGTGGCCTGGGCAATCCATTGCTTGTGCAGATCAGCCCGTGCCATGGCGCGGAACAGATCCTTGGCGCGGGCGATGTGGTCAGGACGCGTGCCGATCAAGTTATCATCCACGATCAGGACGAGCTTCTCGCGGATGGCCTGGAACTCCCGTACGACATCCGGAATGGGTCGCTGCCGGTAGCGGGCCCCGTTGAACGCCGTCACGCTGCAGAAGCTGCAGTTCAACGGACAGCCACGTGTGGTTTGAATGGCTCCGAAGGCATATCCCGTAGCCAGCAGGTCATGGCGGGCGAATGGGACATTGCTTATCTCGGCGAACCCTCCATCATACCGGCGCTTCAGGTTGCCATGCTGGGCATCTTCCAGGACCTGCGGCCAGATGTCCTCAGCTTCCCCCGTGACGACCGAGTCCGCACGCTCCATGGCCTCGTCCAAGCACATGGTCGCGTGGATACCGCCCATAACGACAGGCACGCCCAGACGCCGGAAGTGAGCGGCCACTTCGTAGGCGCGGTTCGCCTGCGAGGTGAAAGCAGTGATCCCTACAAGGTCCGGTCGAGGCAGGGTCGGATAGTCCGGCGCGTCGAGGTTCTCGTCGAAGATGGAGATCTCCCACTCCGGTGGCGTCAGGCCCGCGAGAACCATAAGACTGAGCGGCTTCCAGACGCGGTAACGGTTCCAGCGGCTCTCCCTGACCTTGACCATGGTGACAAGCGGGCTGGAGGGGTTGATCAGATACAGTCGCATCGCGTACATTCACTCCCAGGCAGGGCCTTTCTCTTTCTTCTTCTCGCTACAGGCCTAATGGGTGGAATGGCGCAACTGTTGCTCGTTGGCCCGACAGTGTGTCCGCCATCTCTCGTTTGAGCCTTTCCGGGCAAGGTTATCAGAAGTACGCGATCAGCGGATTCAAGGCACTCGTAGGCGACTGCTCTGACACTCTGCTTTCTGCCATGAAGGGACAGAAGGTATCGGGGGTTTCGTGCCTACATGTGTCGTCTTAATGGCGTTGAATAGGCGATTATCATGTACGCCAGTCCCCCGCCAGCGCACATGAGCAGCCGGGGCACCAGCTCCCATGGCCACCACACCGCAAAGCCGATTAGAGCGCCGAAGAACAATGTCCTGGTCAGGAGCCTGGGCACCGTAAGCTCCGTTGCGCGGTCTTCTTTTTCCTCGCGCTGTCTCTGCCACTTACTCATGATGTTCCTTTCGTATCGCAAGTCTAATGCCACGCATATCGGCACGCGGGTGCGCCATGACGAACCATGGCACTCGTGTTTCGGCCCCAGCCCGGAATTGTCAAGCATACGCTTTCGCCATACCCGATCATCACGAGCCGGATGCACGATCTTTCCCTCTGGACTCCAGACGTTGGGTCGCGACAAGCACGCGCTCGCCGGTGGGCAAGGTGGTAGTACGACAGCGCACCCTTTCTCCCGTGCCGTACTCCCATCGCTCTTCGGGGCAATCGTTCCTCGAGACAATGCGGTATGCATTCTCCCCCTCAGACACCGCTTCGACCTGCCGCCAACTGTCATTACCTTGGCCAAGCAGGGCCACGTAGATATGTCGGACCTCTGATTCCGTCATGGCAATGATCTTTTCAGACAACCCGTCTCTCGCAGACCTGGTAACGGCCGCAATCCATCACTCAGAGGTTGCCGCTTCGGAACGCTCCGGCCATCGCGAAGGGGACAGTGGCCTCAGCCTCGACCACTTTGGCTCGGTTTTCCTGGACCAGGGCACTCATCTCCGCCTCACGTGCCCGGGCCATGGCCGCTCGTTGTTCCGCCTCAGCCTGGAATCGGCGCTTATCCGCGTCGGCCTGATCGGCTTGGAGCTGGGCACCGACGTTCGTCCCGACATCCACATCGGCGATATCGATTGACAGAATCTCGAAGGCGGTACCGGCATCCAATCCCTTCTCCAACACCCACTTGGAGATCGTATCGGGATTTGCGAGTACCCGCTTATAGTCAATGGAGGAGCCGATACTGGTCACTATTCCCTCGCCGACGCGGGCGATGATCGTTTCTTCGGTAGCACCACCGATCAATCGCTCGATACTCGTCCGCACGGTGACGCGTGCCCGGGCCTTGACCTGTATACCATCCTTGGCAACGCCATCGATAGTCGTTTTGCCGCTTGAAGGGCTGGGACAGTCGATCACCTTAGGAGTCACCGAGGTACGTACGGCATCAAGCATATCTCGGCCGGCTAGATCGATCGCACAGGCGGTCCTGAAAGGCAGGTCGATCCGTGCTCGGTCGGCCGCGATCAGGGAGAAGATCACATCGGGCACGTGACCGCCGGCCAGGTAATGCGTCTCCAGATCGTTGGTGGTAATATCCAGGCCGGCCTTGACCGCACGGATCTTGGTCATCACAATCGTGCGGGCATCGACCTTACGGAATTTCATTCCTATCAGATCATAGACAGAAACACGGGCGTTGCTCATGAACGCCTGAAGCCACAGGCTGACGAACTGCAGCAAGAAAAACATCGCCGCGATTACAACAAGAATCACGAGCACGGCCACGACGATCACCCAGTTGTCGATGCCTTCCTGACCCCGGGAGAGAGTAATCAATAACATGGCAAATGCTTTCATCACTGAGATACTGCGAGTGATCTATCCGTGAAGAGATTATGGGCTATCACCCGCATCATCTCT
>CAZOIA010000154.1:0-13049 GCA_964579675.1 uncultured Planctomycetales bacterium | reverse complement strand
AACGAGGAGGTTGAAGTTTATCTGGGTCGAGGGCGGTACGAGCGGACGGACGACCACCGCGGTTACCGCAACGGCAGCACATCGCGGCAGCTGACGCTCGGTTCGGGTACGATCGACCTGGCGGTGCCGCGGGTCCGGGACGTTCCCGCGGACCGGACCCCGTTCGAATCCAAGGTCCTGCGCAAGCATCAGCGGCGCAGCGACACGATCGACGCGACGTTCCTGAACCTGTTCGTGGAAGGGCTGGCGACACGCGACTTCGAGCCGGCGTTGCGGCTGCTGGTGGTGCAGGAGGCGCCGCTGTCGCCGAGCACGATCAGCCGGCTGACGAAGCAGTTCAAGGCCCAGTACGACGCGTTCGATCGACAGGAGCTGAGCGACCGGAGGCGCACTGGTCGCATCTGCGGACGACGAACGTGATCGGGTCGGTGTTTGCCTCGGTGCGACTGCGAACCAACGCAGCCAAACGGTTCAAGAAGACCCGTAGCGGCGTGCATCTGATGCACCAGGTGATGATGCGAATCTCGAAACGGTGGCGGCGATTGAAATCAGCTCATCTGTGCACGACAGTATTGTCGCCCGAGACGTCGAAGAAATCGAACGCCGTGGCCGCGTGAGCCACGGAATCACAAGGATGCCCCGAGCCAATTTACACAGGACTTGAAACTACCTCGAACCAAGCCGCAGGGGCTAAACGGGGACCGATACCTTTGACCTGCCGCCACGCATGATACCAGTTCCTGTGTTATCCGAACGGCATCTGACAGTTTCTGCGCAGGAACGCGATGTTCTTCACGGTTGCTTCGATGACTTGGGCGTGATTCGTGTGGTCGGATTCGAAAACGTGCCAACCTTCGTAGCCAATCTCGTTCAGCGCCTGCAAGGCAGCCCGCCAGTCAACCAATCCGGGCTCCTCGAGGAGTCGCTGGCCGTTCTTGACGTGCACCTGGCAGATTCGATCCTTGCCCAACAGTCTGACTCCGGGAATCGCTTCGGCTGCATGGCCGAAACGGGCCATGTTGTGAGGATCGTAATAGACCTTGACGCTGGGATGGTCAACAGAATCAAGGAGCTTCTTGTTGTCGCTCGGGCTCAGAGAGTTCTCCAATCCGAGCGTTACCCCGGCATCGGCGGCAGCTGGAGCCGCACGCCGCAGCACCTCGACCACCGGACCATAGGACGACTCATCCCGCATGTCCGGAGCCTGCTTCTGGAAGAAGGCCACCAGAACCACACTGGCGCCGAGGACCTCGGCAACACGAATCGCCCGGGTCAGATTGTCCGCTGCCGCAGGGAATTGCATGATGGAAACGCCGCGATCCCACACGCCGGCCACAGAAGGAATCATCATGCCCCACCGATTGGCCTGCCGTTTGTAGCGATGTACCGCGTCCGGGTCCCAGAGATTGGGTTTCCCGCTTGCGACCTGCAGCTCTACGCCCAGCAGGCCCGGCATCTGCCGCGCCATCTTGAAGACGTCGAAATTGCCGACCATCTTCATGCTGGCGGCCCGGTGCCCGATCTTCAAAGGAATCCTGGTCTCCTGTTCTGCCACGTTCGTTTCTGATGGATGGGCAGAGGGCGTCATCCAACCGGTCCCGACGGCCACCGCTCCCATGGACGTGAGCTTGGCAAACTGCCGTCGAGACATACCAATCTGGGAAGAGGAATCTGACATGTCGAGTTTGACTCTCATCTCGGTCACCTCGCGTCGCCCCGCATAAAGCCGTTCTGGCCCGTCCACCCCCGGGGCATGTTTCAAGTGACTTCCGAAGCCTTGATATGGCGGTGCTCCGCCTGGGACATCTGGGCCGCACGCGCGATCAGGACTGCAGGCAGGTGATCCCGGGCCGAAGGAAAGGCCGGCTTCTTGCCCTGCACGGCATCGAGGAAGTGGAGGTACTGCAGGGTTGACGGGTCGGTTTTCGATGTGGGCAGTTCGATCGTCTCTGTCTCGGCCGGTCCCGTGCCCTTGCCGTACGGACGCCAATACGCGCATTTGCGGATTATCGCCTCCTGCAAGCCGACCTGCAGGGTCGAGTTCTCACCAAAGAGGATGTCCGGCCCCGGTCCGCCGCAGGAGTAAAGGTTACCTCCGTACGTCATCAGGGCTCCGTTGGCATACCGAACGACGATACCGGCATGATCCCACGAGTTGCGTTTCTGCAATCTCTTGTTGTGAACGCCGCCGAGGCAGGTGATCTCCACGGGCTCACTGCCCATGAACCAGTTGAACACGTCAATCGTGTGGATTCCCATCTCGTGGACGACGGAACCGCCTTCGTCCTGCTTCATGCGCCAGTTCTTCTGAGAGTCTTCTTCCGGATCAGGATAGAGCTTGACCCAGTCCGGACGGAAAGTGTGCGCCACGCCATACAGGACCGGCCCGATCAGCCCCGCGCGCAGTTGCTGGGCCAGGGCTGCGTAGCCGGGAGAATGGCGCCTCTGCGTGCCTACCTGCACGATCCGCTGCGTCCGGTCGGCCGCTTCGATGATCGCCTTCGTATCCGCAAGCTTCAGGGTCAACGGCTTCTCGCAAAGAACGTGCTTTCCGGCTTCGAGTGAAGCGACAGTACCCGCCCGGTGAAGCGTGTTCGGAAGAACCACGGCCACGGCGTGAATATCCGCCTCCTTGAGCATCTTCGTGTAGTCCGTATAGCCTTGAGGGTTGCCGGACTTGACCATTTTCTTCTTCTGTTTTAGCTTCTCGGGCAGGAGGTCACACAGCGCCGCCACCTCCATCTGCTCGGGGAAGTGATTCACCGCTTGGATGTGAGCCTGGCTGCGGTTTCCGCATCCAAGGATGGCAATCCGGAGCTTCTTTCCGGGCGCCAGTCCAACCGCCTTGATAGACGTCTGGGGAGCAGCCATGCTTTCGCCGATCCCCCTTGCGAGACCCAAGCCCGCCGAGGCGAGCACACTCTTGGCCAGAAACGCACGACGTGTCTGTTCTTCGTTCTGCATTGCGCTGCCTCCCGACTTGCTATTGCAATCATAAGCGACAGAAAACCCGCCAGAGCGGCCTTGCACTCTACTGCAGTGTCTGGCCGAGTCTTTTTGCGATTTCTCTCACGAACTCCACGGACCTGCTTACATCGGCGGGGCGGTCTTTCATCACCTTGTTCTCATACTCGAATGTGATCGGACCGGCGAACTTCTGACGGTGGAGTTCGGCCAACATACCCTTCGCGTCAGCCACACCGGTGCCGAGGATCACATCGTGGCCTTGAGGCGCTTTCTCGCTCACATCCTTGAGGTGCAGGTACAGCAGGCGGCCCTCGTACTTCTTGAGGCATTCCACCGGATCCAGGCCGGACCGGACCCAATGGCCGGTGTCCGCGCAGCAGCCGATGCGTTTGCTGTGCTTCGCAACCATCCGCATGACGGCCGCGGGGTCCCAGTAGGCGTAGGTCGGCTGGTTCGGTCGCCGGGGATGATTGTGAATGGCCACACTGATGCCGAATTCATTGGCCAGCTTGTCCAACGTGGCCAGTTTCTGAGGGGGCGGCTCGCCCACAAAGACCTGGATGCCCATGGCCTTGCCGAAATCGAAGAGCTTCCGCATCGCGGCCTCGTTCTTGCCGAAGTCGCCGGCGTAGTAGCTGACGAGCCTGAGGCCTGCCTCCTGGAGCTTCCGGCGGGTCTTGGCCAGCGCCTCGGCCGGTGCGGACGGACCCAATCGGGCATCACCCGTCCCAGAACTGATCTTGTAGGGCCGGCCCTCGATGGCCTTCAGGCCTACCGCCTTGGCCTTGTCGATCGCCTCGAAGAATGTGGCCTGCGACAGGACCCGGTACGCCGGAACGGTCAAAGTCCACACTGGCGATTGACTCTTCGCTGATGCAAGCCCCGCCTTCTTCTCGGCGGCACAACCTGCCGACCACAGCGCGGCAGACGCCGCACACATCGCAACGATGATCGTCTTAACCGTGAACATGCATTACCTCCAGCCATGCGAACGCCCATATGCGTCAGGCCTTGATCAGATACTTGACCCCGATGACGAACAGGAACACGAATACGATCATCCGAAGCCGTTCGCGCTTGACGCGGTGCAGGACGTGTGTACCACCCAGAATGGCCAGCACCAGGGGGATGATCGCCAGCAGCCCGATCCACAAGAGGTCTGTTCGGAGCAGTCCGTGATTCTGAACCAGGATCAGTCGGATGATCGAGGGAATCAGGAAGACCAACTGTAGCAGAGCAACGATATGCTCCTTGGTCCAGTCTTGCGAGTATGCATAGATCACCGCCGGCGGGCCGCCGGCGTGGAACGCGCCGCTCAACGCACCACTGATGCTCCCCATGACGACACCGTACTTCCTGGGAATATGGAACGGGCGGACGCGGGACAACAACACTTCCCTGAGCGAGTACAGGCAGATGAATATGCCCAGCCCGCGCATCAGCCACTCCGACGGTATATGGACCATCGCATAGAAGCCAACCGGTAGCGCAACCAACTCAACGGCATCACCGCCGACTTCCAGGATCGCCTGGGTGTCGGCCGGGCCTTGAACGCCGCAACCGACCAAGGCCACCCGCAGCCTTTCGTTGGCTCCGCCAGCCGCCCGGAGGGTCCGGGCGCTGACGGCCGACATTCCGGCCGCGGCGGCCAGGGTCGAAGTACCCAGAAACTCACGACGCGATATGTGGCTGGACATTGCAGCTCCTCCCTTGATGCAATTGGGCCTTTCTGGTCTCACAGAATTCCTTCCGCACGCACCGTTCCCACAACCCCGATGGACCGCAAAAAGCTTCGTCGGCTGGGAGTGTCCCCTTTGCATCGCAGTCCTCAACCACCCTCCGGCCTCATCCGGCGACATCAAGCGCGCGTTTCCTCAATCAGCGGCGATCTGCTCGAAGTAGAAGACGCCGTTCTTGTTGGAGGTGACGATGTCGAGCCTGTTATCTCCGTTGACATCGACGACTTCGAACTGCAGACCCACGCCGCTCTGGGCGTCGATTATGTGTCGCGTCCACTCCGGTTTGCCTGCATGTCGTGTCTGCTCATACCAGCACAATACGGACGGCTGGAACGACCCGGGGTCGTGTCCGTTGTGGGCCCAGAAACGCTTACCGGTAACGCAATCAGGCAGCCCGTCGCCGTTAACGTCTGCCACCACAATCGCGTGCGTCTGAGAGAAGGTGTTGTCGATTTCGTGCGCCTTCCATCCACCCGGCGTCTGCTCGCACCAGCTGATGCCATATCCATGGGGACTGCTGCCCAGCACGTCGTTGTCACCGTCGCCGTCGAGGTCAGCAACACACAACTGCGCGCCACCGAAGAACTTGACAGCATGGAAGTCCCACGGTGACGATGTGGATGTTGCCGGGCCCTCCTACCAACCATCGGGGATGAGCACGTCGAGGCGCCCGTCGCGATTCAGATCGCCGATGCCCAGGCCATGACCGGCCGCCGGATCGCCCGGGTTGGCGATCACCCGCACCTTCCACGGCTGAGTCGGATCCTCTGCCGGTTGAGCGAAAGCACACTTCCCGTCGCTCATGAACACCAGTCCACGGCGACCATCACCGTCCACATCAATATAAGCGGGGTTCTCATTGCCGGTCTGGGCGATGGCCGGGTGATTTTTCCAGATGCTCCCGGCGCTGCCGGTGTTTTCGAGCCAGCGTGTGTCCTGTCCGGGAAAGCCGACGACGATCAGGTCCGTTTCGCCGTCGTGGTTGAGATCATCGGCGAAACACAGGAACGCGTCGCTGTAACCGTAGCGATTGAACGCCTCGGCTTCGCCGAGCATCACGACGATTTTCCAGTCCGGTCCGGCGTAGTAGACACTGCCCGCTGCAATATCGAGCTTGTGATCTCCATTGAGATCGGCGACGACTACGCCTTCACTTCTGAAGGCGCTGTCGAGTCGATGTTTGCGGAACCCGAGCGGCGTCTTGGGTGCGGGCGACTTGTAGGCCGCGCGAATCGCCTCCATAGCCCGGTTCAGATCGAGCGTGTCCGCCGAAATGCTGTGGGCCTCATTCCAGGCAACTTCTTGCGGATCCATCGTGGTCGCGGGGAAGGCCGTGAGGGACTCGGCCTTCGCCTCCGTCTCGCACGTGATGGCAGTGATGCGCGGGATGATGCCGTCCGGATTGGCGACCAGGCGGATCTTGTCGATCACGTTCGCCCTCGGCTTGATAACCAGGTAATGCTGGTACGGGTCGGCAGAGGGGTGAAGATGCGCTGACGCACATGGACTCAGCAGTTTGCCGGCATCGTCGAGCGTGAAGCCGCACATCAGCGGGTAGACCTCGGGCGAGCCCGTCTTGTAGTAAACCTCGATGCCTCCGTAGGTCTCGAGCGGTTTGCCGCCGTTGGCCGTGCAGCCGAGGAAATAGAGGCGATCGGCTGCAAATCCGCAGGCGATTTCCACCGCCCCGGATTTGGGAATCAGCGTGTAGATGCCCTCGACGCGTTTGAACGTGACGCCACTGGTCAGCACTTCATAGCGACTGTTCCCCTTGCGTTCGGGCTCGGCCCACCCCTTGGGTATGCCCTTGCGAGAGTCGATCTGAAGCGCGGGTCCGGCATCGATACGCCCCACACCGAACCAGGCAAAAGCGCTGCCGCCGTTGCCGTCGCGCAGTTCGATCCGCACCTGGGTTCCGCGCAGATTCTTGACGTCCCAGCTTCGTTCCTGCATGGCGTCGCTCTTGGGTGGCGGTGTCTTCAAGAGCACTTCGCCTTTGCGAGCGTCGACGAGCGCGACGCAGCTCTGGTTCCGCCCGCCCTTTCCGCCGTCGTGGCCGCAGATCGTGAACGTGATCTTGTCGGTGTCGATGATGAACGGCGGCGAGCTGATCATGCCCGTACCCGCCTCACCGCCCGCGAGCGATGACAAGTATGGTTTTACTTTGCGGTTCGCGCCATCGTGGTCGAGGATGCCCCAGGTCTGCCCGAGAGAAGGCGCAGGGCACTTGAGCGCCTTGAACCTGGAGGAAGACGGCACGTCGGCCTGAGCTGAGGCGACCGACGACAACACAAGAACTAACGTTAATCCGAGTATTCGACTGGTTTTCATTGCGCAGGTGTCCTTTCCGATCGTGGCTGCCTATCTATGACAGCGCGGGCAGCTCCCAACCCTTTCGCCGCGGCCGATCCACGTAGGTATTGGCCTCGTCGTCCCCCACGAAGACCTCCTTGTCGGGGTCCCAGCGAAGGGGACGCCCGATGCGGCGCGCGATGTTCGCCAAGTGGCACACGCTGATCGAACGGTGGCCGATCTCCACGTCGGCGTTGGGCCGCTTCCGGCTCTTGATGCAATCGATCCAGTTCTGAATGTGAGGCCGCGACACCCAGCCCGGCCCCTCCCACGGCTTGGCCACGGCAGGATCCGGCGGATTCTTCACGAAGTCGGACGGGTCCGTTGTGAACACGTTGCGGTCAAGGACCATTTTGGCCTCGCTGCCGGTGAAGACGCCGCCGCCCAGCGGGCCATTGGCCATGTCATAGTCCACTTGCACGCCGTCGGCGTACCGCATGGCAACCTGACCGTGAGGTCCAGGCGTGACGGGCCAGATCTCGACGGGCCCGGTGTGACTCTTGTCCAGAGCCCATTGGATCTGGTCGACGCCGTGGGCGCCCCAGTTGGTCATCTGCCCGCCGGAATAGTCCCGCCACCCCATCCAGCCGAACTGAAGGGCGTGGTTGAATGCACGGGCTTCGGTCTGGGCCTGCCACACGTCCCAGTCATCGCTCTCAGGGATCGGTTGCTCGGGCAGGCCGTCGTAATCACGAGGCCCGGGATAGCAGACGCCCTGCACCTTCTGGAGTGTTCCGAGTCCGCCGTTGCGAACGAACTCGCAAGCGAATCGGTTCATCTCCATAGTTCGCTGTTGGGAACCGACCTGCAGCACGCGCTTGTACTTGCGCACCGCGTTGACCAGAACGCGCCCTTCGCGGATCGTCAGCGTCAGGGGCTTCTCGGCGTAGATGTCCAGGCCCACCTCGCACGCACGGATACAGGGCAGCACGCGTGCGTGGTCCGTAGTCGCGACGACCACTGCGTCGAGCTTTTCCTGCTCGAACATCTTCTGGTAGTACTGGTAGGTCGTCCAATTCGCCTTCTTCTGCTCGAGGGTCTCCTTGCACCGTTGCAGGTAACAGTCGCAGATGGCGACGATGCGCCCCTCGGCGGGAACATGATCCATCAGCTGCCGCGCACGGCCGCCGGTGCCGACGAAGCCGAGGATCACGCGATCATTGGCTCCCGGCCGGCCCGGAGCCGCCAGTATGCCGCTGGGTATGAAGTACGGCGCCGCGACCGCGACGGAGGCAGCGGCTCCCTTCCTCAACAGAGTACGCCTGGAAGTACGATTTCGAGAAACCATCATTCAACCTCGCAAACTGTTTTCTTCAGGACCGCTTCCGGACTGCCGGGTTCGTCTGTTCCGCTGTCATGCCGCGCGTTATTGTACTCACTCCCGTTGGACTGCCCCGTAATAGGTGGCCACGGGATCACTACCTCATGCCTCTACGGGCTCGTGGTGCCGAGCCTGAAAGCGCCAGCCACCTGAGCACCGCGTTCCAGTGTGAAGTAGAAGTCGGGAACAACGTTGCTGCTGATATCGCGCGGTGGGCAGCAGTGCTTGTTGACGACGAGGATCCGGTTGCCGTTCTCGGCCGTTCCGGCACGGCAGTGGTGCCGTGCATCCGGGGCGAAGCTCACGGCCAGCCCCTGCCCGGAGGCTGCAGTCAACGTGGCCCAGTCACAGTCATACTTGGTAGAGCTGAAATCGAAGGCATCAGGTCGGGTAATCTTCGTGATATCAACGTCGGCAGAGTCCGGAGTGGCCGTGCCGGACAGCCGGCCGATGTGCGTGTCCGGGTAGTGGGACCAGTATGCCTGCCGGTGCCAGGAGAAGCGATCGCACCCGGCGGGCATCTCGAACACCCAGCCGAACTCCTGGACCTCGGCCTTGTTGCCCGTCCAGTTGATGCGGTACGAGAACCGCCCGTTGACGAAGTCACTGCGGACGTGGCCGACGATCTTGGATTCAGAATCGTCCGTCAGGACGACGTCGGCATCCATCGCCCGGACCTCAGCCAGCGGCATCGCGTACAGGGTGGCGTCGTCGGCCACGTCCGATGCGGCAAGCGCACCGGACGGGCGCTGCACGGAGATGTTGATCAGCCGGCCGGGGTGACGAAACGCCCAACGCCAGCCGACGCGGTTTCGGCCATATGTCACCTTGCTGAAGTTGAAGCGGGGGAAAATCACGCCGGTCGCATCCCTGACCTTCGGAGTGGTATCCGCTTCGGGCGCCAGGAGAATCTGATACGTGACGACGTTTCGGCCGTCCGGATGATCGAAATCGACGCGAAGAGCATCGGCTTGCGAAAGAGCGCCCGGCGGCAGATCGAGCGTGATCGTGCCGCGGGTGCGCGGTGCCAGAGCCACGTGCGTCACGGCCGACGCGAGTTCCTTACCCGCTCTGGCCAGATGCCATGCTGTGTTCAGTTCAGCCAAGTCGGTGAAGGAATAGTAGTTGGCGGCGTGGAGCTTGATGCCGGAGGGCAAGATGCTCGCTTGCAGGTCCACTTTGACCGGCGCGTAGGCCATCTTCACGTGGTAGTACCAGGGTCGCGGGTTGCGGAAGCCGTCACAGATACCCTTGGCCTTCACATAATTGATACCGGTCGCGGGAACGTAGTCGTAGAGCTTGGTCTGGCACTGATCGGCCACGGCGCGGTCCTGCCATTCCCACAGGAACGATCCGGGAACGTGGTCGTCTTCCCACACCTCGCGCCAGGTGCGGTCAAGGACGGCGGCCCACAGGTCGGTGCAACCCACATCAGCACCGTTGCGGATCTCCCAGTTGTTGGGGTTCTCCAGGTAGATCTTGGGGTACTTCCGGCGCCGCTCAAACTGGCGATTGGCGCGCGCTACATCGGCAGGCCGGGTGTAGTGAGCGTCGTCGAGCTCCACGTCGCCCTCCTCGGCGTCGCGCCACGACACCAGACGCGGACGGGTGGGATCGAGCTTCTTGAACTCGTCGGCGGCGACCTTGTTGTTCTTGCCCTTCTTGTTCTCATTCCCCACGGCCCACAGAATGACCGACGGGTTATTCTTGGTCCGGCGAGCCGTCTCGCGGGCGTGCTGGGCGAACGCCGGGGTGAGTTCGTCCGTATCCGTCGGGCACCAGCAGGCGGCCATCTCGTCGGCAACGTACATCCCCAGTTCGTCGCACAGGTCATAGAACCCGGAGCCGTAGGGGTAATGCGAGGCACGGATAGCGTTCACGTTGGCAGCCTTCATCAGGGTAATGTCTTTGCGCCAGAGTTCTTCGTTCATTGCCGTGCCGACCGTCGGGTAGCAGTCATGTCGGCACATGCCCGCGAGCTTGACCGGAACGTTGTTCAGCAGGAGCACGCCGTCTCTGATGGTTACTTCACGCACGCCAATACGGCGAGAGACGCGCTCGGTCAGTTGGCCTTTCGGGCCCTTCAGCACAACGTCGAGGGTGTAGAGGTTCGGATGCTCGGCGGACCACAGCCGCGGCTTTGCGAGAATCTGCACGAGTTCGACGCGGCCAGTAGCGTCCACGGCGGCCTCGACAGGCGCGTGCGCTTCGAGCTGCATGGCCGCCTTGGCGCCGGTCTCGGGTTGGGCAACCGTCAGCAGGACGCGAAGTTCCGCTTTGTCCTCGCCCAGCAGCTTTGTACGAACGGTCAGGTCGCTCAGGTGCGACGGCGGAACGGCGAAGAGCCTGACCTTCCGATGGATGCCGCCAAGAAAGAAGTAGTCGCCCGTGTCCAAGTCGACGGACTTCGTATTCTTCGTCACGCGAACGGCCAAGAGGTTCTTCGCGCCATAGCGGACGACCGGCGTCAGGTCAGCCTGGAAAGATGTGAAGCCGCCTTCGTGATAGTTGCTGCGGCCCCAACCGGGCTCGTCCACGTTGACGGGTTGGCCATTGCAGAAGACCTCCGCCCCGTTCTGGACGCCGTCGAAGTCGATCTTCACGACACGCCCCTGCCACTCGGCCGGAATGTCGAACGAGAGGCGATACAGGCCGATCGCGTTGTCCGGCTGGTTGTAGGTGGCGGGCGAAAGGCCGGCCATCTCCCAGTTACCAGGCACCGCGAGATCACACCAAACGGCGTCTTCCTTGTAGTCGAGTGCCTGGAATGGCTCAGCCTGCGCCGGACTGAGAATCGGGTTGGGCTTACCGCCAATGGAGCCGTGCTCGGGTGTGTCGCCAGACTGCTCAAGCTTGAATCGCCACTGCCCGTCAAGCGAGACGACGTACGCCTCCTGGGACGGCACCACGCTCGTGGCCAAGGCAGACGATGCGAGCAACGCGAATACACAACAGCCGACCAATGTCTTCATCCGACTCATGTTACACCTGGCAGTTCCAATGGATTGGGCCGCTCTATGGTTGGACCCAAATGACACACTCACGCAGGCAGGACGCTACACCGCGCCCCCCACAGAAGCGGTCTTATTGGGCATAGACCCGCATCAGTCCACCTGCAAACACCACAACCATTCCGCCGATGGCCAACGGGCTGGCCAGCATGGCCCCCGAGGCCCCCGAGAGCACGCCCACAAAGAACACGGTAAATCCGAGCGCCACCAGCGCCAGGCCTGACTGCCCGACGCGGCTGGTGGGAATCACATGAAAATCGTCTTCTTCGTCCGCCTCGCTGATGGTGAACGCAGAAGCAATGGTCCTCGCCTTCTCCGGGCTCGGCGGGGTCACCAGGCTCACGACCGGCGTGATCACGAGCGTCGTCCCGGCACTGACGAACACCGCCATGCTCAGGATATGCGCCTGGAAGCACTGCAGGTGCTGGTGCCAACCTGCGACTGCCTGCGCCAGCTCCTGCGACACCGCTGCCAGCCCCGGCTCGAGATAGCCCAGGAAGAAAGCCGGTGAGACGAGGAGATACCAGAGCACGCCGACGGCGCCGCCGGCAAAAAAGCCGGCCATGGCCCCCTGCGCATTCGCTCGCTTCCAGAGCAGACCGTAAATCACGGTGATCACGAACAACGGCATGTCCACGATACTGACCACCGCCAGGTTAGCCCGGACCGCTCCGGCGGTGTTGGCGTTCAGCTTGTACGCCGTCAGCAGCATGAGTGTCCCGCAAGCCAGCGAGCTGAGCCGCACGACGAAGAGCAGTTGCCGCTGCGTGGGCGCCTTCCGCTTTAGATTGCGATACACATCGCTGGTCAGCAGCGTAGCCACGGAGTTGATGTCCGCGGTGATCGTGGAGACCTGGGCCGCCACGAGCCCGCACAGAACCACGCCGAGCAGTCCTTTGGCGGTCGCTGGGAGATATGTCGAGAGCAGCCACGGAATCGCGTGGTCGGGACTGCCGACGCCGGTGTTCAACCGCGCGGTGGCAAGACCGGGCAGAATCCAAAACAGCGCGAGCGGCGTCGTGATCACTCCGGAGAGCACCATGCCCTTGGCGCCGATCCGCGGGTTGCGGGCACCGAAGGCCCGCTGGAGGATGGCCTGATCGACGGTGGAGAACTTGATGGACAAGAGGAAGATCGCCAGGATGAAGATCCAGTTAAACTCGCCGTCCATCGGCACAAAGCGAACGTGGTTGGCCCGGCCGTGCGTCTCGAGCCAGGCGAACAGCGCGGGCAGGCCGCCGGCGGCATGGATCACGATGGGGAATACGATCAGCAGCCCCGCGAGCATCACGAGGAACTGGAGGGAATCCATGATCGCCACCGCCCACGCACCGCCGATCGCCGAATAGAAGATCGCTACCACGGAGAACACCAGCAACCACGCTACGTAATTGTCCCATCCGGTGATGACCACGGCCGCGGTCGCGGCGAGGTACAGGAGAATCCCCAGGAACAGGCAGAGTCGGATGCCCCAGAACCCGCCAATCAGCATTCGAAGCGTGCGGCTATAGCGCATCTCGAGGAACTCGGGGATCGAACGGATCCGCAACCGGCGCATGACGGGCACAATCAGAACCCCGGATATCACCAGAGCGATGTCGCCGGTCCAGTTCTGCCAAATGATGGATACGCCGTTCTGGTAGGCCGTGCCCCCCATCC
>CAZOIA010000153.1:0-13050 GCA_964579675.1 uncultured Planctomycetales bacterium | reverse complement strand
CGAGGTGCCGTCCCCTTCTCCGCCCAAAGGTCCCCGCCGGAACTGTCACGCACCCCGGCAAACCGCGTCAACGCCCGAGCCCTTGAACGGGCTCCGCTCTTGAGCCCCGCGGCCCTATTGCCCGATATAGTATCGGCGGCACCGGCGAGTGAAGGTCGTGCTCTGCCGGCTACTCAACGTGCCGCCCCATCAAGTTGACGCACCGCTGCGGAAGCTTGTTTGCCGCCTGATGGTTGATCCCGGCTGTTCCCTGCGTGGTACATGATCGACGGAAACCACTGGCCGTCCGCCCAGGCATTTCTGGATGTTTCCAGAGTGGGCCAGTTGAGCGACGGCCGGGCCCGTTGTACGGCCCTGGCTGTCTGCGACGAGGATGGGCGTCCAACGCGGACGTTCCGCCAGGGGGAGGCGGCCCATTTCTTCTATGAGTTCGAGATCCAGGATGAGATCGGTGTTCCCTGCAGCCGGTTGGAATTCCGCATGGCAACCCGCATCGTTCTTATCCACGGCAAGAATACGTTCCAGTACGGCGTCCCGGTACCGCAGTCCGTCCGGCCGCCGGCGCGGCTTCGTTTCCACCATCGCGTTGTTCTGGAGCTTGCCCCGGGAACGTACGCCTTCGCATTAGGACTGAGCTCGACCGACGAGGCTTCCTACACCAGCTACCGGGATCATACCATCTCGGACGAGACGCTTGAGCACTCGTTGACGGAGCACTGCCGGCTGGTTATCGCCGGGTCGTTCGAGGTGCAGCTCGGGCCCGGGGGTAGGCTGTCTCACCTGGGCTGCACGAATCTGCCCGGCACGTGTCACGTCAACGAGGTGGCCCCCCCGTTGACGGAGCCGGCCCGTACCTGCGTTCCCGACGAAGGCCACGCCGCCGACCCTGCGGTCTTTCACGTGACTCATTGGAAAGCCGGCTCGCAGTGGATCCACAGAATCCTGCGGGCGTGCGTTCCCGAACGCATCGTCCGGCCGCAGGAAAGACAGGCCCAGTTCCTCGATTGGCCTCTGCGGTCGGGCAAGGTCTACCCGACCGTCTACGTCAGCAGGCAGGAGTTCGAGAGCGTGCGTTTGCCGGCGAACTGGCGACGATTCGTCGTAATCCGCGACCTGCGTGACACGCTTGTGTCCGGCTACTTCAGTCTCAAGGTAAGCCATCCGACCCATGACCCGTTCATGGCCCAATGGCGAGCGCGACTCCACCCGTTGGATGTGGAGGATGCACTGATCCTGCTCATGGATGAATGGCTGCGGGCCAGTGTTTCGATCCAGACCTCGTGGGCCGATGCCGGCGAGCCGGTGATCCGGTACGAGGATCTGTTGGACCGCGACGTGGAGATCCTGGAGACGGTGTTGCTGGATCAGTGCCAGCTTCCGACGTCGCGGGCCAAGCTGCGTGAGGCGGTGCTGGCCAATCGCTTCCAGCAGATCAGCGGTGGGCGACCCCGTGGCTGCGAGGACGAAGCAGCTCACGCCCGCAAGGGCATCGCCGGCGATTGGCGCAACTACTTCACTGATCGCGTCAGGCGGGCCTTCAAGACTCGTTTCGGCGGCCTGCTGGTGGCCACCGGCTATGAGCAGGACTTGAACTGGTAATGGGGTGGCCGCTTGACGGCGCCGAAACGAGGCAACAGACTCGGCCGGTGCTGGCAAGGTCAGCAGCATTCGCGGGGGTGCTTCGGCCTCCAGTTCGGCCGGGGAGTCGCCCGATAAACCTCACTCTGGGAGATGCTGTTCTGCGTCATCCCAGTCTGAATAGGATCTGAGCATGGCCTGCGGCCTTACGCAAGTTGACCAGTTGCGCTTGAAGCTTCAGGAGATGACCCAGGATTCCGACCCTTATCCGTTCTTGTCGGTGGTGGAGGATTACCTGGCGGCGGTGCCCGGCGATCACCCGATGCGGGCGGCGGCCATCAGTGGGCTGGCCAAGAAGGGGCTGCTCAGTGTCGCGGCTGAACTGGGCGAGGCATGCCCGGCGACCTGTCCGGAGGCGATCGAGCTCCGCACCGCAGCCGCGCAACTCGCGCGGGCGCCGTCCGAGGTTGTCGATTGGTCCACGACCGACGCCCGCTTCGCGGCCAACCTCGAATCACTACGCTCACGGGGACAGCCAGGCTGGACGCTGGCCGAAGACATCGAGCAGGCCTGGCGAGAGGTCGCCGACGACCTGACGCTTCACCAGGCCAATGACGGCAATCTCCAGGTCCGGGGGACCCGGTCCGACGGGCGGCGGGGCTGGATCCCGGCCGCGCTGGATTATGCAGGCAAGATCGAGGTTTCAGGGGACGCCGAATCCTTCAAGGGTCAACTCCTCGCCCCGTTCCTGCTTGATGGCGTGGGAATGGGGTGGTTGCTGGGGCGGCTCCACGCCGCCACCAAGTGCACCTATCTAAGCTACAGCCCCGCCATCTACGTGGTAGAAACCAATCTCCGGGCCCTGGCGCTCGTGCTGCGGTTGCACGATTGGGCGGCGGTGCTGGCCGACGAGCGGGTCTACCTGTTCACGGGTCCGTCGGCATGGGCGGACTGGCGCGATCTGATGAAGACGGACTGTTCGCTGCCCCTCCCCCCGGAGGTGATACAAATGACGCGATGGCCGGGGCAGTCGCCCGGGCCCGCGGAAGAACGACTCGCCGAGGTGGCTGAGCATCGCGGTGCGCTGCTGGCGGGACTCCGTAACCAGGTAGAGGAGGTGTACGCCCGGCGCAATGCCGCCTACTGGGCTGATCGGTACGCCAACGCCGGCCCGGAAGTTCCGCTGCGCGTTCTGTGCATCACCTCGCGGTTTTCGACGTTCCTGCAGCATTCGATACGGGACTTGATGGCCGCCCTGGACCGGGCCGGGTGTGCAACCAGACTGCTGATTGAGCAGAAGGACCACACCATGGTCGCCCGCCACGCCTATGTGGAGCCGTTCGCGGAGTTCCAGCCGGATCTGGTCCTGATGATCGACCATCACCGGCACGAGCAGGCTGATGTGTTCATCGAGAACGTCCCTTACGTCTGCTGGATCCAGGATGAGCTGCCCTGGTTGTTCGACGCAAGCGCGGGCCGGGGATTAGGGCCGCTGGATTTTGCGATGGGCTTCGGCCTGACGCAGTGCGTGCTCCGGTACGGCTACCCGGCCGATCGGTTCATGCCGTGCCGGCTGGCGATGGATCCGGCCAAGTTTGCCCCCGCCCCGGATGCCGGCGAGCCGGACCCCGCTTTACGATGCGACGTGGCCTACGTCAGCCATCATTCCGAACCCCCGGCCGCGCTGCATGACCGCGTGCGGAAGATGGCGTGCGACGACCACGCCCGCCGGTTGATAGACGCATTCTACGAGGAAACCCGGTCGCTGTTCGCCAGCAGCCGATTCAACGCCGGCTACGATCTGGGCCGCCTCCTGCGACAGATTGAAGCGAAGACCGGCTTTGTCCCTAATCATCCGGAGCTGCGAGAGAAACTGATGGGCCTGTTCGTTCGCCCGCTCGCCGACCGGTGGTTGCGGCACACGGCGCTCGCCTGGGTCGCTGATTGGGCGGACGCTACGGGGCGGACGCTGCACCTGTACGGCAATGGTTGGGATCAGCACCGGCGGTTCGCTCGCTACGCACGAGGGCCGGCCGAGCACGGGCGGCACCTGGCCGAGATCACGAGGCAGGCGAAGATCAATCTCCACGCCGGGCTTAACACCGCCCTCCATCAGCGGGTCCTCGAGACCCTGTGCGCCGGGGGCTTCCTGATGGTTCGCTATCACCCCCACGACTTCTTTCCGGAGTCAAACCGCAGTCTCGTTCGATACGTCCAGGAGCGGGGCATTGATCGCCCCATGCGGATTCCGCTGGACCAGGTCCCGCCCGAGTGCGTCGAGACCATGCGAGAGAGGGCGGCCGTCACGGGCCGGGAGATGCCGGGGACGTACGACATTACCGAAGAATGGCTGCTCACCGCCCGGGCACGCCGCCGCCACGGGGGCCGCTACGACTTCGCCAGTCTGGCCTTTCCCGACTTCGAGCGGATCGCCTTCGACGGTGCCGAATCGTTTGCCCGCCGGGCGGAGCACTTCATCGAGAACCCCGATGAGCGCCAAGCCCTCGCGGGGCGAATGCAGGAGGCGGTCAACGAACTGTTCACCTACGACGCCCTTGTGCCCAGGGTCGTCAACTTCATCAGGCAGGCACTGCGATCGAACGGTGAAGGGTGACCGAAGAAGACCGCCGGCATCGGCAGGACGGTCTCTGGGCGTCTTGTAGGAAAGGTGGTGACGGTTCGCCTCGTGCGGATGCGGCGAGGGTTCGGGAGCGGCGCCACGGCAACAACAGGAGGACAAGTCCGTCAGTCATGAAAAAGCGTCTTCTTTGCAGTGACCGCGACCTCCAGGAGCCTTCTTCTGAACGTGCGGTCCGGCTCCCGCGGAGGTACACATGCTCAGGTGGCTTTTTACCAGGTATAGGCGCATTTGCCTTTGTCCCTCCTTCGGCATCCCCAATGGCCGACCGGTGAGCGGTGGGAGTATCATCGCCTGGGCTGGGACTACCGGCCCAGTGAATACTTGGCCGCCCTGGCCAAGGCGCAGAGAGGAATGGCCCGGCGCTAGTGCCGTTTTCGGTCGGTCAGTTTCTCCGGGGTGGCACGGGTCCGCCGTGCACGATTCTGCCGGTGCTCGCACCACCACGGGTCAACGGGATACGTCAGCCAGCCCGAGCATGGCTTTCCGCGGAGCTGTGGACCGCCTGCTGAAGATGCTTCACCAACGCGTTGACCCGCGCCAGAGGCAACGCGAAACTCTCTTGCCGAAAGCGCCACGAGCACTGCTCACCAGAGCGCATTGGACCCGGTATTGTTGCCGTAAATCAGGTAGCACTCGCCGGCGTCGATTCGTCGTTGCGTGGGTACGAGGGGATTGACGAAATCGGCGGTGTCGAGGCCGATGAGGATGTCGTAGAATCCGTCGGCATTGGTATCGCCGGCGGCCCCGGCCCAGTTGATCGGCGCCTCGTCGGCGCTTCCCTGCTCGTAGGGACTGACGAAGACCAGACCCGGGAGCGCCGTTCCCACCTCGCTCAGCTCGAAGGTCTGGTTCCTCAGGTGCGGCCCACCCAAGATCAAGTAGGCTACGCCCCGGCGCGTCCGGCCACCGATGGTACGGGTCTCGTCCGGGGCGACGATGAGCACATCGTCTGTCCCGTCACCGTTGAAGTCGCCGGCGTTGTTGATGGTCGCCCCAGCATGGCCGCCGGCCTGGGAGCCGTAGATACGCACACCCGGCAACTGGGCGGTACCGACCTGGTCTACGGTCAGGAAGTTCTCACCGGTCAGGCGGCGCCCGCCGAAGACGATACCGATGAAGCCTGACTCCGCACCGCCAGACTCGCTGCCGCCGGCATAGGGTGAAGAGAAGCCGATATCCGGCAAGCCGTCCTGGTTGAGGTCGCCAACAATGGTCTGCATCTCGCCGAACCGGTCGCCCGATTGCGTCCCGTGGATTTCCACCCGGGGTGGATTCATCGTTTCCAGGTAGAGAACCCGAGCGAAGTCCAGCCGGCCGAAGATGATGTACACGATGCCGCCGTCGGTCAGACCGTTGCGATCGGCACCAGGCGCCCCGCACAGGATGTCCTGGTTGCCGTCGCGGTTGAAGTCGCCCGCGGCGCTGGCAAAGCCGAGCTCATCGTCGACCGCGCTGCCGATGACGACCGAGTCCGAGGGCACAATGGGAAAGCGGTTGGTGTCCGACTGCATGCTGGGGATCGAGGCAACCTCCTGGCCTCCAAAAGCACTGAAATCCTGACCGAAGATCAAATAGATTCTACCGCGACCGCGTGATCCGTTCGGGACCGAAATCAGGAGTTCCGGCCGATCGTCGCGCTGGGCGGGGTTATTACCGTTGCCCAGATCCGACATCGACGCGACGGTTTCACCGAATCGATTATCCGGGATGATCGCGTATGGCCGGATCGACTGTGTGAGATCGAACTGGTCATACCATCCGCCTCGGAACCGGGCCCCGTTAGGCGTCTCGCCGCCGGAGAGAGGCAGAAGCTCATCGGTTCGCACGGTTCCGGGATCTTTCTGGCCCACGAGCCTGAGGTCGATGATCGTTCCATCCAGCGGGTTATCGCTCTCGACGTAGATCACATAGCCCTGGTTGATCGGCGTGGCTCCATCGACGGGCTGGTAATACCCGCCGAGCCCGGTGGCCACGATCCCGTCGTTGGAACATGCGGGCCCCTCGCGCAGCACGAAATTGAAATCAGGACCGAAATGCCCGCCGTCAAAACCTGACAGGTCGTCGTTCCCGCCGTCGTCGGAGAGCGGGTTGGGAAGCACATCGTCATAGCAGAAACCGTCCGAGTCGTTCGGGTCATCATCCCAGTAGTCGTAAAGCTGCTCGACGTAAGGAAGCCCGAACAGGAGCTCCGGCCGATCGTCGCCGCCGAGGTCGTCGATCTGGGCCACGGTTGTGATACCGGACGTGACCGCGGAGTCGTGCTTCAGTGCCATGCCGAATCCCGCGCCGCGGTAGTCCGTGCCCACGCTATTGAGGTTGATCTCACTGCCGAACTTCTGGCCCGGGCCGCCGTTCTCGCCCACGTTGCCGTAGATCAGGAAAGCCGATCCGACGTTGCCCCGTTCGAAGGGTCGGCCCCACCGCGCGACGACGATGAAGTCATCCGCTCCGTCGCCGTCGAAGTCGCCGATTCCCAGCCCCGTGGAGCCCGCGTAGGCGCCCGGGTCGAATCCCAGGAACCGCGTTCCGCTGATGGTTCGGCCAATGTTGCCCAGATCGATCGCCCCCGAAGAACCCGAAGCCAAAGCGGTAACGCTCACGTTGCCCGGGGCGTAGTTGTGCACCGGCGGGTTGATGTGGTCCCACGCGGTCACCCGAATGCGATAGGGTTCGCCGCTGATTCGGGGGGGGATCTGGGTGACGTCCACTGTGTACTCGCCGTTCGGTGGGAAGGCCGTCGCATTGGCGGCGGGGTCGGCACAATCCCCGAGGTTCCCTTCCGCCAAGTCTTTCTCACAGGCAATCACGTAGGCGGTAACCTCCCCTTCGACCTCGATCGGCTGCGGTTCGCCGTCCAGCAGGATCGCCGCGCAGATGTCGTCGAGCATTTCCTCTGCCGCTATCGTGCTGAGTTCCAGGTCGTTGGTGGGATCGTCATCGAGATCGAACAGGACGACGATGTCGGCGAGGATGATGTTCCCGTGGTCGTCCTCTCCGTCGTCCGGGTCGCTGACGCACCACTCAATCGGGACCGTCTCGCCCTGGCCGACGCCGAGGTTCCGCTCGGGCTGAGTAACCACGACGGTCGGCGAGAGATTGCCGGGGACCATGCCGGTCGGGAAGAGGTAAAGCAGGCCCGGGGCCACCACGATTTCCTCGGGGTTCAGCCCGTCGTTGATCCGCGCGATCAACCGGTATGTGGCTGGTTCAAGGCCACTTTCCAGCGTGTCCAGCAGGTAGAAATCACCCGCGTCGTCATCGTCCTCGAATAGCGCCGGTTCGATGATGACTTCGTTGCCGTTGTCGTACTCATCGTCGGGGTCGGCCAACAGGGTGATCACCGCGTTGCTATCCGGATCTTCGTCCTCCCAACTCAGCGTAACGACGTCGCCCACCTCGCGGATGATGCCCTCGGTGGGCCGAGTGAATTCCAGAAACGGTGGCTTGTTACCGATGCCCGGGTTCCCGTTCCCGGGGATGGGCCGCCCGGTGTTCGGGTCGATCACTACCCCGGTGAGCGAACTCCCGTTGGGCTGGCCCGGCGTAATCGGTACAATGCCACCGAAGCCGGGGCATCCCTGGCCCACCAGCAGCGGAGCACTCGCCGCCAACAGCAGAATGACCGGTACGCCGATCCTGCGGCTCCGAGGATTTCTCACCATCTGAAAGCACCCTTCTCTGCGCTAAAGGCTTGTCGCTGCGGGCGTTAAAGCTGGCAGGTCCACCGGGCCTGCAGACCCCTCTTGGCACGCCCCCCTCAACGTCCTGGGGTCGAGGTATTCTAGGAGAGGGGCAAAAGTCAGGTCAAGGATTGGATCGCTCCGAGGCAAAACCGACGGCGCCCGGACGCAGTCGGGAGTACTGCCGCCTCATGCGGGCCCGGTCGCTCACCGGGCGGCCTCGGCAAGCTCCTGGAGTTCAATCATGGCTTTTATCGGGTCGGGCTGGCCGAAAACCGCGGAGCCAGCCACGAGCGTGTCCGCACCAGCCCTGACCGCCGCTGCGACGGTTGTCCGGTCGATCCCACCGTCCACCTCCAGCCGCTGATCGGGCCGGAGCAGCGTCCGGATCTCCCGCAGTTTATCCAGCGACGAGGCGATGAACGCCTGCCCCCCGAAGCCGGGCCAGACGCTCATCACCAGCACGAGATCCACCGCCTCGACCGCCGGTGCGATCGCCGACGCTGGCGTCCCCGGGTTGAGCGTGATGCCGACGTTGATGTCCAGCGACCGGATATGCTCGATAATCGCCATCGGCTCGGGGGCGACCTCGATATGGAACGTCAGCAGGTCGCTGCCGGCCTTGGCGAACGGCCCGGCATATTTCAGCGGGTCGGTGATCATCAGGTGCGTGTCGAAGAACAGCTTCGAGGTGGGCCGCAGCTTCTCGATCACCGGCACCCCGAAGCTGATGTTCGGCACGAAGTGCCCGTCCATCACGTCGAGGTGCAGCACCTCCGCCCCGCCCGCCTCGATCCGGCCCACGTCCTCCGCGAGCCGGCCAAAATCCGCCGATAACAACGACGGGGCTATGCGGATCCTGGATTCGGACAGATCCCACTCACCGGATCGCGATGTCACAGCCCTGCCCCCCCTGACTCACGCAGGTTCTCGACAGGACAGGTGTGCTCCTGAGCTGCGTCCCTGCACCGATCATAGAAACGTGAGAAGGCTGGATTAGCCAGCCAGCGCCGGACAGTCGCCGGCGGCGCATTGTTCACGAAATCGGCAACAAAGGCCATATAGTCCTGGCTGCCACACCGTTTCTTGATGCGATTCTTGATGAACCCCGACCTCTCTTCACGCCTTCCTGGCAGTTGGTTCTTGTCAAATCCTAGTTTCTCCGCCGCGTAGTCGGGGTCGAGACACATCCAGTGCTCGACGTCCCGGTCACAAACGCCACACACCAACAATGGGCCCGCCTCGGACGGCCAGCGATCCAGCTCCTTGCGAATCGTGTCTTGCGGGCTGTCCGTGTCACCATCGGTCAACCGGACAATAAGATCAACGTCGCCGCGATGGTCCCAAATGTACTTGGCATCCTGCTTTCGCCGTGTAACGTGATCACGCAGCCTTGCTTCAGACCCGTCCGACAACCGGTTTACCAACTCCGCATCACATCCTAATAGTTGGCGAAGGCCGGTAAGGAAGCCAAGATCGTTGGGGCCCTGACCGACTACGAGAATGCGTTCGATCATTCGAACACTTCCTTGTAGTGTTGTTCCCCCAACGACAGATCGTATTTATCCCTATGGCGATCAATAGTGTCTCTCAAATCACTGAGGGGACGGCTCGTCGTGACCCCTCCTTCCTTCTTGAGGCACGTGATGTTCTCCAAATCCCGGTCAAACAGGTCGACGACGTATGGAGAATGCGATGTGAAGATGAACTGGGCCTGAGGAGCGCAGCTTTCGAACTCTTCCAGGAGCTGACGAAGCAGTCCGACGTAGATGCCGTTCTCGGGCTCCTCGATGATGGTCAGGGTAGGTGGCCAGCCTTCCATGGAACTCAGAACGTCGGCTGCCTCGATGAGATGGGACAGGGCGAGCGCCCGGAGTGTGCCATCAGAAAGACCGCCCCAACTGGCCCGATCCCGGCCTCGTAAGGCCACGAAGGGAACAACCCCTTGATCAGGTGCTACCAGGAAGTTGATCGCCTCCAACGTCTCTTCGACGGCCTTGACGCGCTCCATGAGACGCCGATATCGCCGCTCGTCCTGGTTCTTCAGGCGGAAGATCTCACTCGCCACGTGTTTGCCGTCGGTATAATAGAGGTTCCCTGTGCGCACTGCCTCTCTCCATCCCCATCTGATGCTCTCGGGCTGGAGGAGGAAGTATGTCCAATTCTGAAGGAAACGCCGGAAAAGAATAGCCCGCCGGTTGGTCTCAAGTTCGTAGAGCGCTGATAGCATCGTAGCATTCTCGGGCGCGAGCATGGTCTCGCGGTGGGCTTGATCTTCTCGGCCTACTTGTCCTTCGTGCAAGAGGTGTGCCTCCCGACCGTCATTCTCGAGAAGGCAGTCATCGGAAAAGTGTCCCCCACTGACGGCGAGTCTCTCCTTTAGCACGCGGAGCCCCTCGGTCGGTGCCGAGCCGCGCGGATCCTTCGTCACTTCGAGGGACAGGTCGTACTCGTAGGTCAGTTGCTCATCCGCGAATGGCAACTCACATGTCAGTGTGAAATCGATCGTGTTGCTGGCAAACCCGAAATGCTTCAACTCGGACACGCCGCCTGGGACACAAGTGTTCGCAGTCTCCGCCGTAAGCGGGTGTGACGCCGTCCTCCCCAGGAACCTGAGAGCGTAACAGAGATTGGTCTTCCCGCTGTTGTTCTTGCCGATGAGGAGATGCCGGCGTCCGAACTCGATCTCGGCATTCAGATAGGTGCGGAAGTTGTGCAGGCGCAGCCTTTTCAGCATCGGACTAGCTCCCTGTCGGAGGTGGGACCGGTGAGTCCTCCGTAAATTCTACCGACGAGCTTACACGTCGTCGAGCACCTCGACGGCCCTGAAGCTCTTGCCCTCCATGAACTCCAGGCTCGCCCCGCCGCCGGTGCTGACGTGGGTGACCTTTTCGCTCAGGCCGGCCTCCTGGATGGCGGCCGCACTGTCGCCGCCGCCGATGACGGTGATGGCACCGGCGGTCGTCGCGTCGGCCAGAGCGCGGGCGATCTCGTTGGTGGCCTTGTCGAAAGGCTCGAGCTCGAACACGCCCATGGGTCCGTTCCAGGCGATTGTCTTGGCCCCGGCGATGGTTTTCTTGAATGCCTCGGTGGCCTTCGGGCCGATGTCCAAACCTTCCAGGCCGTCCGGGATGTCGCCCTCGATCACCTGGGTGTCGGCCCCCTCTTTCAGCTCCCTGGCCGCCACCACGTCCACCGGCAATCTCAGCTTGTCGCCGCCCTGCTGCATCAGGCGCTTGGCTTCGTCCACCTTGTCCGCCTCGACCAGGCTGTTGCCCACCTTCTGGCCCGCGGCGAGCATGAACGTGTAGTTCATCGCCCCGCCGATCAGCACCGCGTCGCACTTGGCGAGCAAGGCCTCGATCACGCCGATCTTGTCCGAGACCTTCTTGCCGCCCAGGATCGCGACGAAGGGCCGCCTGGGATCGTTCAGGGCGTCGCCGAGGTATTGCAGCTCCTTCTGGACGAGGAAGCCGGCGACCTTCGGCTTGTCGCCCATCTGTTGCGGCACGGTGAGCATGCTGGCGTTGTCACGGTGGCAGGTGCCGAATGCGTCGTTGACGTAGAGGTCCGCCATATCCGCCAACGCCTTGGCGAAGTCATCTTTCGCCTTGCGCAACGCGGGGTCGTCTTGGGCGGCTTTGTCTTTGATGGTCTCGGCCTTGTTGAACCGCATGTTCTCCAGCAGGCAACACTGCCCGTCCTGAAGCCCCTCGACGATCTTGCGGACCTGCGGGCCCACGCTGGCCGGGGCCATGATCACCTCCTGGCCGATCAGCTCGCCCAGCCGCCGGGCGGCCGGGGCCAGAGTATACTTCGGATCGGGCTCGCCCTTGGGGCGGCCAAGGTGGCTCATCAGAATGAGCCGGCCGCCGCCTTTGAGTATGTGTTGGATGGTCGGCAACGCCTTGCGGATCCGGTTGTCGTCGGTGATGGCGCCGCTCTCGTCCTGTGGGACGTTGAAGTCCACCCGCATCAGGACGCGCTTCGATTTGACCTCCACATCCGCAATTGTCTTCTTCGCCATGGTCTTCACCTCGTGGTCTGTTGTGCAACTGATCGTGTTGGTCCATCGGGTTGATTACCGAGCGAGCCGGCCCGTCCTCGGGCCGGTTGATTACGCAGCGAGCCGGCCCATCCTCGGGCCGGTTCATCACCCGGGCGGAGGACCGCCCGGCTCGCTTACGCCCGGCTCGCTTACGCCCGGCTCGCTTACGCCCGGCTCGCTCCGACCCGCCTCGATCCTGTACCCGATCCGCCGGCAACGGTCAACCGATCCGCCTGCACTCCCCGTGCCGGGACCGCTCGTAGCCCATGCCCGAAGCTGGAGGTATAATATGAGTGCGGTATGTTCGTCTCCATTCCGTCGCCATCGGGAGCCGGGCGGGATGGCAACGACTGTCCGTTTCTCGAAAGGCCCAGGCCCCAAACGAGTCAGTCGATATGGGCACCTTCCACACATCCTGCCGGATTGAGAATGTCGCTGACCGCAAGCGGTCCGCGAGCATCTCGAAGCTGCTGGTGGATACGGGCAGCGAGTATACCTGGGTGCCCGCAAGGGCACTCGAGAAGATCAGCATCCTGCGGGAGAAGAAGGACGTGCCCTTCTTGATGGCCAACGGTCAGGAGGTGACCCGAAGCGTGGGCTTCGCGATCATCCGCATCGGCAAGTCCTTCACCGTGGACGAGGTCATGTTTGCCGAGCGGGGCGATCTGCTGCTCTTGGGGGCCAGGACGCTTGAAGGGATGAACCTGACCGTCGATTCCGCGCGCAAGAAGCTGGTCGCCGCCGGCCCCCTTCCTGCCGCCAGCTCAGCCCGACGCATCGGGTGCGGCCCACTAGGATCGCTACCTAGCTCTACGCCGCGTGAAAGGTATCCATGGAACAGGAACTCGGACAACTTAAGAAGGTGAAGATCAGGAAGCTGTGGGACAACGAGCAGTCTGCTTTCACGCCGTGGCTCGCTGAGGAAAAGAACATCGCCAGACTGGCGGAGGCTGTCGGTCTGGAACTGGAAGTTGAGAATACGGAGGTTGCCGTTGGGCCATATTCAGCCGATATCCTGGCGAAGGACGGCAGCAATCGGTACGTCGTCATCGAGAACCAGTTCGGCAGGACGAACCACGATCACCTCGGCAAGTTGATCACAT
>CAZOIA010000152.1:0-13189 GCA_964579675.1 uncultured Planctomycetales bacterium | reverse complement strand
ATGAGAACTCGGAGAGCCCCTATGGCACGTTTGACCAGGGCGGGAACGTGTGGGAATGGAATGAGGCCGTGATCGGTTCGTATCGCGGGCGCCGTGCCGGGTCGTTCGACCACTCCGGATACTACCTGCACGCGTCGTATCGCAACGGCAACTACCCGACAATCGAGGACTACAACCGCGGGTTCCGTGTTTCCGAGGTTCCTGAGCCCGCGGTACTGGCCTGGCGTAGCCTCAAGCTGCAGGAGTGCAACGGCGGGTGGCAGCTTGTGGCCATCGAGTTGGACCCGGCGGCGACGGGTGAGGCGGTCACCACCGAGTCGCGGGCCGGCGGCATCGAAATGATCGAGGTGGACATGCAATCGCCCGTGCCCCTGACGCTGACCGGGACGGTCAGGGCGGACGATGTGTCCGCGGGCGGTTCAACGCCGGCCTCCTTCCAGAGCTTGGCCGATCACGGCGACGGCACGTACACGCTGGAGGCCCAATGGGATCCGCCTTTGCCGGATCAGAGCTGCTACCGGATCGACCTGGCCGGCAACATCCCGGAGCTCCAGGGCGATACCGATTGCATGGTCAGCGGGCTTGTCGGTGACACCAACGGCGACGGCGATACGAACCTGATCGACATGGCTTATGTCAAGAGCATGAACGGCGCTGACCCCAGGGTGCCCGGTAATGCCAGGTTTGACGTAAACACCGACGGCAACGTCAACCTTATTGACATGGCCCTGGTCAAGAGCCTCAACGGCGGTTCGGCGACGTGTCCATGTACGCATCCGCCCAGCGGCATGGTCTACATCCCCGCCGGTGAGTTCGATATGGGCGATACGTTCGACGAGGGTGACGCCGACGAGAAACCGGTCCATACGGTTTACGTGGACGCTTTCTACATGGACCGCTACGAGCTAACAAATCAGCAGTACGCCGACGCGCTTAACTGGGCCTACGCGCAGGGCGATCTGATCACCGTGACTGACGGCGTGGTCTACAAGTATGGCAGCGGCACGAGCTATCCGTACTGCGATACGAACAACGTCAACTGCGAGAGTTGCATCGTCTGGGCGGGCAGCAGCTTCACTGTGGAGAGCGGTCGGGCGAACCAACCGATGATCAGGGTGAGCTGGTACGGCTCGGTGGCGTACTGCAACTGGCGCAGCGCGATGCAAAGCAAGCCGCTGGGGTATAACCTCTCCACGTGGGAGTGCAACTGGAACAACGGCTACCGTTTGCCGACGGAGGCGGAATGGGAAAAGGCCGCCCGGGGCGGGGTGGCGGGCAGGCGATTTCCCTGGTCGGACAGCGACACCATCCAACACGCCCGGGCGAACTACAAGAGCTACTGGTCCGGCGGTGCGCCTTACTACCCTTACGACACAAGTCCGACCGAAGGCTATCACCCGCTATGGGGCGCCGGAAATACCCCATTCACGAGCCCTGTAGGCTTCTTCACCGGGGCGCTTCAGTACCAGGCGGATTGGGGCTGGCCCGGCGCGCCGGCGAGCTATCAGACAACGAACGGCGCGAACGGTTACGGGCTGTACGACATGGCCGGCAACGTCTGGGAGTCGTGCAACGACTGGTACGATGGCGACTACTACAGCAGCAGCCCGTACGGCAACCCGCACGGGCCGACAAGTGGCTCGTACCGGGTTCTTCGCGGCGGCGGTTGGTACCGCTGTGCCACCTATTGCCGGGTCGCGAATCGCAACTACAACGAGCCGAACCACCGCGGCATCAACGACGGGTTTCGTTGTGCGGTGGGGACTCCGTAACGCTTTGCTCTTTTGACCTGTGACCCCTTTCTCCTCGCGGCCCGAACGGCCACACCAGCAGCGTCGGGTTCCGGCTGGCCCTGGGCTCTGATTAACGCTTTGCTGTTTCGCCCAGGGGCCGTCATTTCTCCGAGCCGGTGCTCAGGATTTCCCGCAGGGCGTCCTGGAGCGGGCTCGGACCTGCGCTCTCGGCCGTTTGTTTTATCTTCTCGATCTCGCCGGCAGAGCCTATACGCATCAGGGCCCTTGCCGTGGCAAGAACGACCTCGGGTGAATCGTCGGCCAGGCGGTCCACCAGTTGAGCCCGTGCGGCGGACCGGTGGGGCGAATCGTCGGGGAGACATGCGCCGACCGCCTCACAGGCCCGCTGCCGAACCGTCGGATCGTCGTCGCTTATGCCCTTTAGCAGCGTGTCCGCATCGGCCAGCGGCGACGCCCGAATCGCCAGTGCCTCCAGGGCACTCCGGCGAACGCGGGCGTCCGCGTCCTGGCATGCCTTGAGAAGAAGGGCTACGTCCGCGGGGGCGGACCCGAAGCCGAGCGCGAAACAGGCCAGCGCCCGAACGCCGGGGTCGGCGTCGTTGAGAAGCCGGGTGATCTCCGGCCGACTGCTCTGTGCCAGGTGCGACAGGGCCGATCGGCAGCGGTTGAGCATCGCGGCGTCGCCGTCCTGCTCAGCCAGGTTCCACAGCGTCAGTTGCCGGGCGAGGGCCTGCTTGAGTTCGCGGGCAGTTAGCGGCTCGGGAGACGTACCCTCGGACCGCATTCGCCTGCTGATGTACTCGGCCACCGGCCGCCACCGACTCTGGGGCCAGCGCTTCATGAACGTTTGCAGCATGCGCGACGCGTACTCGTAGTCCTCACGCTGGTAGGCGGTCACCGCCTGGGCGAGTTGGCGGATCGCTTGCCGTTCGGTCGCCTGTTGGCCGGGGGGCATCCGGTCCCGCTGATCGGCCGAGAGCGTGATTCGGGTGGTCACCTCCCGGCCGCCGGCGCGGTCGGCCTCGCGCCAGACCGCTCGGCCGTCGAGCGACAGCAGCTCGCGATCGCGGACCGAGAAGACCACCACCGATCGAGCCGACACCAGATGCCGCGACGCCCGCTCGGGCGGCGGATCCACCTCGGTCGTGACGGTCAGGGTGACCCGGATATGGGCATCGGTCGTCTCGAACGCCTCCACCTTGCAGCGATGTCTGCCCTTGATCGAGCCGGCTTGAAAGGGGCGGTCCCAACCGTCGCCGACGGTCACCTTCTCGCGTGGGAAGTCAGTGACATCGACGACCGCGCTGAGCACGTGGCGCGTCCAGGCGGTACGTCCGGGCACCAGCAGCGGCGCGTGTTCGAGACCGACCCGCTTGAGAGAGAACTGCACCCACGCCGGCGATGATGCGGCATCAGGGGCGGGCACGTTTCGTTCGGGTTGCGTCCCGGCCGGAGCGCTGGCGGGTACGGGCCAGTCCAGCTCCAGCATCTGGGCACACGTAGACTGGCCCGGTTTGCTCTCACTGAAGATTACCCGCGTGAGCTTGCCGGTCTGGATCTCGGTCTGTTCGCCGGCGCCGGTGCCGCGGGCCGTTTCGATCCGCACCTTGTAGACCACTGTCGAACCCGGAACGATCTGGTGACGCAGCGCGACGCGAGGGGCCGCCCGAACGGTGATCGGGGCAACCGGGATGAGTATCCCAACCATCGCTCCGGCAAGAAGCCGAGGGGGGCGTGAAAAACGCCGGGAAAGAAGACGCGGTTCGCTGATCGCCTGTGCTGACACTGCCTTGTCTCGGGCCTGAACCTGACTGGTTCGACGTGGGACACTCTGCAATGGAGCCTTCCGGCGTAATGCCTGCGCTGCACACCTCCCAGTGCTCGCCGCCATAGTGCCGCCACAGGCCCTCGGCCATCTGGGAGCGGGAAGCGTTGCCGGTGCGCAGGATCAAACGGGGCGCTTCGCCGCCGTCTCTCCCACGCGCCGCGCCTTCTTGATCACCGGCGGGTTGACCGGCATGGACTTCTCGCGGGGTTTCGCGGGATTGGGCCGCGTCTCGACGTCCTTGATGCGATCGACCACCTCCATGCCTTCAACGACTTTCCCGAAGACACAGTAGCCCCACCCGTCGGAGCTGGGATAGTCCAGATTGGGATTATCCTTCACGTTGATGAAGAACTGCGAGGTGGCTGAGTGCGGCTCTCCCGTCCGGGCCATCGCGATGGTGCCACGAACGTTCTTGAGCCCGTTCCTCGCTTCGTTCTGAATCGGCTTGCGGAGGCCCTTGGCTTTCTGCTCGGTCGGACCGGTGAAGCCCCCGCCCTGGATCATGAAGGTCGGGATCACCCGATGGAAGATCGTGCCGTCATAGAAACCCTCGTCCACGTACTGGAGGAAGTTCCTGGTTGTGACGGGGGCCTTCTTCTCGTCGAACTCGATAATGATCCTTCCCCACGCCTTGCCGCTCTGGGCGATCTCGAGCTCGACGCGCGGCCCGGCCTTGGGCTTCGACGTGTCGGCGTCCGGCGCGGAGGTAACCTGCCCGAAGGCGTCGGGCGCTGAGGTGTCCGGCTTACCATCCTTGCCCGCCGCCGGCTTTGTCGGGGCGTCGCATCGCGCCGCCGCCATTGAGGCGACAGCGACGAGGTACATCAGTGCTGCACAAGACCGCCGGACCAGACTCGAACACCTCATCTGAGACCTCCTATGCGATTTCCGATCGCCCGCCGGGCACGTCTTTCTCCGTGCCCGGAAGTCTAGCTGATGACGGGCGGCAGTACCACCCCGCCGGAGGGTCCCATCGGGCTCTCAGCGCAGGCATTCGCGGTTGACGCAGTTTCGGGGCGGTTCGCCCTTCAGCACGCGGGCGATCTCCCGGGCGGCCTTGACCCGCATCTCGACGAGGCTGGGCTCCGAGTAAAAGGCGCAGTGCGGCGTAATGACCAGGTTGACCGGGCGGTCACCGGACGTTCGCCAGAGCTGAATCAGCGGCATGGAAACCTCGGGCGGCTCTGCGGGCAGCACGTCGATACCCGCCCCCGCGATCCGCTTCGATCGCAGAGCGTCGGTTAGAGCATCAGTGTCAACCACCGCGCCGCGGGCGGTGTTGACCAGAATCGCGCGGCGCTTCATCCTCGCCAGTGCGCCGGCGTCGATCATGCTGCGGGTCTCGTCGGTGAGCGGGACGTGCAGCGAGACGACGTCGCTCTCGGCCAGCAGCGTATCGAGGTCGGCCATCTCCACGCCGACCGCCTTGTCGACGCCCGCGGAAATGTAGGGATCGCAGGCCAGCACGCGCATCTTGAGGGCCTTGGCCCGCAGCGCGGTCGCGGTCCCGATGCGCCCCAGGCCAACGATCCCCATCGTCGCTTCGGAGAGCCTGAACACCGGCTCGACCGCGTGGTAGTTCCACGGCGAAAGCGTCTGGCGAAGTCGCCGGTCCGCCAGCATCAGCCCGCGCTGGCACGCTAACATCAGGCCGATGGCGTGGTCCGCAACCTCATCGACACCGTAGTCCGGCACATTGCAAACGTAGATGCCCCGCTCACCCGCTGCGGCCACATCCACGCCGTCTATGCCCACCCCGCAGCGAACCAGGACGCGGCAGCGGTCGAGCATGTCGATCACCTGCCTCGTAATCGAGACCTCGTGAAAGACCATCAGCCCGTCGGCGTCGTTGATCTTGCCGATGAGCTCGTCATGCGACCTGGCAAGCAGACACTCGACGGTCGCGATACCCGCCAGCTCTTGCTGTTCGATCGTCGCCGGCGGAGCCAGGTAATCGGTGATCACCACCTTGTGCATGCGGGCATGGTAGGGCCGGTCCTCATCGGGTGCAAGCACGTGAAGGAGTTGAGAATCGAGAGTCGAGAATTGAGAATTGAGGTTCTTCTCACAAGAAGTTGCTGGGTAAGCCGCTCGCTACATCAGTGTGCGCGATTGCACGCTAAGGACGAGCCGCGGGCTTCAGCCCGCGCGGCCGCCGTGTTCGCTGACCAGACGCCGGTCGATGATAGATGTAAGCCATCTGGTTTCTCATCAATTCTCAATTCTCCATTCTCGACTCTCAATTCTTCAAATGTTCTCACCGTGCCAGAAGGCGCCGGCCATGCGGTCGGCGATCTGCTGGTTGCTGAAGATCAGGGGCAACAGGAACTGGGTGTCCGTGTTGGGCGGCCGGAGGTATTCAGCCATCGTGGTGCGCCAGAGGGTACCGAATCGGCGGAGTTCATCCTGAGGATGCCGGCTATCGGCGGCACGAACGAGAACGTCAACCGCCAGACGGGCGGACCACATGGCCGGATAAATCCCCTCGCGGCTGGCGGCGGCGAAGAAACCGCCGGCATCGCCGATGCGCAGGGCCCGCTTGCCGACGTGGGAATCGATTTCCAGTGCGAGCCGGGCGGGCGCCGGCCTTAAAGCGATGTTCAACTCGTCCGCCGCCAGGTTTTCCGGCAACAGGCTCCGCTCGCAGATGCAGGTCAGCAGCGACTCGAGCTGCTCGCGGACCGACTCGGGCGTGCCCTGTCCATGGAGACGGACGATCACCTCCGGCCCGTCGAACCACCAGCAGGCCAGCGATTGGCCCCCGTCGAGTCCGAGCACCCAGTGCATCCGGGTGTCGCGATCGGCTTTGGCTACCCGCGCGGACACATCGGCGATCCAGCGCGGGGCGAAGCCGGCCTCGTCGGCCCAGGTGCCGCCCGCGCCGTCGGCGATCAGCATGAACTTCGCTCTTACCGGATCGTGGTTCTCGAAAAGAGCGGTCACGTGATCCTCACCGGCGTCGGGGCGAGGGGACACGGCACCGGGCACGCATTCGACGCCCATCTTAGCCGCCAGAGTCCTGAGCCCGCGCACCAGTCGTGTGTAATCGACGCGAAACGCCAACCGCTCGGTCACACTGGTTTCCGCCGACCGTGCGAGGTCGGCGGGGTAGAAGACGGCACCGTCAAACGGTTTTCCGACGCCGCGGGCACGACCAGCCCCCAGTTCGTCGAGCAGGGTCAGGACCGGGGCAGTCAGCCAATCGGGGCATCGTTGCGTCGTCCCCTCGCGGGGGGCCCGTTCAATCAGGACCACCCGCAGGCCTCTGGCTGCCGCGAATGCGGCCGCGGTCGCGCCGGCTGCGCCCGCCCCGATAACCATCACGTCGTGAATCATGCCGATCCCACGCTAACTTCGCGTTCCAACGGGCTCGTGTTCAGCGAGGAATGGGTCAGTTGCCACGCCGGGCGAATACGCGGTGCGGATTACTTGATCTTCAATTGCTCCCACAGGGCATCTTCAGCTTCGTTGAACTTGGCAAACTTCTGTTCGAGTTCGTCAAGAATCGTGAGCAGCACCGGGTCGTCATGCTCGATGCCCGCACCGCCCGCCTCGGCAACCGCCTCGAGCCGGGTGATCGCGTCATCCAATCGCGTGGCCGCCTCGGAAAACGCACGGGCGGCATCGAACACGTTGGCCTGGGCCTGCTCGTCCAGCGTGGGCTGATAGAGCAGCCGCCAGGGGTTGCGCCGGATGTCCTTGCCCGCCGCCTTGAGATGATCGCTCGTCTCCTTGAGATTGCCGATCATCCGGGCGAGCTGCTCCCTGTTCAAGACGATGGTCTCCCGGGCGACACCGGTGATGGTTCGGATGTCCTCGAGCGCGCCGGCGAGCCGATCAATCGAGACGTGGACCTTGGCCAGCAGACTGGCGGGTTCCGACACGTCCAGTTGTTGTGCAAGCTGGGTCGCGATCTGCTGTTCGAGGATCCGGCTTGTTTCGCGGATGTGTTCGACGGTCGCGGTGATCGGTTCGCGGTTGTCCTCGAGCATGCCCACCACGATGATGAGCCCGCGGTTGAGCGTGTCGAGGGTCTCATGCAGCTTGCCGACCATCGCCTCATCGACGGAGGAGTCCGCCTCGTTCCGCAGCAATTGCGTCGTATCGTTGATATGGTCGAGGATCGAATGAAGCTTGGCGATCAGGACGGCCTTTTCCTTGGGATTGAATTCATGGCGGATGCTCTCGGTGACCGCATTGATGTCGTTAAGGGCGGTGAGGATTTTGCCGAGCAAGGATCGCGGCTCTGTCCCATCCAGTTGCGACTTGACCATGGCCAGGAGGCTGGTCGGGTCTTTCGGATCAAGTTGACCGCCCAGCCTTCGGGTGATGGAGCCGAAGTCAGCCACCGGCTCACCGTCGATCATCTGATCGGGTTCGACCGGTTGTCCGATGCCGCGATCGAGAATCGTAAGCTTGCCCACGCCGCCCAACAGCAGCGCCTCCGGAATGATCCTGCAATCCTGTCTCAGGCCGATCGACGAGTCCACGGTAATCGTGACGACGGAGTAGAGCAACTTCTTACCCGATTGTCCGTCCTGCATCTCCCGGAGCTCGTGCGACTCGATGCTGCCGACGATCTTACCCCCACAGGCAACCTCGCCGCCCGGGTTGACAGGGGTCGTGAACTCGTCGTGGGGAAAGCGCACGCTCAGGGTCAGGTCGCCGCCGCCGGTCGGGGCCAGGAAAACCAGCACCCCGGTCAACAGAACGGCAAACATGATCAGGGTCAGCCCCAACTTGAAGGCGTTACGTTCTTTGGGCATGTACGGCTCCGGTCAGGTCCGGACTCTCACCCGGCGATGATCCATTTCTCATACTCGCTCATGCCTTCGGAATCGGTGAGCGGCCCGTTGGTGTTTCCGTTAAGGAACTGGTGAATCAGCTTTTTCTCCTCGCTGTCCAGTTGTTCGGGCCCAGTGTCGCGGATCTTCTCGAAGTCACCGCGGGACCCGATCATCAGGACCCGCCCCCGATCGAGCATCACCATACGGTCGGCGATGCGGAAAGCGGAGTCCATCTCGTGCGTCACCACCACGCTGGTCACGTGGAGTTTCTTGGACAAATCGACGATCAGGTCGTCGATCGCGGCCGAGGTGACGGGATCGAGCCCGGCCGACGGCTCGTCGTAAAACAGGATCTCCGGGTCGAGAGCAGTCGCCCGAGCGAGACCGGCCCGTTTCTTCTGCCCGCCCGAAAGCTGCGAGGGCATCTTGTCGCGGTGCGGCAACATGCGCACCTGCTGAAGCTTGAGCGTCACCACGATGTCGATGATCGACGGATCGACGTACGAATGCTCCTCGAGCGGCAACGCCACGTTCTGGGCCACCGTCATGGAGTTGAACAGGGCACCGCTCTGGAAGAGGATCCCGAACCGTTTGCGGAGCTCGTTGCGCTTCGGCTCATCCATTTCGATCATGTCCTCGGGCTGCCCCATCGATTTGGTCTGGTAGAGAATCCGCCCCTGGTCCGGTCTCAGCTCGCCGATGAGGCAATTCAGCAGCGTGCTCTTGCCGCAGCCTGAGCCCCCCATCACCACGAGCGTCTCGGCGGGGCGCACGTCAAAAGCAATCCGGTCGAGGACGCGCACCGGCCTCCCGTGCTGGTCGGGGAACGTCTTGACCAGATCGCGGATCGAGATCACGCTTGAGGCCGGTGTTTCGGACAACGGCTATTCCTTCAATTAACTCACAACTCGAACAGATAGAACACCGTGGTAAACACGCAGTCAGTGGCGATCAAGGCAACGATCGACTTGACCACGGTCGAGGTGGTCGCGCGTCCGACGCCCTCAGCCCCGCCGCTAACCGTGAGTCCCTCGTAACAGGCGATCATGGAGATCAGCACCCCGAACACCCCCGCCTTGACCAGCCCGGTGAAGAAATCCTTGTATACCAGGGCGACCTCCGTGAAGTACAGGTACTTCCTCGGCGGGATGTCGAGCACGAACCAGCCCGTGAGCAAGCCCCCGCCAACGCCCACCACGTCCGCCAGAATGGTCAGCCCCACCAGCATGATGACGGTGGCGAGAAACCGGGGCACGACCAGAAAACGGATCGGGTTCAAGGCGTGAGCCCGCAGGGCCTTTACCTCCTCCGCTTCGACCATCGAGCCGATCTCGGCCGCGATCGACGCCCCGGCGAAGCCGCTCAGCACGATCGCGGACAGCAACGGACCCAGCTCCCGAAACATGGCGATCCCCACGATGTCGGCAATCCGCTCCAGCGAACCGTAGGCTTCCAACGTGGGCGCCATCTGCAGGGCCAGGATGATACCGATGAAGGTCTGGACCAGGACGATGATGGGGATGCTCCTCACGCCCACCCGCACCATCTGACCCGCCAGCGATGACCACCCGAACTTGACGCGGCCGAGGAACAACCCGCGCACCAGCCAGGCCAACGCATCCCAGAACAGATACCCCATGCCCCCCAGATAGCGCATCGTCGAGCCCAGGCGGTGCCCCGCGTTGATGGCCGCCTGGCCGATCGCGGTGACGGCCACAACAAGCCGGTTGGGCTCGGGTTTGGGCACCACGTCGCTCATCCGGTCAGGGCCTCAGGTTCCGTGTCGTAGATCTTGAAGAAATGATCGAGCTTGGTGATCTCGAAAACACTGTGCACCCGTTCATTCAGGCCGCACAGGCCAAGCTCGCCCTGATAGGCGTTGATCCGCCGGAAAACCTCGACCAGCGTCCCGATCCCCGAAGAGTCGATGTAGGTGACGTCCTCCAGGTTGATTACCAGTCGGGCAGGCTTGCGCTGGCATACCATTACCAATGCCTTGTGCACCTCGGGGGTGTGATGGAGATCGATCTCGCCGGCGAGGGCCATCACCACCGTCGCCCCTTCCTGGCGGATGCCTTTGACGCAACTGCTACTCTCTGCCATCCGGGGAATCCTCCTGCACGGATCCTGTCGTGTCACAAACGGCGCCGGTAGCGCCGGCTACCATCTTCAACAGCCGCAATTGCATGCCTTCCGGTTGCCGGCGCATGTACTCCACCTCATCCATAACCGTTTTCATGATGTGCGTGCCGAGCCCGCCCGGACGAATGTCCTGGAGGTCCCGGCCGACGATCCCGTCCGGGTCCACCTGCCGGCCGCAATCGCAAATCGTCACCTGCAAACCGGGCCGGCCATCGCGCGAGACGGGCTCGATGGTGATTTCGATCGGCTGACCCGGGCAGCCCTGGTACCCGTGCTGGATGACGTTGGCCACCGCCTCGTCGATCGCCAGGACAACCGCGGTGGCGTCCGGCTCGCGAAACCCGATCCGACGGGCGGCTTCTTCAACCGCGGCGCGGACCCGGGCAATGTTGGCCGTCTCGCTCGTGACGCTTAGCCGCCGCGGATGATCAAACTGGCCCGAACCGGCCTCGCTCACGGATCCGGCCCTCCATCTGCCATCCCATTAGATCCTTCATCCACCACGCCGCCCCTGGTGTCGCGCCCGGCCAGATACCGCCGCCACCGCTGGACCGCTCGTTCCCGCAGTTCCCGCGACGCGTGGTAATCGTAAGCCTGGCGCGTGCCGGTCAGTCTCTCCAGGGCCAGGATCGCGTAAAAGCGCACCGCCTCGTCCTCGTCTTCCAGGCAATCCACCAACCGAGGCACCGCCGAGCGATCCTGCATTTCCGCCGCCTGCTTGATCGCCGGCACCCTTTCTGCTGGATGCTCCGACTGAAGCGCCTCCGGGTAGGACTTGCCGGGCGCTCCGCACCCTGCGACCCAGAAGGCCAGGGCAGTACCCAGCCGAAACGGTCGCACGGCACGTTCTCGACGCGAGCGCCGGCAGCCGCGAATACCAGCATGCAGGAACACGCCATCGACCCGTGCTATTCCGGCCATCCACTCCGCCTTTCGGCAACCGTTCGAGCAGCAATCGGGTCTGGATTATACGGCCTCGCTCCATACGGTGCCATCCCACCCCGGCGTGCCGGGCGGGGCTCCCGCCCGTGTGCAGTCACTCTCGCTTGCTATCGGGGCCCGGGCCGACGATGATCTCAACGATCATGCTCGGTCTCGCGTACCCCTGCCGGGGGGCGGGCCAACACGAAATGCAACCGCATAAGGAAACCGCCATGAATCGATTGGCTCGCCGCTCGCTCGTCGCCGTCGAGATCGCAGCCGCACTTATTCTCACCGCCGGCGCCCAGGCGAATGAGGTGCAACAATCAGTCGTCAAGATATTCTCATCGAAGTCCCCACCCGACATGTTCCGCCCCTGGCGAATCACGCCTCCGTCAGAGGTGACCGGCTCCGGCATCGTCATCGAAGGGCACAAGATCCTCACCAACGCGCACGTGGTCGCCTACGCCCAGCAGATCTACGTGCAACCGTACGAGTCGTCGGACAAGCTGGACGCCACCGTCGAGTTCCTGTCGCAGGAGTGCGACCTGGCCATGCTCACCATCGACGAGCCCGAGGCGATCCAGGATCGCAAGCCGGTACCGCTGGCCGACAAACTGCCCGAGCTCAAGGCCAAGGTCAACGTCCTCGGCTACCCCACCGGCGGGGATACCCTGTCCGTCACCGAGGGCGTCGTCTCGCGCATCGAGTACGTCTACTACAACTACGACACCAGCGCCCTGAGAATCCAGGTGGACGCAGCCATCAACCCCGGAAACAGCGGCGGCCCCGGCATCGTGGACGACAAGATCACCGGCATCGTCTTCAGCCGCTTCAGCGAAGGCGAGAACATTGGGTACCTTATCCCGGCCGAAGTGATTCGCCATTTCCTCCAGGACTGGACGGCCGACGGCAAGTTCGACGGGTTCCCCAGAATAGACGTCGCGGGGGCTACCCTCGAAAACCCCGCCATGCGGAAGTACCTCAAGATCGAGAAGGAACACACCGGCATGGTGATTCACCGCGTCAATCGGCCGGAGATCGCCGACCTCATCAAGCCCTGGGATGTGGTCCTGGCCTGCGACGGCGTTGACATCGACAACCTCGGCATGGTTCCCATCGCTGAGGGCATTCGCGTCAACTGGGGCTACCTGATCTCCCGCAAAGCCCCGGGCAGCACGGTCAAACTCGACATCTTGAGGGACGGGAAACGCCTCCAATCCGAAATCCCCACCGTTACCAGACGCAACACGATCGTGCAGAAGATGACCACCGACCGGCCGACTTATTTCATTTACGGCGGGCTTGTATTCTCACCGGTAACGAGCGAGCTGGTCTATTCCAGCCCCTCGAGGCTGTTCGCGGCCCTGGGGGCCAGAGGACGACTGCTCACCCAGCGGATCAGTCAATATCGCGAGAACTCCGACGACGAAATCGTCGTGGTGACCAATCCGATCCTTCCGCACAAGCTGACCAAGGGATACGGCATCACCCCCCTGTCCGTCGTGACGCACGTCAACGATCAGCCGATCCACAACCTCCGGCAAATGATCAAGATCGTCAAGGACAACAAAGAGGATTTCATCATCTTCCGGTTCGAGGACGATTATGAGGAGAAGATCGTGCTCGATCCCAAGCTGGTGGCCAAGCACACCCCCCAGATCCTGCAAAACAACAACATCCCCTCGGCCTGCTCGGATGACCTGGATGACATCTGGCCGTGAGGAATTAAGGATGGAGAACTGAGAGTTGCGAAT
>CAZOIA010000151.1:0-13197 GCA_964579675.1 uncultured Planctomycetales bacterium | reverse complement strand
TTGCGCAGTTCGGTGTTCTGCGCGGGCTTCGTAACAAGGCCGGCTGACATGGCAGATGAAGATGCACTGAATGTGCTCTTGGATGAACTCGATGCCAAGGCTCAGCGACAGCATGCGAGCGAACGGAGCGACTCTTACTGGGTGTGCCAGCGTCGCTATCCCCGGCATCCGTTCCGTGCCCAGTGCACTGTGCGTTTCCTGCCGGTGGGTTCAGCCACCGTGTCCGAACTGCCGGGCCGGACGCGAAATCTGTCGCGGAGTGGGGTCGGCCTTCTGGTCCGACGCGTCTTCGGGATCGGGGAGGCGATCGAGCTGGAGCTCAAGGCGCCGCAACGTCCGAAGATGTACATGGCCGGTCTGGTCACGTTCTGCCGATATGCCGGGCGTGGTTTCCACGAGGTGGGCGTGGCCCTCAAGGCGGCCCAATCAGAGCCGATCTTCTCGACCAATCCGATGGCCGCCATGCAAACGTTCGATTGGCTCCAGAGAGAGCAAACCGTGGTGTAACGGAAGGAGAAGCGTCAGCCGGTCCTCGATCTTCGCGGCCGGGGGGCAAAGTGAAAGAGGTGCTGATTACCCTGCCCGGTGCGTTTATTCTTTGTTGGCCGCGTGTTCAACGACCGACCTGCTGCCGTCGCGGGGACGCTGGTTAACGGCTCGGCAGCGCCGTCGAGCGGGTCGCCCGGGCTAGCTGTTCTAAGCCGCTTCTTGATCCGGGCGACGTACTTCTCGGACAGTTCAAACCCGATCCATCTGCGTTCGAGTTTCTTGGCGACGGCAAACGTCGTTCCGCTGCCCCCGAACGGATCCAGGACCAGATCACCTTTGTTCGAGCAGGCGCGGATGATGCGACCCAGCAACTGCTCCGGCATCTGGCACCCGTGCCAGCCCTTGCGCTCTTTGAATGTCCCGCAGACCCGGGGGAAGTACCAGGTGTCCTGGTCGGCCCGGAAGCCGCTGGGCAGATCCTGCGGGCGGAGGATCCAGGTGTCGTCCGGCAGCCGGCCGTCGGGGTTCGCACGAGTGTCGGCGTAGACCAGTTGCCGGGCGGAAGGGACGCGAATCGCCGGGTCCTTGTAGTTGAACGTGAACTCATTGGGGTTCGTGATGAAATGAAATAGATGGGCGTGGCTGCGGTTGAACTTCCTCTTGCAGTTGACGCCGAACGTGTAGTACCAGACCACCCAACTGCGACAGGTGAGCCCCAGTTCCTTCGTGGCGATGACCTTGAGTTCCGCCGCGTACTCGTCTCCGATCGCCAGCCAGAACGTGCCCGCCGCCTTGAGGGTCCCGACCACGCCCTCCATCCACCGGCGGGACCAGTCAAGGTAGACGTGCGCAGCCTTTCGGTCGTCGTATTTGTCGTAGTCGTAGCCGATGTTGAACGGGGGATCGGCGAAGGCGAGATCCACGCTGCCCGGCTCGAGGCGAGCCAGACCCTTCAGACAATCCATCCGGTAGACCTGATCGACCTTGAGAGCCATACCCTCCTCCGTGCCATTCCGGGATTCTGCCATTATGGGCGAGACCGGGGGATTGTCAAGCTCAAGATACGGGGTGTCAAAGCCTTCATCGGGCCAGGCCACCCCAATATGTAGCCTGTCGTCGAGCGTGGGATGGCGGCTGCGGCAGCGTCGGGCCGGGGATCACCGCACCGCCTTCCTGTGAATTCTTTGCCCGAGCAGGCTGGTCACCTCGTAGGGGATGGTGCCCATCTTGCGGGCCAGCCCCTCGACGGTGTTGGGGGCTCGGGGGTCGTCGTCGATGATGACGATCTCGTCACCGACCCGTACATCGCCGGCGTCGGTCAGGTCCACGTTGATCTGGTCCATGCTGACGCGGCCCACGACCGGGACGGGACGCGGCAGGGGGTCTGACTTTCGAGGGATGGTCATGACGGCGTCATTGCTGAACAGCCGGCGGTACCCGTCGGCATATCCGATCGGCACCGTGCCGATGATGCTCTCACGTGAGGTGGTGAACGTGCACCCGTACCCGATCGGGTGTCCAGCCGGCAGGCGGCGGACGGCGGCGAGGCGGCTGACCACGCGCATCGAGGGGTAGAGGTCCGGCGGCCTCTCATCTGGGGGCCCGCCCCAGTATCCGTAGATGGCGAGGCCCGGACGGACCTGGTCGAGGTGTGATTCCGGCAATCGGAAGATCGCGGCGGAGTTCGCAGCGTGAAACGCCCGGACCGGGATGCCACGTGCTTCGATGCGGCGGACCAGAGCAGAGAAGCGGCGGAGTTGTTCGCGGGCGAAGGAGAAGTCCGGCTCATCCGCGGTCGCGAAGTGGGTGTAGACGCCGTCTATGACCACGTGCGGGCAGCGGGCGACCTCAGCCAGTAACTGCTCCGATTCCTCCGGGAGCAGGCCAAACCTGCCCATGCCGGTGTCGATCTGGATCTCGACGTGGGCGGCGCGGGCGATCTTCACGGCGGCGGCGGCGAGTTCGCGGGCCTCATGGATCGAACAGATGGTGCAACTTACACCGGCGGCTACGGCCTCCCGGGCCCTTTCGGCCCGGTGGCCATCGCCGATGAAAAACAACTCCGGCCCGAAGGAAAGGATCGGCTTCGACCAACCCAGCGTTCGCAGCCGGATTGCTTCTGCCAGATTAGCGACGGCCAGCCGCTCGACCCGGGCGTCAGACAGGGCCGGCAGGACCTGCTCGAAACCGTGGCCGTAGGCCTCCGCCTTGACCGCTGCGCAGATCGGTGTGCCCGGTCTCGTCCGTCGGCGGATGGCTTCGATGTTCCGGCGAACCGCGTCGAGCCGGACTTCAGCCACCGCGGGATCGGCAAACATGACCCGACTGTAGCGGGGCGGTTGGGGAGTGGTCAAGCACATGGTGCGCCCCGTCCGGAAGGAGTCTGCGAGAGCACCCGCTACGGTAGCCATGCGAGCGTCGGTTCTCGCATCGGCGACGGTCGTCGAGAAGACCAGACTGCTGGCCGGGCTAATCAACGGATTGGCTTGTCGGTTGCCGGGGTTCCCGGATCCGCGTGTAGATCGCGCGGTTGTCGTAGGTTCGTCCCGCGCCCTCGAAAGAGCAGTGGAAGTACGACCTGCTGACAGCATACAGAGGGAGCCGGACCGGTGAGTTCCCCATCGCCGCGTCGAGGTGAAGCAGCGCGAGCGGTGTGACGGTGCCAAACTTGCAGAAAACGTGATCCTCGTCGGCGGTGAAGAAGCCCTTGTGGAATTGCTTCTTGAGCAGGTTGTCGCCGATTCGTCTGGCCAGTGACAAGTACGCCTCGTTTCCGGTCGCTGCGTGGAGTTCCAGCAATCCAAAGATGACATAGACATCGACGTTGGATGTGTTCAGATCAGGGCTCGGGGATTGCCCGGGCGCCGATCCCATGTCCCCGAGCGCGATTCCCAAGCCGATGTTCCGCATCATGCGCCACATCAGTGGGTCGTCAGCCAACTTGCAGGCCAGCGCGTACGCCCAGAAGTGTATTCCGGTGGCATGGCGTTTTTCGAGCCATCGCACCTCAACGTAGCCGCCTCGCTTGCGATCTGACGGGCTCAGCTTGGTGCCATCAATCAATGTCGCCCAGAAGCTATTGTCCTCAGGATCGTACGCGTGCCTGGCGTAGGCTGTGAGGTCTTCGAGCGCCCACTGTCTGAACTCCTCGCCGGCTCTGCCGAGGCGTTCATAGAGCTTCATCTGGCAGATTGCCGCCCTGCTGTAGCGGTTTCCGTAGAGGCTGGTTACGGAGGCTTCGGTGAAGCGGTCGCCGAATTCCGGCTCAAACTGCTTCTGGATTCGGTGGGTCGTCAGCACACTGTAGTTGTCTCCCCCGAGGCCTGTATCCGGGTGGCGGGCATCCACATACCGCTTTGCCAGGCGCTTGGCCCAGATCAATGGACGTTCACCGCCCGCCAGTTGGTGAAGGAGCGCACCTGCGTAGCACAGGTCGCTGCCGGTGTTGATGAAAGTCAAGCCTTCGCCGACAAATGGCGCCGGTCCGCCGGCATACTCATGATCCCAGGGCGGCCCCGGGGTCGCCTTGTAGTGGCCGTGCCGATTCATATCGAGAATGTCCCAGCGGAGGATGTGGTTGCACCAGAAGGCGTCAATGAACTTCCTGGTGGCCTCACCGTCCACCTCCCACATCAACTCATAAAAGGGGAAGCTGCTTTTCAGCTCGTGCTTGCCTGCTACCGCCCCGCTCCGACCTTCGCCGACCGGCTGTTCGGTGGCTAGATCCCAGGCAGCATGTCCGCCCCAGTACAGCAGACCGCTTTCGTGCCGTAAGTGGTCGAACGCGTAACGTATCGCGTCTGACGCGGCCCGCTTGTATTGGGGTTCGCCCGTCAGACGGGTGAGGGCAACGAGTACGCGGAAGAGATTCTGCTGACTCGCCAGGTTAGAGAGAACCCACGTGGGCGGCATATTCCAGGATTCAGCATGTTTGCTCGAGAGCCTCCAGATAACCGGCTCGTGCGTGTCGATATTGAGGCCGTCAACGAACAGGGGTGTGTGTTCAGGGCCGTAGACGTCGCGGCCGTGGTGCAATACGTTGTCGGCAAAGGTGCGCACTACCTGAAGATAGGAGTCGCCTCCATTCTTTGCACCCTGATCCCCGAAGGTCGATGATGGCAACAGTAGTGCCTGAACGATTGCCGCAATCACCATGCCGGTTGGCGGCCGGGCCTTGATCATGTCGTTACCTCCGTGGCATCGGCGCTCAGCCCCTTCGAAGGGGGCGCAATCGAAACGGGTAACCCGACGACTTGGCGCACGTTCGGGGTGTGCGATTTACCGGATTCCAAGCACGTGCAATAGCGAGGTTCCGGCAGAAGAGCCAATTCAACGTTTGCCATAAGAACGCCGCGTGCAGAAGTTGCCCGCCTGTTTCGGCCTCATAATATGCGAGTGCCGTCTGTAAAGACAGCTCCTCTGCCAAGGATTCTCTCGGATCGTCGGCATGAGGTCTACCGTATCACCGTCAAAGGCGCAGACATCAGAAGCCAGATTGACCGATCTCGATAACAACGGCTCTTTGGAGTTATGATTATCCGGGCAAGAAAACCGGCGAGCCTGAGTCAGCCACGCCCGGGGCTGCCGGCCAGTTGCCCCGGCTGGGCCAGGGGACCACAATACCGCCCGGCTGAGCGTTCCCGCCCGGTGGAGGATGCGGGCGTGACGAAGAATAGGAAGGCTTCTCAAACCGTGTCAGTTCGAGGATGGATCGAATCCATGGCATCGGCATTACTTCGTGCCACTGGTAGCATTCTTTTGAGCGTGGCGGTCCTGCTGCTGTTGGCAGGTGGGACTGGTGCGGAGGCCCGTCCGCCCCACCGGCCGCTCATCCCGCGCAAAACCGGCAACCTGTCCATTACCAGTTACCGCAAGGCGTTGATGGAAGGGAAGAGGCCCAAGCGTCTCGATCCGATGCTTCGCGATCCCGAGCCCCTGTCCGAGATGGGTATGACGGGGGTCGAGGACTACCCGACGTTTGACGTGGTGGAGCCGGGTAAGGGCAAGACGAATTTCACGCCGTACATCGCGAATGCCCGTGCCTGCCGCCGTCTGAAAATGGATTATGCGATTTACCCGTGGGTTCATTTTTACCCCGATTGGGTCGAAGAGGAGCCGGGGTTTGTGCCCTATACGAATATGGAAGACGGCACCACCTGCCGGCAGCCCTCGGGCTGGGCGCCTTATACGACAACGCTGGTGGAGCGCTTCTACGAGCGCTTGGGGGGCCGCCTCGATAAGCTCGTCAGCGCGGTCTATGTGGCTGATTGCTCGGAATACGGCGAGCTGGGTTATCCCACCGGCTACACGAAGTGGCTTCGCAAAGACGACCGGGCGAAGGTGGCGTGGTGGTGCGGAGATGCGTACGCCCGGGTTGACTTCCGCATCGAGCAACTCCGGCGATGGGGGACCTTGGAGGAGATCAGCAAACGGTGGGGCACGTTGTTCAGGACCGCCGACGAGATCGATTACCCGCCCATGGAGCTGCTCAAGTCGAACCCGGACCCGCGAAAGCTGACGCCTCCACAGCGGCGGCGGATTCTCGATTTCGTATACTGGTATCAGAATGCATCGGCCCGGCGTATGAGAGATTTCATCCGGATCGCTCAGGAGGCGTTTCCGGACAAGCCTTGCGAGGTCAAGCTCGGGCACGCAGATGAGTCCGCCATGATGGGCCACAGCTACTCATCCGCTTGCCGCATTCTCAGAAACGTGCCGCGGCTGGCAATTCGCTCCACGCACGCAGCGGTCAGCTACTTCCACGTCAAGCGCGTCGCTACGCCCGCTCGGTTCTATGGCTTCATGGACTTTCTGACCGAGCCGCCCGGGACGTTCAAGCCCGAGCGAATGGCTGAGCGTATCTTCACCGACGCCTGCGCCGGGGTGACGGCCTACTTTGACTATCCGGGCAATCCCCAGGCCGCCGGCGGCGCCTACACGGACAACATCGGCCTGCTCGACGGCAAACCGGCGGTGGTGGACGTGGCCCTGTTCTTTCCGGAGGCCGATCACTATCTGAGGATCGACAAACCTTACCCTGACGGGCTCCTGGAATGCGCCAACGCCGTCCGCGACGTCGCCGACTTCGACGTGATTGACGAAAGGCTCATCGCCAATGGGATCCTCCAGCGGTACGCGGTCCTTGTGATCGTGGGCGACCCGCTGATCGAGGACACCACGTGGATCGAGCTTCGCAATCGAGTCAGACGCGGTCATCTGGCCGCGATCATCCAGGTCGTGGAGGCGCCGCTGGCCAGGCCCGTCGGCGAGTTCGTAGGGGTTGACGGCGTGGCCAGGCCGCTGCTTACGGGTAACATGGCCAAGGAGGTCATTACCCGCGTGGTGGGCCAGCCCGATGGCGATGCGGCGGTGGCCGCGGTTCAGCAGGCCTACGCTGCCGTGCTGGGCGAGCGGGGACTCAAGGACGGTAAGATCACCATGCTGACCGCCCGCGATCAGGTCTGGACGGGGCTGTTCGATCACCGCATCCTGGCCTACAACACAACGGACCGCGAGCGGACGGTTAATCACACGGCCCTGGCGGGTCGGTGTATTCTCGAGACCAGACTTGCCGGGAGATCAAGATGATCTGGACAAACCGCGTCATCGTGCTGGTGGCAGACACCGCTATCGTTTCGACAGTGTTTCTAGCCGGGAGGGCAGTGGCCGTGGACGTTCCCGACGCCGAGTACATTTCGGACGCAACGGCCGATCGAATCATCTACACCGCGCAGGACTGGGGCACGCTGGGGATGAACACGGCGGTCGTTCCGCCCGGTGGGGAGCCGGCTCGACTGCGGATCAAGGACACGCATTACGAGCGCGGGTTGGGTCATCACGCTAACGGCGAGATATACGTGGAACTGAACGGCAGGTACAGGACATTCGAGGCCCAGGTCGGCGTCCAGTGGCAGGGGGGCAAGCTCGGCAGTGTCGTCTTCAGCGTCTTTGTCGATGACGAAAAGCGATTCGAGACCGGCGTGATGACGGGCGACGACGAGCCGCGAGAGGTGCGGATTCCGGTTGACCGAGGCCGGGAATTGCGGCTGGTGGCCGCGGACGCGGGCGACGGAATCAGTCATGATTGTGCCAACTGGGCGGATGCCCGACTGATCCGGAACCCGGCGGCGTCCGGAGATGAGGCGGCGGGGGCGCTGGACGCAGCCCCGTTCGCGCGATTGGTGACCTGGGATCCAAACCGGACCGACGGGGCCCGGGCCAAGCGAACCGAAGAGTTCCGTGCTGAAGATGTGTTCCTTGCCACGGAGGTCCTGCCCGCCGCGGACGGAACAGTCAGGGTGCCGGTGGCAGACAACGGGCTGGCGTGCATTGGACTGGAATGGGTCGAACGCCGGGTAATCCGAAAGCTGGGTCTGCGGTTTGCAGATCCCGCATCCGTGCCGCCGCTGGACGGCGTGCAGGTGCAGTACTGGCAAGGTGAGTCTGCCTGGCAGGGGAACTTCAAACCCCTCCAGACCAGGATCGCCAAAAGCCAGGACCGGTTGACCGCCCGGGTGAGCTACGTGCAAGACCCGGACGCCCGCGCCGGTATTCAGAAGATCCGCTGGATATTCCCCGCCGGCGAGAAGCCGATCGTGCTCAGGGGACTGTCCGCCTGGACCATCTCACCGTGGGACACCGCCAGGCTGCGGGTGGAGTTGGAACGGCCGTTGCCGATTAAGGACCGGCCGATGGTCGGCCACGTCGAGGCGTACAACGGGGTCATCGTTTCGCCGGACGATTCGGGCTCGCCGCTGCGGTGCGGGTGGGACCTGTCGGGCCCGCTCCCGCTCGAAGTCCGATACTGCAAGCCGAGACCCTGGAAAACGGATCGCACCGTACTTCGGTTTCGATTGCCGGGTGCAGCGTTCGGCGTGGCCGTCGAAGATGTGCTGGCCAGTGGTTGTGTCTACATTCCGCACGCAGGCGTTTTCGTCATCCGTGACCCTTCGCCGATGACCCCCGCCGAGTACCGCCGGCGAATCGCCAGCCAAAAAACCGTCCTCCAGCGCGTCCGCGAGATGCCGGATCAGACCTTCGGGCGGGCGTGGGCGAAAGTACACAACCCCGTCCAGGACAAGGGTCCCATGCTGCTCTCGCTGGCCTGCGATAACCGCAAGTTCGTGGCCCACCGCGATGGGTCCATTACGTTCGACGTATACGAGGCGCCCGACCAGGCCGTTCCCGAGCCCCGAGATTACTCGTGCAAGCTCCTGCCACGGTTTGGCTTCGGGGCATCCAAACAGATCACCCGCCAGCTCTACGACGGGTGGCTGCCGGTACCGGTGACGATGCGGGACGAAAACGGCGTCACCTACCTCGAATGGACCTTCGTCGCCCCCTACGACAACGAGCCCATTCCCACCGGGGCGAACTGGTTGCATAAGCGTGCGCTGTGCGTTGCAGAGTTCACCGTGCACAATACCGGACCGCGCGACGCCGAGGCGTCCTTGACACTCAGACTGCTGTCGAACGTCAAGAGCAATGAATTCGCCGATCTGCAACAGGTGGACAAGGGCGTCATCGCACGGAAGGGCGAACGCCTCCTGGCCTTCGTGGATATGACCCAGGCGGCTCCTCTCGAAGCTGATACCGGACCCGCGGGCCTGACCCTCAGCGGAACCCTTCCCGCCGGGAAATCCGCACGCTGCTTCGTTTACATCCCCGCCTGGCCGGTCAGCCCGGAGGACTACGCGCTGCTGGGAGGGGGGTTGAAGTGGCTCCAGAAGGTGGAGGCATATTGGCAGCGCATCCTCGCTCCTGCCATGCAGATCGAGTTGCCTGATGCTCTGCTGACCAATGTCATCCGCGCTTCTCAGGTGCACTGCCTGCTGGCGGCTCGCAATGAGGACGAGGGTGAACGCATCGCGGCGTGGATCGCCTCCGATCGGTACGGCCCCCTGGAGAGCGAAGCCCATTCCGTTATCCGCGGCATGGACATGATGGGACACGACGACTTCGCGCGTCGGTCGCTGGAGTTCTTCATCAAGCGCTACAACCCCGCCGGGTTCCTCACCACCGGCTACACGGTCATGGGGACGGGCTGGCATCTCTGGACGCTGGCCGAGCACTATGGCCGCACTCGCGATCGGGATTGGCTGAGTCGCGTCGGGCCCGAAGTTGCCCGCCTCTGCAGTTGGATCGCCCGGCAGTGCGAGAAAACCAGGCACCTGGACGCCCGGGGTGAGAAGATGCCGGAATACGGCCTGGTGCCGCCCGGTGTAGCGGCGGACTGGAACCGGTACGCCTATCGATTCATCCAGGAGGCCCACTACTACGCCGGGCTTGACCAGGCAGCCCGGGCGCTGGCCGACATCAACCATCCCGATGCCCCCTCGCTCCTGGCCAAGGCCGATGAGTTTGGCAAGAACGTTCGGCGAGCCTTTCGATGGGTCCAGACCCGCTCGCCCGTGCTGCCGCTGGCAAACGGGACGTGGGTGCCCGCCTGTCCCGGCATGTTGTACTGCTTTGGCCGGATCGGTGACATCATCCCCGGTGAAGATGCCAACCGGAGTTGGGGCTACGACGTCGATCTCGGCGCCCACCACTTGGCCGCCCTGGGCGTGCTTGACCCCGAGACGCAGGATGTCGCATGGATCACGGATCACATGGAGGACGCCTGGTTCCTCCACTCCGGCATGGGTGACTACCCCGCCGAGCGAAGTCAACAGGACTTCTTCAGCCTGGGCGGGTTCTCGAAGATCCAGCCCTATTACTGCCGGATCGCCGAGATCTACGCCCTCCGCGACGACGTGAAGCCCTTTATCCGATCCTATTTCAACACCATCCCCTCGCTGCTCAGCAAGGAGACCCTCTCGTTCTGGGAGCACTTCCACAATATCGGCGCCTGGAACAAGACCCACGAGACCGGGTATTTCCTCGCCCAGACCCGGCTCATGCTCGTGATGGAGCGGGGCGACGACCTCTGGCTCGCGCCGCTGGTCACGAACAACTGGCTCAAAGACGGCATGCAGATCGTCGTCCGCAATGCTCCCACACGATTCGGCAAGGTCAGCTACACCATCACCTCCTCGGTCGATCGGGGATTCGTCGAAGCCGTCATCCACCCGCCCACGCGGAGCCTGCCGAAGCAACTCGTGATCCGCCTCCGGCACCCCCAGGGCAAACCCATCCAGGCCGTCACCGTCAACGGTCAGCCCTACGAGAGCTTCGATTCGGCCAGGGACTGCATCCGCATCGAACCGATCCGCGGGCCGATCACAATCCGGGCCGAGTACGAGCCCGCATGACTGACGGGCCGATTGCGGCATCCAAAGGGCAGCAGAATCCAGTCTGCGCGGCCGCCCGATCCCGTGCGCCGTGCGGGCTGAACCCCGCGGCTCCTTGGGGCTGCGACCGGAAGATGGAACCGGCAGAGTAGAGCGCGGGGGCGAAACGCCTCTGTCCGCCCTCAGTACGTTCGGCCGACCACACGTCAAGCGGATCGCCACATGGTTGAGTCCTTCCATTCCATAGGACGGATCGAGTATCCTGACGCACCGGCGGGCGCAGAGGGTATGGCGGGAATTGCCCTTTCTTGCTCTGCGATCCTTGCGCCCGGGCGTGGGAATGTGTTTCTCGGCGACGCTGCAGGAGGAGTCGTGATGATGTTAAGAGGAATGAAGGCAAGTGTTCCTTTGGTGGCTGTTGTTGCCCTGGTGGGGTGCGTGCAGCCGCGTGGGGGTACGATTACGTTCGTGGAAGGCCCGGCCACGTGCGAGCTGAGAATCGCGGCCGATCCCCCCATCGGCGATTGGCAGACCCGGACCACCGGACCTCTTGGGCCGGGCCGGGAAGCGACCTCCACCGGCGGTTACCGGCTGTCGCTGGAGCGCAGCCAGTTGAAGAAGCATGGCTTCTGGACGGTGAAGCTCACGCGAAATGACGGGCAGATCATCCGTGTGACGGACTATTCCTACGAGTGTCGGACGGCCCTGGGCCGCGTGGCGTCCGTATTCGACACCCGGGTGCCCGAGGGGCCTTCGATCTTCCGGCAGGCACCGCAGATTGACGCGGCCCTGGACATTCGACCCAACGCCGGCATTCCGTTCATGATGGCATGCGATCACTACGGCAACAACGCCCTGGCGGTGGGCCCGATGGATCAGGCGGGCACCTACCGGATCACCGGCCGGCGGAAGGGGGAATACTACAGTATCACCGTCGCCCGAAACGAATACGAAGGCGACCGATGGTTCACAGGCACCGAGTTGACCGATTCGGTGTTCGTCTCCACGCGGGGCGATTCCTGGTTTGACTCGGCCCGGGCTTATGCGGACGCGGTCGATACGGTCAGCGGCTACGCGCCCCGGCCCATCGCCGAGCACGCCTGGCGACCGTATTACAGCACGTGGTATGCCTTTGGCGACAAGATCGACGGGAAGGTCGTGTGGGACAATGCGGTCCTCGCCCGCGACATGGGGATCGGCAATTTCCTGATCTTCATCGGCTGGAGCGAGTGCGAAAACTGGTTCAGTTCGGACAACAAGTGGGGCGACTACACGCCCTGCGAGTCGAAGTTCCCCGACCTCGCCGGGCTCGTGGACCGCATTCACAAAGAGTTGGGCATGGCGGTGCAGCTCTGGGTCGCGCCGACCTGGATCGGGGCAAACTCGAGATCGTTCGCGATGATGAAGAACCATCGCTCGAAGTGGCCGGAGGACGACTACGATCGCAACCTCGATCCCCGAAGCCCCGTCGCCCGGGCCCACATCAAGGAACGGTTCGCGGCCATGGCCCACGACCTCGGCGTGGATGGCTTTTGGGTCGATTTCCTCGACACGGTGTATAATCGCAACGACGCCCCGCATGACCGGGCCCCGGCCCAGTTCGGAGCGGCCCTGGACGAGTTCACGAGGGCCTGCTACGAGGGCTTCACCTTCGGGCACCCGGATCCGATCGTCGAGTACCGGATCCCCTTCGCCAACCTCTTGAGCAAGCGCCACGCGAGCGTCTTCGGCACGACCTACTGTGATCACAAGTGGGACCGCAACCGCCTGCTGGCAGTCTCGCATCGGCCCTTCAACCGCGGCGTGGTCTCCAAGTGCGATCCGCTGACCTGGACGGAGAAGGAATTCGAGGACCGTGACTTCGTGGGCAAAACGTTCTCCGCGATGATGATGTGCGGGCCGCCCGGGATCTCCATGGATCTGACCAGAATGGACGAATCACGCCGCAAGAACCTCAAGGACTGGTTCAGCTTCTACGAGAACAACCGCGACAACCTCACGCAAGGTGAGTTCCGCCCGTTCGGCAGCGAGTACCACTATCCCGAGATGATCATATCCCACGGCGATACCGCTTATGCCTGGGTCTCACGCTGGGAGACCGGGCACATCCCCCTGCCTGACGGTACCCGCCACGCGTTCATCTTCACCTGCCTGCCGAAGGACGAGTCCTTCATCGCCCGGCTCGACATCACCCACGTGACCGGCCTGGTTCCCGGGCGGTACCGCGGGCGGTGGTTCAACAGCACGCTGGAATCGCACGAGGGATGGTTCGAGATCACCATCAAGCCGTCCACACTTCCCGAGGCCGCCCGTTCCTTGAAGAGCGCGCGGGAAAACTGGGACTTCGCCCCCGACGAAAACCATCCCAGCCTCGACGTCCGTCGCGGCGGTTACCTTGAGCTGGAGCTGATCGAGTAAGCCCGGGCCTGCCGTACCGTGTCTTGGCCCTGTAGACCCCGGTGCGCCAGGACAGTCGCTT
>CAZOIA010000150.1:0-13227 GCA_964579675.1 uncultured Planctomycetales bacterium | reverse complement strand
GGTCCGCAGCGATCGTCCGATCTGCTCGAGCGTCTTGTCTTCGCTGACCTCATTGGGCAAACGGTTAGGGCGGACTTTGACGCCCTTGGCACCGAGGTCTTGAGCCAGGCTGATGAATTGCCTGGTCAACTCAATGTTTTCCGCGACCGCAGCCGGATCGGGCGAATGATACTCGCAGGCACTGCCGAGACCCCAGATAACTAGGCCGCCGTCGGCGCATCTTTTCTTGACCTCCCGGCGCTCGGCCTTTGACAACGCAGGCTCGACGCCGTGCTTGTGCGTGCTGCGAAACTCCACTGCTGAGATGCCGACTTCCTTGCAGCGGTCGATGATCGTTTGCAGATCCCAGTCGCGGGCCAGGTTGTAGGTGACCAGTCCGAGTTTCATGCGACGCGGTTTCGCGGGGGCGCGTGCGCTCAAAGCGGACGTATCGGGATCTGCTCCGGAAGCGGCGTCTGCACGCCCCATCGTTGACCCGGCCACCACGGCCATTTCCGCAGATCGTCGCAGCAACTGGCGTCGGTTGATTTGCCTGCTCAAGGGCCCGCTCCTTAATCGGGGGTTTCCTGTCGTCATTCCATGCCGTGATAGGCCGATCTCGACGGACCAGCCGCAACACCGCGAGGATTGTAATCCCTGGTCACAAGCGGCGGAAGCCCACGCGGCCGCGCAAGTCCGAAACGATGCCGCTCGCGATCACTCAGCCACCACCTCGATACCGCACATTGCCGCGGTTGGGACGGCTGCGGACGGGGAGGGCATGAGGCTGACGTTCAAGCCATCCTCGACCCGGACGCCTTCGAATTGCCTGATCACGGGCCGCTCAGGGCCGCCCGCTTCCCTGACGACGTCGAGGTCCGTCAGGACCTCCCGCCCCTGGATGGCAACGCTAAAGACGCGCTGGCCGGGCCTGACGTCGTCGAGCTCGGCGAAGTACAAGCGTACGGTGTACCGGCGTGGCTCATCGTCTTTGCCGATCAGCGGCAGCGTACACCGGGTCAGGCCTCGGCACCATGAGCTGAAGAGCCAGGGTTTGCCGGTGTCGGGAATGTTCCGCCCCTCGGCGTTGTAGCGGTGGTAGAAACCGCCGGGTTGAAGCTCCTCGTGGAGTTCAAAGTCGAGCACCAGTGGTTCGTGTCGAGGAGGAGAGTGGTCCGGTCGGCCGCGTCGAGGTCGGGGATAGCTCAGCCAGAGCGTTCCCTCCGCGTCCTTGCGGTCACCCGCGGCGCCGAAGTTGATGGCCATGTGCCTGACCGGCGTCATTGGCCCGGCGGCGCTGTACATGCCCCAGACCCGGTTGATCCTCCTCGGATAGAGCACAATCGTGCAGTGAATGGGAAACGGGCACATACAGCCGGAGCTGGCCTCCGGGATGAGGACCAGCCCGCCGGCCGGTATGAAGTTGATCCAGCACCCCGGGCGCTGGGCGCCGTAATGGCATGTTCCGTAGTCGGCCCCCAGGTCGTAGTAAGCAGTCGACCAGGAACGGAAGAACAGGCAGTTGGGCGAGGCGGCAATGCACCCGCAATGGTGCCCGGGACGCGCCATCTGCCATTTCGTCTCCTGCCCGGTGATCGGGTGAATCCGCATCCTGGCAGCCCCCGTACGAAGATCGTATGCCCAGGGTTCGGCATAAATCGTGTCGCCCACGATCAAGGGACGGCTGCGATAACCGATATGGTCGGACCACAACAACTCGCCGTCATCGCCCGACAACACGATGATGCTCCGGCGCGAGAACTTGCCCTCGAAGAACTCCCTCCAGAAGTGGCCGTTCCAGGGAGCGGCACACAAGAGCAGAATACCGTCGCTGTACATGGCGGACAGCTCGCCGCCGGTCCTCTCGATCTTGACGCAGTCGGAGACATCCAGGGGTTTCTCCCAGAACTGCTCACCAGTGGCCAAGTCGAGAGCCACTACCAGGCGAACGTCAGGCTCGCCCTTGCGGCCGACGGCCCCACTGGACTTCTCTCGGAGAGCCTGTTCGCGCTGCTCGTCAGTTTCGACGTTGTCCACCAGCCAGAGCCGGCCGTCGCCGATCGCGATACTGTCGTGGTTCACCTGCCCGGCATGGTGGACCCACTTCCGCCGGCCGGTGTCGACGTCCACGGCAAAAACGCAGTCGCTGACCTTGCCCTTGTCCGTCCGACTCCCTAAGAGCGTGTTGCCGACGCAGGCCAGGTAGCCCCAGCGCGAGCTTTTGCCGTCTTCTCTGGCAGGCAAAGAGTACGTTTTGCGGGTCGTACCCGTCGCCGCGTCGAGCCGCAGGCACCGCTTGTCCACGGCGACGAATAGACTGTCTTTTGACGCGGCCAGGTTGCTGCTCTCGCTGGTGAATCCCATGCGCAGGCGCATCGCACCGGCGATTTCCCGTTCCCACAGCAGCAGCCCGTTATAGGCGTCATACGCCGAGATGACCTCTTCGCCCTGGACGAACAGGCGGCCGTTGACCGAAAGCGGGGCGACGTTGCTGGCGTGGCGGCTGGGCATCCGGCCAGGGCCGGGTTCACCAAACCACAGGATTCCGAGCGGGCCTTTGACGAGCTCATCGTCGCTGCACGTGGTGTTGCCGGGATTCGCATACTGGTGGGTCCAGTTGCCCGCGCCCTGGAGGGCTCCCCGATTGACGCGAGCCCAGGTAGTGCCGGTCAATTCGACGTCGGTGCTTCCGTCGCGCAGGCGCTCGAGCCAGGGCTGGAGCCCCGGTGTCTCTGGCGATGCTGCCAGTTCCCCGGCCCATGGCGGCTGCCCGACGTAGGCCACGCCGCCGTGCGGCTTCAACATGCTCAGCAGTTCCTCCGGCGGCGTTGACGGCTTGCCGGTCAGCAGGGAATCCGCACAAATGATCAGGTTCGCGAAGTATGGGGGATAACAGAGGCCGGAAAGCGGGCGCTGATCCACGCACACCCTCGCGCCATACAGCCCGGCCGCGGTGATGGCCTTTCGGGCGGTCGCTGCGTTCTGCGTATCCGGCTCGACGAGGTACACAATCAGCTCCGTGCGTTTGGCCAACTCGAGGGCCAGCCGCCCGTCGCCGCCCAGGATGAGGCAGTAGCCGCGCTTGATATTCGTATCGCTGATGATCGCTTGTGCGGTTTGCTCGTAGAAGCGGGTGAGCTTGTCACTGGGGTACGGCGCGGGGTCGGCCGGCGGCAGACCCGCGTGACGAGGTGAGGGCGTCGCTGCCCGCCCGAAACAGTGGATGCTGCCCTTGTCCGTGCTGACCAGCAGTCTTCCGTTGGCGACCGCCAGTCCCCGGGCCTTGCCGCTGACCTTGCCCGTCCACTGTTTCTTGCCCGCTGCGGTGTCAATCGCAACGACCCGGTCGCCGCCGCCGGCAAAGAGCACGCCGCCGGCCAAAATCAACACGTCGTCGCCGCGGAAGGGGCATCGCCACCGGGTCGCATCTTCCAGAAAGCGCGCCAGCTCTTCCCGTTCCTTCGCGAGGGCATCAAGCTTCGTCTCGGTTTCCGTGATTTGCCTGGTCAGGGCCTCTTTCTTCTCGGTCCGTTCGGACAGCTCTTTCCGGGCGGCGACCAGTGATTCCTGCAGTTTCTTCCGCGAGGAGGAGTTCTTCTTCAAGGCCTGGCGCCGCTTATCCATTTCGGGAAAGGCCTTTGGATCGAGGGCGAGTATCTCCTTGCCCGTCATCAGGTAAACACAGCCCTCGGCCACGATCAGCCGACGGCCCTGGGCGGTATGAACGAGCTTACCCGTCTCCTGGGTGTAGGCGATGATCTGCTCGGTGCCGTTGTACAGACGGCCGCCGGCCAGGAGCGCGTACGTGCCGCCGAACAGCCCGTCACGGCGCCAGCTCGGGTTCGGCTGATAGAGGCCCTTTCCGCTGGCGCGGTCGAAGACGCCCGGCGCACATCGTCCGGAGGACACGAATAGCTTGCTCGCCGAGGCCAGCAGGTAACCCTGGGGTGACATGTCGCCGAGCCCCCCTCGACCGTAGGCGTCGTTCTTCCAGATGAGCTTGCCGCTGTCGGCACTGACGGCGTAAAGGTACAGTCCCTCGGATGGAAAGACCCCCGCCCCGAAGTAGGCGATGCCGCTATCGACGAGCACGCCGGTGCGGAGGGGCCAGAGGGAGATGAGCTTGCCGTTGCCCAACACCTTGTCCGGATGCGGAGCGGCGCGGAACGTCCAGAGCACGTCTCCGCCCGCGGCATCCAGGCAGTACACGAAGCCATCGTCGGAGCCGACGTACAGCCTGCCCTGCCAGACCGTGGGCGCGAGCCGGACGGGTCCCCCGGTGTGCGCCGACCATCGCAGCTCCCCCGAGGAAGCATCCAACGCATAGACCATCCCGTCGGCCGAGGAGGCGAAGTACACCCGGCCGCCGACGGCCGCGACGTGAAACGCATCGTCGAACCGGAGCCGGGGGAGTTCCAGGTTCCCTTCTACCGGCTTGGGCTGCGGATCGCCCCACGCCGGCGCGGGCACCCAGGGCGATTCAAAGACCCACTGCTCGCTGAGCGGAGGTTCCAGCCGCTCGGAGGTGACGCCGCTTCGCCGGTTGTCGTGCTGGTAGGTGGGCCAGTTGGCACCCAACACGTGCGCGGTAAATGGGATGGACAGAAATAACGCGAGAATCGCTGAGGAACACTTCCTGATAGGCACGGATTATCCTTTCTTCTGATGCTTCCCGGGGTGGAACGACGATCAGCCGCCCGGGCCGGGTTTGGCGGTGATCTTCGCTCTTTCCTGTTCGGTGAACCGGCTATCGGCGGGGGCGCCGGGCTCCCAGCACTGTTCGAGCTTGCTCGGCCTGGGTTTCTGCACCGGGATGACGAAGACCTCTTCGCCCGCGTCGTTTTTCTCGATCCGGCCTCCCGATTTCTTCAGAGCCTGGCGCACGAGTTTCTCACAGACCTCGATGAGTCGTGGGAAGTTGTACGCCGTGTGGCTGAAGACCCCGTCGTTATCGAGTGCTGATTTGAAACGGTCCGGCAGCTTCGAGAAGCCGACCGTCGTAAACAGCACCCCGCCCGCGTTCGAGGGATTGCAGTCGGAATCGAGCCCGCAGCGCGTGGCGATGACGATGGTCTTATCGAGGTCGCGCTTGCCGTATAGAAGCCCCATGACGATGTAGGCACCGTTGATCTTGGCGTCGATGTTGAAGTCGCCCTTGCTGCACGAGAACCGGCGGTACTCGGGCCTTTTCTGGTACTTGTCCATGATGCGCTGCCACGTCTTGGGCCAGTCGTCCGGACTTTGCCCGTACCAGTTGAGGACGTCGCGGATCGCCTCGGCATACTGGCTGGCGGAGGGGATGCACTTCAGGCCGGCTTCGACGATCTTGACCGGATCGCTCTCGAAGAAGGCCTCCGCGTACATCCCGCCCACGAATTGCCCGCCGTAGAGCCCGTCGCCGTAGTTCATGAGGCGCCCGAACTTCTCGCCCAGCTCTATCGCCACGTTCGGCAAACCCGGCGCGATGAGGCCGGCGTAGTCGGCCTCGATCTGATAGTCGATATCGTCGGCATGCTTGTTGAACTTCGGATGGCCCGAGTCGGGCGGAGCGATGCCGCGGCGGAGGTTGTCCCGGCCGGCCCGGTTGGCGTGCCAGAGACGATACCCGCTGTTGGCGAAATCGATGCCCGCCTGGCGAATGGAGGCGCCCAGGCCGTACTGCTCCAGCGTGCGAAGGAACGTCATCTCGACGTAGATGTCATCCTGCTGGAACTGGTTGACCATGCCCGGCTCCCATTTGGGCATCTGGTCTTCCGGAATAATCTTGTTGTTGTACTTAAACTCCGTGGGTCCGCCCCAACCGACACCGACCATCTGGCCGATCCAACCGGCTTTCATCTGGTCACGGTACTGCCGCACCGAGAGGCGGCGGACCGGCCGATCCGCAGCCGTAACCGGAGCGCCCATTCCCCCGGAGATACCGACGGCCATGAATACGATCGCAACCTTGCGCATGGGGCTCTCCTTTTTGAATCTGGATCCTTGCCCCTTTCCAACCGACCGTTCCGGCGGGGCGGGAGAGGGGACAGCTCAACAAAGGGGGTATTGTAGCGTCTATCGCCCTTGTTGCCGAGTCCGTCAATGGACGGCTATAATGGGCGTCGCTGAATTGGTTTCCGGATACGTCATAGCGGGGCTGCAGGAAGGAGACGACCATGCGACGAGCCAAAGGACTTGCGTGTTGTGCTTGCCTGGTGCTGTTGGGCACGGGGAGTCAGTGCACGAACATCTATCCGTTCCTGCCCGGAGGCACGGCACCGGCCGAGCAGAGCAATCTGGAACTTATGGACGAGGCGGAGCAGATCGTGGGCGCCCAATACCCCAGTGCCCTGCTTATCGAGGCCTGGGGCTCACCATCCGCCGGGACCGCAACCGTCGCGGCGGACATCGACCAGTGGCGGTTCATTTCTGTGGAAGACGTAAACGCGCAGGAACCGGGCACGGTGACGCTCGACTACGCCAGTAATGAGTTCGGCGAGCCCGAATTCGTGGCGAGCCCGTGGGTGGGGACGGTCTACGAGCGGCTCCCCCGGCAAATCTCGCTGGCCCAGGCGATCGAGTTCATGCGCAATGCCGGCCACACCGATGCCTTTGCCGGCGTCACGTTGCGCAAGCCGCTCACCTGGCCGCAGCCCGAGGAGGCCCTTTACAGCTTCTCGCTTCCGGGCATGTTCGTCCTGGTGGGAGCTCTGACAGGCGAGGTTCAGACCGAGATCCCGCAGGACTGAGCCCGGACGGTCGCCGGATCCGGTCACTCGATCCGAATGTCATCCAGAGCGAACTCCCATTCCTTCTCCTCGTTCGACGTGGCACGGATGTAGACGGCGAGGATGGTGTCTTCGACGAACTGGGGGAAAGCCTTGGCCAGGTTGACCTCGACGCGGGTCCACTTGTGCGGTTTGATCCCTTCGGGAAACAGCGTCACGCTCGCCCGGTCCTTGCACACGTCCCCCGGTTCCACGGTGATGTTCATCGTGACCGTGGAGGGCTTCGACGGGGGATCGACGTAGGCCAGGAACGAGAGCGTGTGCTTCCGGGGCCGAACGTAAACGTCAAGCGCGTGCTCCATCCATGGGCCGTTGGACCTGCCGGCCAGGTAGCGTTCGCCCTGCTCCGGGAAATCCGCGGAAAGCTCCTGGTTCGCCCACAGCTTGATCCATTCCCTCTTCTCGGTCTTTATGTCCCATTCCCAATTCCGGATGATCTCCAGCACGTTCCCCTCGAAGTCCTGGTGCCATGACGGGCGGGGCCCCTTCTCCTTGGCCATCTCCTGGTGGGCGAGGTAGCCGTGTCCGCGACTGTTGCCGAAGAGCATGTTCGCGACGTGCCCGGTGGCAATGGTGACGTAGGGGATCTCGCGCAGGGCCCGCAACGACCGCCGCAGGCGATAGGCCTGTTTGATATCCTGCTGGGCCCGCATTCCGTACTCCGTGACCCACATGGGCTTGTGCCCGTCGCCGTGATCGACCATGAATTGGCGGAGGAAGCAGAACCACGGTTGGTTGAGCGGGGTGCCGTAGGTGTGGATACCGACCGCGTCGAAGTAATCGCGTCCGCCGCGGGCGTACACGCCCTCCAGCAGTCTGGCCAACGGCGGGCTCTTGTTCTCAAACCCGCCCACGCAGATCAGCGCGTAAGGATCGAGGGCCCGGATCACCCGGGCGCTGCGCTTGAGCAGCTCGATCATCCAATCCGGGTCGCCTCCGAACTCGACCGAGGTGACCTTGCCGGTGGCGTCCCGCTTCAGCACGTGGCCGGCCATGCCGTCCGGCTCGTTCCAGATCTCCCAGTGGTCGATACAATCGCGGTAACGCAGGACGAGGCGTTCCATGTAAGCCTCGTAGTCGTCCCAGCATTCGGGCTTGATCTGGGTGCAGCCGTGCAGGTTCGCCGGAGTCCGCTGCCGCTCAAGAACGGCAATTGCCTCCGGGTCCAGGGCCCAGGGCGGGGAGGTGGCGATGCACGCGACCTGGACGATGCCGGCCTGCTCCAACTGCAGGACCTTCTCGTCGGCGATCCGCCAGTCAAAGTGCCCCTTCTCATTCTCGATGTTGTACCAGCACAGACCGGCCCGGGCGCTGACCATTCCGCACCCGCGGAATTGGCGGCAGATGTCCGGGAGAGTCTCGTCGCGCCATTTCTCAAACAGGCGTTTCTCGGGCTTCTTGGCCATTTTGTTGCGGTCGGGCCCATTGAAGACCAGCAGCCCGCCGCAAAGCAGCGCGGGGTCGTACCCCATGCGTGTCTCCTCGGACGGCAGGGAGCAGGGCAGGGTGGGCGTCTCGGGAGCCGGCCGGTTGTTGGCGATTTGCACGGCCGCCTGGGGCGGGGGCGTTGGCGCGCCGGCGCGGGTGACGGCGGCATCTTCAAACAGCATCACGTTGCCGGTCGCCGTGACGTCCTGCCGCAACTCCAGGAACACGGTCACGTGGTCGCTTGCCGCGGTGACCGCGCTCGCACCGTCCAGAGCGATCCTTTCGTAACGACCGCCGGTGCTGCGATAGGCCGTCCAGACGATGCCCTTGGCGTTCGGGTCGGTGCCCCCGCGGGGATCGACCCCCAGGCGCACCCGCCCTTGTTTATCACCCTGAGGTCCGGTCAGCGCATACACGCTGCAGGCATACCTCTGCCGGGGAGTCGCCGCGATCCTCTGGACGTACCAGCCCCGGGCGGTTGCCCAATCAACGTACTTGCCAACGCACAGTCGGCCCGTTCTCGGTGCCCCGTGCTCGCCGAGAAAGGCCTGATCGAGGATCCCGTCATTATCCGTCCCGCGGACCACGCCGGTCCCGATGAAACGCCAACCGACGGGGGCCTCCAGCGGCACGTATTTGCCGTCCCGCTCGAAGCCGGGGTTGCGCAGAAGGTTCCCCGATGCCGCATTCGGATCGGCGCCGAGGGCGAACTTCGCTGCCTCGATGAGCTCCGGGCAGGAGTGCTTGCTCTTGCCCGCCACGATTCTTCGCAGCGAATCCTCCGGGGATGACGACGGGCCCGCGTGGCGGCAGTTGTCGAGCATGTCGTCTATGATCCGCTGAGCGTACCTGGCGGTAAGCAGCCATGGCCGGTGACCCGCCAACAGGCACAGGCGCCGTTGGCATTCGTCGGCCGCCTTTCTCCAGGCCTTGTGTTGACGATGGATCCGGATGAGCTTGCGAGAGGCCTGGAGGGCGGGGTATGTCTCGGGGTAGGCTGCGATCACCCGCTCGAACGTCGCCGCCGCGGCCGGCAGGTCCTTCTTGTGCTGCTCCTGGATCACGCCTATGCCGTACAGGACGAACGGAGCCGTCGCCTGTTCGGCCGGCGCGTCCACCATTCTGCCAAACGCCTCGATGCTCGCGTCAATCGCCTCTTCCCGATAGAGCCGCGAGCCCTCCGTGTTCGACGAGGGGTCCGCTCCCCGGGCGGTCACGGCGGATGCCAGCATGCACATCGTGGTTACAACAAGGGTTGTGGCGTGGTTTCTTTGCATTTGGATCTCCAACCGAGTCATGCCGCCGCCCTGGGCCATCAATTCGGCTGTTGGCGGGTTCCTGGCGTCAGGGAGGCAGATTATAGCGAATGCTGCCGCGTCTCAAATCAGGCCGCCGAGGCGGTCTTGCGGCTTGGCCCCGGCCCAAGCAAAGCGAAAAAGCGGGAAATGAGAAAGAAACCGGGTTATGCGGGGCTGACGGCGTCGCGGCTGCCGACGCGAACGACGGTCGGCTTGCCGAGATCAGGGTGCCAGGGAAGGGCATAGGGGATGCCCGGCAGGAGATCGAAGCAGTTGTCGGCCAGGGGCGCTTCGCCGTCCACGTCGAGACAGACAGCCCAGGCAAAAACGTCGGAGGCGAGCGTGAGCATGTTGTCCTTGAGGGTCAGGTTGATCTTCGGGTTGACGAAAGCGAGATCCTTGAACCGTTCGAGGAAGACCCGGTGCTGGGCGATGCGGCCGCCGTCCCGGCTCAACACGGCAAACGCTCCGCTCTTTGTGAGCCCCAACTTGCCCCACCGCCGGAGGTCGAACCGGACAAGCGGGGTGGAAGCGTTGGCAGTGAGGGTGACGGTCTTGCTTTCGTCGAGCGGCAAACCGCCGGCAAGGTTGAACAGGCCGTAGCGCAACTGCCCCGAAAAGTCCTCGGGCGTATCATTGATGCCGTAAACGGTGACGCCGGTATCATCAGCGACCACGACCACGGTGACGGGCTGGAACGCCCGGCGAACCGGGTGGTAGGCCAGTTTCCTGCGAAGATAGTAATCGACAATGGTCCAGCCGTGGGTGACGGGCCAGGAGTCGTTGAACATCCAGAAGACGGCGGCTGCGCTGCTGAACATGCGGCGGCGGTAGTTGGCGATGTACTCCTGCAAGCCTTCAGCCTGGAGGAGGGCACTGGCAAAGGCATAGTCCTGCCAGTCCATTGGGACCGGGTCTCGACCGGTCCACAACTCGACCGTGGCGTAGGCCCGGCCCAGGGAACCTTTTTCGGGGGCGTTGCAGGCGAAGGGGTTGTCATGATGGTCCCAGCCCGGTGAGAAAAGACAGCGCTGATCCTCGGGCAGGAATTGGCGCAAAGTGGCGGGCGAGGAGGCCCCGATGACGCCTCCCTCATTCGGGAAGCGGTCCACATAGTCCCGATACCTCCAGAAATCGGCGCCGCCGGGATCGAGGATGGACACGCCCCACGGATGCTGGTCGCCGACGGTAGGGTCGTTGGGATCCTGGTAGTCGGGCGAGTAGGGCGAGCTGGGCCAGTAGGCGGTGGCCCGGTTTTCATTGAGCACGATCCGGGGGATGTCATGGTGAAAGATGGCGTAATGGGGGTGGGTTCGGGGGCTGTCGTCATAATGCCAGTCCCAGTCGGCCCACTCGATCTCGTTGTTGCCGCACCAGACGACGATGGACGGGTGGTGAGCCAGATCGCGCACCGCATGGGTGACCTCGCGCCGCACCTCGGCGGCGAAGGCCGGGTCGTCGCCCGGGTATTTGGCGCAGGCGAACAAGAAATCGTGCCAGATGAGTACGCCCGCCTCGTCACATGCCTCGCAGAAGGCGTGGTCGGCAAAGCACCCGCCGCCCCAGATACGCAGCATGTTGAAGTTAGCATGGACGGCCATGCTGACGAGCTCTCGATAACGCTTGCCGGTGACGGTGCTGTAGAGCAGGTCCGGAGGGACCCAGTTGGCCCCTTTGCAGAAGATGGGGCGGTTATTGATCTTCAGGATGAAGCAGCGCCCCTGGTCCGGGTGCGGCGACTGGTCGATCTCGACGCGCCTAACGCCGGTGGTGCGGGTGGCGGTCTGGGTCTCGCCGCCGGCCTCGAGAGCGATCTCGACGGTGTAGAGGAACTGTTCGCCATGGTGGATCGGCCACCAGAGACGCGGGTTGGCGATTTCGAGGGTTGCGTCATGGCGGCTCGGGCCGGGCTCGATGTGGATGGGCACCCCGGTCTGCTGCCCCGTCTCGCGAATCCGGGCGCGGAGGGTGGCGTGGATCACCTGCTCGCCCGGGTGATCGACGCAGGCCCGGACGTGGATCGTGGCCGAGGAGAGGTCGTCGGCGGGCACGGCAAGAACCGCCACCTGATCCAAGCGCGGCCCGCGGTGCCATTCGAGCGTGACGTCGCCGAGGATGCCGACGTTCATCAGGCGCGGGCTCCAGTCCCATCCGCATTGATACTGCGGCTTGCGATGCCAGGGCCGCCTGGTGAGTCGGTCGATGTCATTGGCGGCGTAGTCGGCGGCCGGTCTGTCGGCGGCGGCGTGCATGCCCGTGGCGAGCCTGACCACGAGCAGGTTCTCGCCCGGACGAAGCCTGCCGGTGACGTTGAACCGCGCGGGGCGATGCGCGTTGGCGTGGTGGCCGATCTCGTTCCCGTTGAGCAGGATTGCAGCATCGAGCTCGAGCTTGTCGAATACGAGCCAGGCGTTCTGAGCCAACGCTTCGGTAGGGGCGGCAAAGGTATGGCGGTAAATCCAGAACTGCTCTTCAACCCATCGCGCCTTGAGGGAGTTCATGCCGATGTTCGGGTCGTCGATGAGGCCTTCGTCCATCAGGACACGGTGAATGGGGGCAGGCACGGGGACCTTCATGAGCCGGCGTCCCCGCAACGTCGGGGCCATGTAGTGCTCGGGAGACATCAAACCGGTGCCCTCGGCGTAGGTCAGGCCCCAGTTTCCGTTCAAGCAGAGCGAACCACTCATGTCCTGCCCTCATCGTGTCATGTATGCGAACATGGAGCGCAAACCGGCCCGGCCGGCCGGCAAGGCACGTAGAACGGGGAATCTAAATGCCAGCCGATGAACATTCAAGCAGGCGCGGTTTTCGGCCCGGAATCGCCCCTGTGCCGCCGGGCGTTTTGGCCGATCCCGATGCGATAGCCCTGGTATGCGGTGGCTCCGGGTACCATCTTTCTTGCGAACGTGAGTTGCCGGGCGTATTATCCGTGTTCCACGCCCGGCATGGAAATGGGTTCGTCGAGAAACGGCAAGGCCCGTCCGCGAGTCTATCTGGTAATTGGAGCTCGTGCACGATGGTGATTCGATTTGCTTGTCCGTCCTGCCAGCAGCCGATTGAGATCGACGAGAAGTGGGCTGGCCAGGCGGTGGGCTGCCCCTACTGCAAGCGGGTAGTGACCGCCCCGGCTTCGAGCACCTGGCCTCCGGGCGGGGTTCCGGAGGCGTTACCGGCGGGCTCGGCGTTCCAACCGCCGCCTCCACCTCCGGGCCAACTGCCGCCGACCGGACGGGGTGCGAGGCAATCCGGTTCGGCGCCGTTGGCTCTGACGCTGGCAATCACCTGTACGGTGCTGTCCCTGGTGGGATGGATGGTCTGGTTGGGGACCGTTGGCGAGAAGGTTCAGGAGAAAGTCGGGGCGAACCCGACGCAGGAGCAGGTGACCGAGGCCCTCAGGGAGGTCCTCACCAGCGGCCAGATGCCGAGAAGTTCACTGGCGACGGGAGCGGCGTTCATTGGGGTGTTGTGCGGGATAGGGGGGCTCATGCTGGCCATCCGGTCGCTGCTGCGGCAAGAGGCTCGCCGGGGGATGGCGATCGCGGCCTGCATTGTGAGCGTGTGTTTTACCTGCTGCGTGGGGCTGCTGATGCTGATGACGTTGGCGGTGCGCAGTGCTCCGGGGGGGTAGGCGGCTTGCGACTTCGCATCCCGCGCCTGCCGGATACGCGCTCCCCTTCGGGTCGCGGCTAAAGGAAGCGCTTTGTAGAGACTGTAGCATCATTACAGAGCGATTATCCTGTTCTGGCCAAGTGCAG
>CAZOIA010000149.1:0-13411 GCA_964579675.1 uncultured Planctomycetales bacterium | reverse complement strand
TCTACACCAGAGGCTTCAGCCGTTTCGTTACCTCCACGACTGCTCCGATTGCTACTGGCCGGAGCGACCGTTGCCAGGTAGGATTCGCACCTGCTGAAGATCGCCGCCTTTCACGGCGCACTGAAGAATCCGGATTACCCGCTTGTGAGGTGCACGAATGCGTCGATGGATGTGCTTGCTGACTGCGGCCGGGGTGCTGCTGTCGTCGCCGGCTGTCGGTGAGCCGCTCCCGGCGGCCAAGTGGCTGGTGGACCTCGGGCGCGACTACCCCCTGTCACCCCAGGCCGGCCTGTCGGACGCCGATGCCGAGGTCACCCTGCTGTTCATGCAGGCGGCCAACCAGATCGATCGCGGGCTCGCCGAAGCCTACCTCTGGCGGTACGACATGCTGATCGCCCTCGGGCGGGACCTCGAGGCCCACAAGACCCTCGGCCAGTACGTTCGGCTCGACCCCACGGACATGCCCGCTCATCTCAACTGGCTGGCCCTGACCATCGAATCGCTTCAAACGGCGGAGAAACGGGCCGAGTTTTGCCGGGCTTACCTCCGGCGCCCGGGCCTGCCCAAGGAACTTTCGAGCGACCTGCACCGTCGGCTCGCGGATTTCCATCTCAACCGCGGCGAGACGACCCAGGCGAAAGCCGAGGCCGACGCCGCCCTGGCGGACTACAAGTTCAACTTCGCCGCCCGCACGCTGCGGGACGAGCTGCGCGGCACGGCTCAGCCCGCCACCGGCCCGGCCGCCGCCACCCGGCCCGCCCATTCCACCCCGCCTGTCGCCGCCGTCCGGCAGGTCGAGCTGCTCCTGGCCGCGATGAAGATGAATCCGGGCAACGCGGACGCCGCCTGGCAACTGGCGAACCAGCTACGCTCACTGGGCATGGTGCCGGAGGCCGACCGCTGGTACAACCACGCCGCCGCGGTGTACGCTTTGCTCCCGTCCGGGACGCCGCCGGCCTTGTTGGAAGACCGGCAGGCGCAGGTGCTCACGACACGGCCCGCCCCGGCTGAGATCACCTCCGTCCTCAAGCGATTTCCGTCCCAGGTGCTGGATTATCCGCTCAATCCGGGGAAATACTTGAATCTGAGCTTGCGTATGCCCGGCGACGAACTCCCGCCCGGCGAGCCCTGGCGGTGCACCGTCCGGCTCGAGAACACGGGAGAGTTCCCGATTACCTTAGGGCAAAGCATGATGGTCGTGCCCGACGTTCTGTGCGAGGTGACGACCCGCGGCGATAGAGTGCGGACCTCAGGGCCCACGATCCGCATCCCACTCAACCGCCAGCTCCGACTGATGCCCGGGGAGTCGATCGTTCTTGTGCAGACGCTTGATGTCGGCCCGATCCGCTCGTCCATGATCGGCACGCCGCAGATCACCCACGAGGTCGAGGTGGCCGCGGTGCTCTCGCCCATCTCGTGGATGTCCGAGGACGGCCGGGAAACCTGGACCCCCGGCATCGGCGGCTTGATGGCTGATCCGCTTCAATTCCGCCGGTCGGCGTTCGTCCCGACGCCCGAGGCCCTGGGCAGCCTGATCAACCAGTCGCGGTCCGGGGACATCAGCGCCCGGATCGCCGCCGTCGAGCTGCTGGCCATGCTTCTGGCTGAACACCAGCATCTCGCCGCCCGGCGTCTGCAATACCGCATTCGCCCGGTCAGCATCAACGCCACCACCGTCCAGGCCGCCGTCCTCGCCCGGGCCGGAGACCCCGACTGGCAAGTCCGCGCCCGCCTGGCCGAGTGCATGCGATGGTTCGTCCTCGACAAGAGCGCCAACAAGGTCGCAGGCAGGCTGCTGCAGGACCCGCACTGGCTGGTTCGAGGTCTAACGCTGCGCATGCTTGCCGATCAGCATCAGGCCAAGGTGAGGAACGTTCTCGAAAGCTACGCCCGGACCGATCCGGCCAAATGGGTCCGCCGGTTGAGCACCGCGCTGCTTGCGCGAATGCCCCAGTCAACCCAGCCCGCCGACTCAGGTTGATCCGGACCCTCCGGGTGGCACATACCTGACAGAGCTTACGAGATCGAGGCATGGGCCAAGCCTGGCGGGGCGTGCATGACAGTTCCGGCGGGGACCTTCGGGCGGAGAACGGGGCGGCACCTCGCTTTTCCGAACCCCGACCGTCAGGGAGGGGAGTATCTGCGGATGCGCCAGGGCCGCTTCCTTACGGGCTCGCTACGGAGAGGGGGTCCGCTTCCTTACGGGCGCGGTTCGGAAACACCTGGGGGCGGCGCCTTCCAACAAGCCGCCCAAAGTGTCATGCACCCCCTGGCTGGGGCCACCCACACAACTGCTCGACACCGTGATACCGAATCCATATAAGAGCAGCCTCGCGGGGAGGGTCAGCAAATAGAGGGCAGATGAAATGAAACACAAGTGGCCGGGAATGAACAGGCTTCGCCTCATGGTGCCGGTGATGATCGGCGTTGTTGCGGCCATACCACCTCCGGTCTGGGGGCGGAATCCGGACGGCACGCTCAAGCTGATCCGCGTTCCGACTTCGACCCACCCGGTCATTGTGACCGCGGGCGATCGTTTCACGATGGAAGTTCAGAACCCCATTGACGTAACCGCGGTCACCGTAGAACTCATTGCCGGCGATGCGGTCATCCCGATCTACACCAGTGATCCGCACGACGTTTTCAAGGCCCGGGATCGCAGCACGTTCGATCTGCCCACCTGGGAGTGCCTGGTCGATGGCTGGAAGATGAGCTGGATGTGGCGTCCGCGGGTGACGGTGCGGGACCTGGTCAGCGTGCCCGTGACCGTGCCCGCCGGCGTGCCGGACGGCTTCTACAACCTGCGCATGAGCTGCAGTGCGGGCAAGGATACCAGCGAGCGGGCGGTTCGCGTATTGCGGAAGCTGCCCACCGACTACCGCGTGGTTCACGTCACCGATTGGCACGTCACCCGCAGCGACCGTGACCGGCGCCCCGCGATTCTCCGCGCCGTGGCGGAACGGGTCAACCGCCTCCGGCCCGCGTTCGTGCTGTGCACCGGCGACAACACCGAGCACAACTTCCCCGACGAGCATGAGCTGTTCCTGGACATTCTGAACGACTACGAGGTGCCCACCTTCGTGGTCGGCGGCAACCATGATACGGGCGGGAAGGTCTACGAAGGCCATGCCGACGAATTGCTCTACATCGGCGACCCCTACTATTCGTTCGACTTCGGTGAGGATCACTACACGGGCATCGACAACGCAACGCGCTTCTTCGACTCCGAGCAGGTCGAATGGATCAAGCGCGACCTTCAAGCTTCGAGCAACCGGGCGATGCGGGCGATCTTCGGCCACTGTCTGTACCTGCAGAGCAAGAAGGATGAGGCGTGGTTCAACAACGTGCTGTTCAGTGAGTTCCAGGTGGGGCTCTATCTGTTCGGTCACATTCATCGCGACCATCAGGAGACACGTGACGGCGGCGCGACCACGTGGATCGCCACCGCGCCGGCCTTCGACGGCCGGTTCACGCTCCTGCGCATCGCCGGACATCGCCTGGCGTCCATGGAGCGAATGAAGTGCGAGCCCCCGTCCACCAGACCGCAGCCGGGCCCCAAGGCGGCGACGGCGCCTTCCGCTCCGCCCGCCGCCCACGCGGGCGGATGGGTCCCGCTCTTCGATGGCCGAACGCTGACCGGCTGGAAGGTCCTGGACGAGGGCGCCTTCGCCGGCCACGCGGAAGTCCGTGTGGAAGGCGGCACGATCGTACTCGAGAGAGGCATCCTGCAAACGGGTGTTGGCTGGCGGGGCGACTTCCCCCGCGAGGACTACGAGGTATGCCTGGACGCGATGCGCGTGGCCGGCCACGATTTCTTCTGCGGCATGACCTTCCCGGTGGGCGAATCGCCATGCACCTTAATTATCGGCGGATGGGGAGGCGCGACGGTGGGACTGTCAAACGTGGACGACCAGCACGCGGCCGAGAACCAGACGACTACCAGCATGACGTTTGAGAACGGGCGGTGGTATCACGTCCGGCTGCGAGTGACCGGTGCGGGGATCGAAGCCTGGATCGACGATGAAAAGGTTATCGAGCTGGCCAGGGCGGACCACCGGTTCACGGTGTGGTGGCAGCAGGAGCCCGCCAGGCCTTTCGGCGTGGCGACGTGGGATACCGGGGCCGCTCTCCGCAACATCAAGATGCGACGGCTGCCGGGCCACCCGAGCCCGAAGAAGTCATCTGGAGATGCTAACCCGCAGCGCTGACTGTGCTGCCCACCGGGGCGAGATAGACGACGAATTCCTCTTGCCCGTCGAGCCCGATCAGTCTGTCCATCGCCTGCTGGTCGTAGGCGGCGACCGCGCAGGTGCCGGTGCCCAGACTCTCGCAGGCAAGGTAGAGGTTCTGGCACAGGTGACCGGCGTCCAGCAGCATCGTCTTGTGGGCAGCGATGTGATACCGCCACTCGCCCCGGTAGGGCACACAACTCCAGACGAACACGACCGCACTTTCGCCGACGAAGGTCTGGCCCCCGGTCGCTCGGGTTGCCTTGTAAGGCAGATCCGCCTGCCGGGTCAGCCGAACGAGTTGATGTGACAGTGGCAGATAACGGCAAATGCCTGCATCGAGCCCCGTGACGCGGTTGATGAGCAGGTAAGTCTCGAACGGGTGCCTGCCGCCGCCCGACGGTACGGGTCGCAGGGCCACGCTGCCGTCGGCGACGACACGAACCACGCCCTGGGTCGCCCACAGCAGGTAGGACAGTTCCTCCAGCGACAGGGGATCCCGCGAGAACTCCCGCCGGCTGCGCCGATCCTGAAGGCAACGGTGAAAGTCGGTCTTGAGCAGGATCGAGGCATCGGGCTTGGGCAGATCAATAAGCTCCTCGCCGGGCCCGGGCGGCTTCTGCAGCGGCGGCATAGGCTTGCCCGCGCTCTGGTCGGTTGTGACGCGGTCGAAGATCCCGAAGTTCGCCTTCATGAAATCCCGGTATTGCTGAATCGCTTCCGTCATGACAATTCCCTTTTGCGCCGCTTGACTTCCAGGTGATCCCTATCAGGCAGCCTGGTGAAAGGCCCGTGCGGCTCGGCCCGATACCGGAACGCTGCGGAGGAGACGTCATTCTGCAGGGACATGCACCGCCCGCCGCTGCGCCGACCCGACCCCGGATTATAGCCTTGAAACCCTTATTCTTGACCGTGAGGTCATCTGAGCCTATCCTGTGCGTTGTGGGGCGTGTACCCAAGTGGACAAAGGGGACGGGCTGTAAACCCGTTGGCTTATGCCTTCGTTGGTTCGAATCCAACCGCGCCCAATCGCCAATTCGGCTTGTGCCGAGACAGACGGCAGCGGCTTGATTCCTCGCCGGCCCGCGGGCTAGACTGCAGTGCGGGGTCTGAGTAACGGTATGGACCCGGAGTCTCCTTCGTGTCTCTGCCGCCTCAGACCCCGCTGGCGCGTTTCGGGTTGGACAAGGGGTATTGCCTGCCCCTCTTGCTTGTGATTCCGCCCTGCCGAGCGTGCGGCTGTCCCCTCGGGAGCTGTGTGGGGAATTGATCGCGCCGCTCAGGTGACTTGGCAAGTGCCGGGCCCGTCCCCAAGTGCCTCCGCGAGGCACAAGTGCTTTACGTTCTTGTTCTTCCGACGAGGATTTCCTTCGGGCCAAGTGCGTTTCTCGATTTGGCTGAGGCCCTTGGCCGCGCCGCGTAAAGTCTCAGTAAACCCATATCACTTCCGAGGCTGGATGCTCATGTCAACGGCTCCGGGAGTTCCCATGTGTCTCTCTGCTCCTCGGACAAATCCTGATTCCGGGCAGGAAAGGAAGCTGACCTCACGTCTCCGCCGGGTTCGCGTTTCGCCTCCGACTGGGCTAGCATACCCATATCGTCTCTGTCCCACCGGGACGGACGCGCCCAGGCAGACCTCTCCAGACGCGAGTTTCCCATGAGTATGTCCCACCCTGAGGGGGATTCACGCTCAAGCCCGGCCGGGCCCCTGACCATCGGCTACCTGGCCTGGTTCTGCCTGCCGCTCGCGCTGACCTTCCTCATGATGTCCGGGGCAGCCCCCCTCGTCAGCAACGGCATCACTTGGATGCACGGAGCCGAAGGCGAGCGCACCCACCTGTCCGCGTTCCTGCTCACCTTTGCCACCTGCATCATGATCTACAGCCCCATGTTCATCTCCCGGAACGTGGCCATTCGCACGATCACCTGCCGGCGATCCATGGCCCGGTACGCGGGGTTCTTCGTCTCGTGCGCCACGGTGTGCGCGGGCCTTCTCGTGGTCGTCAGCAAGGTGGACGCGGTCGGACATTTGCTCTTCAGGCAGTTGCTCGGGGCCGGGCCCGAAGCCGAACGCCTGGCCCGCGAGGGCATGCTCGTCTTTACGCCGATCCCGATCCTCGTGGCCCTGCGGGGTCTGGGCCAGGGGTGCCACATCAGCAACGGCCAGAGCTGGTACGTGGGCCTGGGCACCGCCCTTCGACTCGGCATGATGGGGCTTTTCGTTTTTGGCTACGCGATCCATCACAATCTGACCGGGCCCGTGCTCGGCGGGTTCACCTATCTGACCGGGATCGCGACGGAGACGATCTTCGTGCTCGCCACCCTGTGGAACAAGCCCCAGTGGCGAACCGCCGGCGACGGCCCCGTGTTGAGCTGCCGCCAGTTCGGGCGGTATGCCCTGCCGCTCATGGTCGGCAGCTTCTTCAACCAGTTGATGGGCCCGATCCTGATCCACCTGATCAACAAGGGCCGCCAGCCAGCCGAGAACGGCGCTAGCTTCAACCTCATCCGCGACACCGGCTGGATGATGTTCAGCATGCTGATGACCATTCAGCCCGCTCTCGTCGCCCACGCGACTTCACGGCTCAACCTCAGGATTCTCATGCGCTTCGCAGGATTCCTGCTCGCTCTGATCACCGGGGTGACGATACTGGTCGCCCTGACGCCGTTGCGGGAAGCGATCTTTATCAACTGGCTCGCGGTGGACAATCTGGTCATTCGCCAATTGACGTTTGCCGCCCTGCTCTGGATGATCCCTCTACCGCTGGTCAACCTGGCCAACCTGTTCACCAGTGCGATGCACACGCGGTCGGGGCGGACGGTCTGGGTGACCGCGGGCAACCTCGTCGGGTTGACAATCCTCGGCCTGGCCGCGGTCGGACTGGACCTGTCAAGCCGCAACGGGGTCATCATCGCGGTCATCGGCGGGGCGGTGTTCAACCTGACCACAGCCGCCGTACAGACAATCGGCCTGCTCAACGGGGGCGTGCAGGCCGCCATCTCATCCGCAACCCTCGTCGAGCAGCTCAACAAGGGGCGGGAAACCACGCAGGAAGCGACTGGAGACACGAAGCCCGTGCCCGAACGCGTCCGGGCCTGACGCCGGGAAAGCTGCCCGAAGAGGAGGTGGGACATCTCTGCCGTAGGGATGGAGTTGTAACGTGCAAAGGTGAGAACGTGAGAAAGCCCGAACGCCAGAAGCAGGTGGGAGCTGCCCCGGCAGCTTTGCGTTCCCAAGTCGGCACCTTCTCGCATTGCCACCTTGCCACGTTCGCACGTTCCCACGTTGCCACCTTCGCCGGTCCGAGCGGGGTACCTGATTGGCCGTTATCCGCCTCTTCGCATCGATGTCCCACGCAAATCGCGCGTTTCGTACGTGACGCGGCCCTTACCATCACGATGGTGGCCGCCCTTATGCTCTCATCAGGTGCTGCAATGCCGCTGGCTCAATCCGATTCTCCGCTCTCGCGCGAACAGGCGCTCAGGTACCTTCGCGATCACACCCGCCCCGCTGACGTCGGGTGGCTCCGTTCGGCTACCGAGGACCAACTGAGAGGCTGCCAGTTCCCCGCGGCCGACGGCACCATCCTCTTCGCCCCCGACGGCTCCGGGCACTACCAGGCGCTGTGGACGCGCGACTTTCAGTACATGGTCGAGCACGCCGGCGATCTGATGGACCGCAAGCTCGTCAGGGCGGCCATCGTCTTCCTGCTGGGCGGGCAACGTCCCGACGGCTGCATGCCTGACCGGGTGACCGCGACCGGCAAGCCCGTCTACAGCCCCGGTCCTGAGAACGGCCCCCTGGCCGACCACGCGCTGGACAACGGCCCGTTCATGGCCAAACTCGTTTGCGAATACGTCCGGCGATCCGGCGACCTCGACTTCTTCCGTCGCCACGAGCCCGCGTTGCGCAAGGGGCTCGATTTCGTGCCCCGCGCCGCCAACGGGCTCATCTACAACGACCCCGCCCATCCCCAATGCCCCTACGGGTTCACCGACACCGTCGCCAAGACCGGTCACCTGCTCACTGCCTCGCTGCTCTACTACGACGCGTGCCTGAAGATGCACGCTCTTGCCCGGCCGGCGGGCTGCGGCGAGCCCGACGCGTACCGGACCCGGGCCGAGTTGATCCGAAGGAACCTGAGTCTCCTGTGGGACGATGCATCGGGCATGTTCTTCGCCGCCGACCGGGACTGCCGGCAAATCGACATCTGGGGCTCCGCGCTGGCCGTCGATCTGGAGGTCGTGTCCCCCGACCGGCGGGACCGGATTATTGACTACCTCACCACCCACGCGGAGGGCATCTTCAAGCGCGGTCAGGTCCGCCACCTCCCCGCTGGTGCGAGCTGGTCGCGCACGTTCATTCGCGTCGAGCCCGGCACGTACCAGAACGGGGCGTATTGGGCCACCCCCCACGCCTGGCTCCTGCCGGCCCTGGCACGACGTCAACCCGCCCTGGCCGCCAGGCTTCTCAACGAAACCATCAGGGACTTCCGCGCCAACGGCATCAACGAGTGCATCAACGACAACTACAGGAACGTCCCCGAGTACGTCGCCTCCGCCACCAGCGTCTACGCCATCTTCGCCGGACAGCCCGCGGACTCACGCCCGTCGGATACGCGAAGGACCGGATGAGGGCTGTGGGCCAACCGCCTTGAAACCAGCACAGGCAGGAGTAGACTGCGCCCGGTGGTCGGCAAGATCCCTGAGTAGCGGCATCTCACTGCAACACCGGGGGCAGGTCAGTCATGAATCGTGTCATCGTTCTCACGCTGACGGTGCTCGCGCATGGTGGCGTCCCCGCTGGGAGCCCACCGGGGCACGAAATCACCATCGGCCCGGAGAAGGTTGACATCTTCGACCTGAGCCGGTGGTCCCAGTATCGCGGCGCGGTCCGGCACCCGGCCACCGTCTACAAGCCCGAGGACATCGCCCGGGCCAGGCGCAACATCGCCCGGTGCGAATGGGCCAAACGGGAGCTGGAGCGGATGGAAGCAGCCCTGCCGAGATGGTGGGGCACCAACGACGCCTTCTTCGAGAAGATGATCCCCGCCACCACGCCGGGTGCAGTTATCTTCACCATGTGCCCGCACTGCGAGTACTCGCCCACGCACGGTCAATACAAGTGGGACCCGAAGAACCCCGAAGTGCTCACGTGCAAAGGTTGCGGCACGGTTTATCCGAACGATGAGTACCCCGAGGAGATGGTGATCGAAACCACCGCCACCGGGCGGCAACGGTTCGCCTACTACGGGGGCAAGAGCTGGCACTTCTACGGCCACCACATCCGGAGCAGTTGGACCGGCCAGATCCGGGCCCGGAAAGTCGAGTACATGGCCTCGCAGGTGGCGCAATTCGCGAAGGTCTACGCCCTGACGGGCAAGCTGGACTACGCGAGAACCGTCCGCCGGGTGCTGCTGCGGTTTGCCGATGTGTACCCGGGGTATCTGGTCCACTCGGGCTACGGTGAATACGCCGACCTCGACCCCAAGCAGGCCGCCATTGCCGCCGGCAACCTGCCGGCCGACGAGTTGAACCTCCCGCCGAACAAGCCGAACCGCAAGCTGCACCCGAACGGCAACAGCTACTGGATGTGCGGCCGGGCTGAAGACACCGGCGGCGAAGGCGGGTTCACGTTTCACATGGTCACGGCCTACGACCTGACGTGCGAGGCCCGCGACGAGGCCGGCCGGCCGCTCTACGCCGAGGACGAGCGCGTCCGTATCGAACGCGACCTGCTGCTGGAGAGCACGTATCTGATGATGGCGGATCCGGCCTTCAACAACAAATCGATCTCCAATCGGCGGGCGACGGCCCTGGTCGGTGCCTGCGTGGGTGACCCGATGCGGGTGCGGTTCGGGCTGAAGGCTTTCCACCACATGGTCGGCAAATGGTACCTGCACGACGGGAATCCCGGCGAGTCGCCCGGGTACGGGCACATGACGCTCAACGGCATCATCCCCATGTCGGAAGGGCTCGCGGGCTACAGCGATCCGCCCGGTTTCACGACCAGCGATGGCGGCCGGATCGACAAGCTCGACCTCTATGCCGACCCCGCCTGCAAGAGGGTCTGGCAGGCCCTGACCGATACGATCCTGCCGGATTTGTGCTACCCCGCCTGGGCCGACTCCTATGCCCACACGATCCTGACCACCCGATTCGTGGAGATTGCCGCCACGAGGTATCCCAGCGGCCGAACCCTGGCGCTCCTGGATCGCAGCTACCGTGGCAAGCTCAGTGAACAGGGCAACGAGTATGCCCTGTTGCACCGCGAGTCGATCGGCGGCAGGCAGTCGCCGGCTTTCGAGCTGTCAAGCAGCTATTGGCCGGCATGGAAAGCCGCCTACCTGCGGATCGGCAAGAAAGGCCTGGACGGCACCGCCGTGCTGGTCAGCAGCGACTGGGGAGGCCATCACCACCGCGACGCGCTCAGCCTGTCATTGTTTTGGCGGGATCGCGAATGCCTGACCGACCTCGGGTATCTCTGGGACTCGCCCAACTCGAACATGACGCGAAGAACATTCGCCCACAACCTGGCGCTCATCGATGGCCGGGACCAGCGCAACGGGGGCCGGCTCGGCTCGCTCCACCTTTACGACGCCGCCGGGCCCGTTCAGGTCGCCGAGATGTCCAGCAACGCCTATCCCGACGCGAGTCTTTATCGGCGCACGATCGTGACGATTCCCTTAGAGAACAAAGGGTATGCCGTGGCCGACTTCTTCCGCGTCGCGGGGGGCACCACGCACGACCTGGTCTATCACGGGCCGAACGAGAATGCGAAGCCGCAAGCGGTCGCATCGCCAACCGACCTCAAGCTCTACGATTTGACCGATGTGAAACGGTTGCAACCGTCAACCGAACCCTGGACAGTCGCGTGGAACGTGGACAAACAGGTACGGTTCACGGTCATCAACCTGCCTCAGCCGGGCGAGTCGAGTTTCGTCGGAACCGGCTGGGGCTCACGTGACCGGGCCGACACGAAAGCACGTGTCCCGTACCTCGTCCGCCGCCGGGGCCAACTGCCGCCCGGTGCGACCTCATGCTTCACGACGGTTTACGTGCTCGCTGACTCGGACACGGACACCGTCACCGCAACCCGCGTGGGATTAGGCGACGATGCGGCGGGGATCATCCTCAAGGTTCCAGGTGCCGAACACTGGATTCTCTCGCAAACCGAACCCCGGCACCGCGTTCTCGGCTCGAAGAAGGAACGGCTCGAGACGGACGGCCTGCTGACCGTCTGGTACAACCGATATGCTGGAAGCAAGCTCTACATGCTCGGCGGCGCATCGGCCAGGACGGCCGACAATCTCAGGATCGTGCAGGCTCCTTCGATCACCGCGCCGGTCATCGAGGTGCAGCGCGGCGACACGGAATCGCACGTGGTCATCAAGGCCGTCGTGGAGAACGTGGGCCGGCTCCGGGGACTGACCCTGATCCTGGAAACCGACGCCGATCAGACGGGATTCCCGATCATCGACGCCGCACCCGCCGGCGACGGAAAGGTCCGCGTCGTTACGCGACGCGGCAACAAGGGCTTTGATCCGATCGACGCGGACACCGCGATCATTCACTTCCGGTCGGTGGCCTCAGCCGAATGAAGGCGCGTCAACCGTGGCTGTCACGTCTCTGCTCATCCCCGCTGGGGCCGCGATTGCCGATGCGAACCCGCCGGTCACGCTCGACGCCGACCGGCCGGCCGCCCTGCGGATCACGCTCGGAAACGCCCTATCGTTTGCTGTCTGGGGGACGTGACCTGTTGACACTACGAGCTCGTTGACCATACTAAAAGGGATCTGTGAGGGCTCAATACGCCAAATGATGACCGAGCGAGAGGCATACATAGAGTTTCTGGAGCGCTGTCAACTGGCGTTCCGACCCTTTGCGCCCATCGAATTGCCCGAGTTCTTCAAGGGACGCGCCGAGCGCGTGGAGTTGCTCGTCAACGAGTTGAGGACGCCCGGGCGTCAAGTGGCGATCTATGGCGAACGGGGGGTTGGCAAGACCTCACTCGCGCTGCTCGCGTACTTCTTCGCACGCTTCAGCGACGAGGCCACGCATTTCGTCCGTTGCGAGCAGGACAGCACATACACCACGATCTTCGGACAGCTCCTGCGAAAAGCTGGGATTGAGCACTTGCCCAATGGGCTGGAGAGCGAGACGAGCCGAGGCGGCGGTCTCAGGGCCGGACCTGTCTCCTTGTCCAGAGGGAGGACAACCCGCTCAAGACATCGGGCCATCGAGTCAGCTCGGTCGGTCGGTCCGGCCATGATGCTCGATGTCTTCAAGAATCGCGACGGGCTGCTGATCATCGACGAATACGATCGCGTTCGCGACGAGCCGACCCACACGAAGCTGGCCGAGACCCTCAAACACTTCTCGGACGGGGTTAGCCAAACGAAGATCATCATCGTGGGAGTGGCCGACACACTCACCGAACTCATCGGTCAGCATCAATCTCTCACTCGTTGCCTGGCGCAAATCAAACTGGACCGGATGCAAGGGAACGAGCTTGCTGAGATCATCGAGACGGGGGAGGAACGGACGGGCGCCGTCTTCAAAGACGCCATTAAGAGAAAGATCGTAGGGCTGTCAGACGGATTTCCGTTCTACACGCACCTCGTGTGCAAATACTGCGCCGAGGACGCCGGCAGAGTGCTCCTTCGGAATCCCGACACCCGGGTCGTGGTGGCAGATACCGAGTACCGAAAAGCGGTCGAGAGAGCTATCGAAACAGCCGAAGGGACCCTTCGCGAAGACTACCAGGCTGCCGTTACCACTGTCAAACGGAAGACGGACATGTACAGGCACGTGCTCTCGGCCGTCGCCTACTCGGGATCCACAGGGGTCCAGGTCCAGGAGATTGCACAGAACGTTGGACTACTGACGGGAATCAGGGCCAAGAAGGAAAGCCTCAACAACTACCTGGGGCCTTTGACCAAACCCGACAAGAGAGAGATCCTGGTCCGCGTCCGACAGGGCTACTACCGATTTGCCAATCCATTGATGCGCGCTTATGTGCGCTTGATCCTTGAGCGGCACAACCTCATTGAGGAAGGCGGCCAGATGCGGTTCCCCTGGATGCGCGACGTGTAGAACGCGTCTTGCCCCGGCCAAGGTTTCAGGCTTGGTAGTGTAACCCTTAATTGGGGTATCTGAACTGGGGCTCACGCTTTCCTGCT
>CAZOIA010000148.1:0-13959 GCA_964579675.1 uncultured Planctomycetales bacterium | reverse complement strand
GTGAAAGGAAGGACCCAGCCATACGCCAGGAGACCCGATGTTCGCCCGAAGCTCGCCACGGCAACCCTGGACGGAGATCATTCGGTCACGGTGCGATTCACACATCGATTGCCGGTGACTGACTGGTCAAAGGAGAAGTTCAACCTCACAACCACGGCGGGGGCGAGTATGAAGATCAAGCGGGTGGACCCGGTGCGGCCAAACAAAGGAAGGTCCTCCACCTACTCGATCACCACGCTCGAGCCGCTGGATTTCACCCGACACACGTACCAGGTCCGGGTGAAAGGGCTTAATCGTCTGCCGGTCCGGGTGGGCCGAATCTTGCAGGATGCTGAGCGGTTCTGCGATCCGGATGCCAGGCTCGGCGCGAGCTACACACCCCGCGAGACGACCTTTCGAGTATTCGCGCCGACGGCGGCCGACGCCTGGGTTGTGATCGCCGACGAGCTTAGCGGCAGTGCCGGACTGGTCAAACACGACATGAAGCGGGCCGACAAGGGAATCTGGGAGGCAACCGTCGGGGGCGACCTGGCCGGCAAACTCTACGCCTACAAGCTGGGTGGTGTTGGACTCGATCCGCAGGCTGAGGTCACCGACATCTGCGCGACGTGCGCGCAGGGGCGCTCCGCGCGGTCGTTGATCGTCGATCTTCGCAAGACGGACCCGCCCGGCTTTCGTGAGCACGACTGGAAGGGCGTGGCGTCGCCGGCCGACGCGATCGTTTACGAGATGCACGTGCGCGATTTCACGATCGGCGCCAACTCGGGCGTAAAGCACAAGGGCAAGTTCCTCGGGCTCACCGAACCGAATACCCACCTGCCGGGCGAGCCCTCCGTGAGGACCGGTATCGACCATCTCACCGAGCTGGGCGTCACGCACGTCCAGCTTATGCCCGTTCAGGACTTCGACAACTTCGAGGACCGCCAGGACATGTACAACTGGGGCTACATGCCCGTGCACTTGAACTCACCGGACGGCTGGTATGCCACCAACGTGCGGGGCCCGGCAAGGATCAGCGAGTTCAAGCAGGTGATCAAGGCACTTCACGACCGTGCCATCGGCGTGATTCTGGACGTCGTGTACAACCACACGGCCACGTTGGCTGGTTTCGAGGGACTCGTGCCCGGCTACTACTTCCGCATGACACCCGGTGGGAGATTCTCGAACGGCTCGGGCTGCGGGAACGAGTTCAAGAGCGAAAGCCCGATGGCCCGGAAGCTCATACTGGATTCGGTCAAGTTCTGGGTCAAGGAGTACAAAATCGACGGGTTCCGCTTCGATCTTATGGGATTGATCGACCTGGATACGATGAAACGAATCCAGGAGGAGCTGAGCGAGATCCACCCGGGTATTCTCATTTACGGCGAACCGTGGACGGGAGGTGCGACCCCGCTGTCGCCAATTACCGCCAAGAACCAGGTAAGGGGTACGGGTATCGGCGCGTTCAACGACCATTTCCGCGACGCGATCAAGGGCGACTGCCGCAGCGGGCCGCCGGGCTTCATCCAGGTGGGCGACCGGCGCGGGGGCGTGATCCACGGGCTCAACGGCGCGATCGACGACTGGTCGGTGAATCCGGTGGACTCGGTCAACTACTTCGAGGCCCACGATGATCTCACGGCCTGGGACAAGTTGCTTCAAAGCGTGCCGAAGGTCTCCGACAAGATGCGCCGGCGGATGATGAGGTTCGCCGCCCTGATCCTCGTTACCTCCCAGGGCCGGGTATTCATGCATTCCGGCCAGGAGTTCTGCCGCACCAAGAAGGGCAGCCACAACAGCTACAACCTCCCCGACGAGATCAACCAGATCGACTGGTCGCTCAAGAGAATGAATCGGGACGTCTGCGAGTACAACCAGCGTTTGATCGCGTTTCGCAAAGCCCACCCCCTGCTTCGGCTGCGAACACGAAAGCAGGTGGAATCGCGGGTCTCGTTTCCCGATCCCCCGCACGGGAAGTGCGTGGTGTACCGCTTGGACGGCTCCGGCCTTCAAGGGGAGCCGGCCGGGACGATTCTCGTGCTGCTGAACGGCAACAGCAGAAGCGTCGTATTCAATCTTCCTGATGGCACATGGTCCGTCCATGCCGACGCCGACCGCGCCGGCGTGCAGGAGCTGGGCCGGGCCACAGGCAAAACCTCGCTCCCCGCTCACTCCGGTATGGTGCTGGTGCGATATCGGGCGCGCCCGTATTGACCAGCCCGAGAAGGCCGGACGGGAAGACCGGTGCCATTGAACATGATGACGGGGCCGTACCTGTGCCGGCGGCCGCAAGATCACTCCTCAGCCAAAGGAGGATCGTCACAGGTCTCATCAGCAGCAATGGCGGGACCGCTGGCGCAGGCCTCGAACGCGGCGAGATCCGCTTGATCGACGTCGGCGTCCGGCATGCCGCCGGGGCCCTCGACATCGAAACAGAAGCAGTACTCAGGTTCGGCAGGCACGCCGCCGCCCGGGCCGGTATAGCAATTCTGAAACGAGCCGAAGTCTGCCTGGTCCACGTCCCCGTCATTGTCGGCGTCGGCGAACGGATCGTTGCACGGGGTTTGGATGAGGAGTAGTTCATCGACGTGAGTCCCTACGACGTTCCAGCCGGCGATGATGCCGTTTTCCCAACCCCACTCTATGGTTACCGCGTTGCCGGTGGGCATACCCGTGAGCGTCGGGAAAGGCGTCCAGCCCAGGGGCATGATCTCGTGACTGCGCAGGGCGAACCGGGCCATTTCAGAGCCGGTCTCGTCGCCATCGAGGATGGATATCTGGTGGTCATATCCCTCGTCGGGGAACTCGGGGGGAATCCGGTTATTGCCCCCGGCGATATGGCCGGTCAGCGAGACGGTCATGTTGGGCACGACCGTCACCGTTTGAACGACCCGGCAGTAGTGCGGGGGGTCGCTGTGGGCGCCGAAACCCTCACCCACGTCGAGGCTTCCCCAGTCGTCGCCCGCGACGGGAAGGCCGGGAGCGTGGCTCGTGTTGTTGTACTTGGGCAGGATGGGGTTGCCGTCTGAGCCTATGGGGTCACTGTCTGCCGACATGACCCACCCGTCCCCGGGCGGAATGTGACTTTCTCCACCAAGATACCCGGGTCCCAACTCAAAGTCGCCGTTGAACAGTAACTGCACACCGAACGGCGGCATGAGCGTGAATGCCGCGGCCAACGGCTCCGGACCATGGCAGAGGGTGTCGTTGTGGATACCGATCAACTCGTAGGGGGCGTACTCCGCACCGGCAAGATTGAACCGCGCGGTCATCTCGCCGCCCCCGGGTGCGACGGTGAGAATCGTCCCCGGAATCTCGATTGGTGGCTCGGCCTGTCGGAAAGCAAGCGACACGGTGGCCAACCGGTCCAGGTTCTGGCCGGTGACCGTGAAGTCCACAGGGTCCGGCTGCGGTGCGTTCAGGCGTGGCGGATCCATGCCGGCAAAGACAACCGGCGTCCCGCAGTACACCTCAAACTTATCGACGAAGGTCGGGGGTACGTTGGCATGGAATTCAGGAGCCACGGCGCCGGCGGTACGATCGACTCGTGCAAACTCCAGGTTTGAGGTCGGGCAGCCAGGCTGTTCAATCACCAGGTTGTACAGGCCGACGGGAACGTTGTTCGCGGGGAGCGGGAAGCTGACCGACAATCCGGTCGGGACCTGGCTCCCGGGAACGATCGTACCGGGCACGATGATCTCGGTTTCGTCGCCCATCGGGTCCTCGGGCGTCCCTTCGTTGACCCGGTCGACGAACACCAGGCTTACACCAGTGACGCGGTCGAGATTGGTTCCGCCGATAATCGTCACGACGGCATCGCTGTCGTGCGGCCCCCTGCTTGGATAAGAGAACCTCGGGCGTTGTGCTTGGGTGCATTGCGGATCGGCGGTCACACTGAAGGCGTCCAGATGCACGGCGGCTGCCCCACCGGCGCCGCCTTGACAGATTGCCTCGAACTGCACCGTGACGGACCCGTTGTAGGCGGGACCGCTGATGATGACATTGACCCACTCGCCGGTCGGGCCTCCGGGATTGGTGGGCGGGGTGTTCTCGTCCACGGTGACGGGTGGAGCGATCGTGGTGCCGCCGATCGGGCCGTCCCAGACGGTGATCGTGACCTGGTTCGTGACGCCGGTTCCCCCGGGGCCCGTATGAACCCAGCCGCTGAAGCTCACCGCATCGCCGCTCGCGACCAGGGCCGCCTGGGAGCCGGACGGCGTTTGCAACTGGCCTATCCCGTCGCTGATTTCCCAACCCCGCTCCCCGTCGAGGTGGTCCGGCGTCGGGGTATGGATCCGTGCTCCCTCGCCGTGAGGAACCGAGTAGATCAGGTAATCGCCGGACCAGATCTGCCCGTTGCCCGAGTTCTCCGGCACCTCGAAGCTCCCGTTGACCAGCAAGTTCTGGGGCGCGCTGGTGTCAAGCACCTGCAGCGCGCCGGTGATCACGCGGGGGTTGCAGCCCGTCTGCTCCACGATCAGGTCGTAGAAGCCGGGCTCGGCACCGGCGGTGGCCAGCAACACTTCCAGGTCCGGGTCCACGAAGTTGAGGTTCGAGCCGGGGACCTCCACCGCATTGTCGCCCCAGAGCCGGACCGCGCTGACCTGATCCAGGTCCGAGCCGGAGAGCGTCACCACCGTATTACCGGCAGGGGTCGTGATGACGTTGGGATCGACGTCGCCGACCGCAGGGGTCGTGGCACACGCGGATGACCACAGCTCAACGTCGTCCACGCCGGCGATGCCCAGGCTGCCCCGCCCTGCGCCGTCAGCGATCAGGGTGATCCTGACCGTGATCTGACTGACGACGGTCCCCTTCCAGGTGGCCCATACCTGCTTCTGGCCCGAGTTCGGGAGTTGGGACGGCTGTTCTTCCGGGGTGGGGTCGGCGTAGCTCAGGCTGGCTGACGCCTTGACCTCGCCATCGACGATCAGCTCGCCGATGACCGAACTCGGGTAAACACCGGTGTCGTACACCACTGCCCAGAACGAGAGCGCCAGGTCCAACTCGCCTGACGCCGACACGCTCTGCTCGGCGTAAGCCCAGTCACAATCCCAGTGGCTTGGATCGTAAAGGTACCTTTCCCCGGTGTTGGAGGCGTTGAACCCGACGTACTGAGCGTCCGCGTCCATGTACTCCACTTTGCGATCCTGGCCCGCGAAGTCCGGGCTCGCAAGCGTCCAGTGATCGGGCACGTCATCGCGTGGTTGCAGAGGCGACGCCGGGCCGTCCTCAAAGCTCGGGTTCAACAACAACTGGGTGGGCTGCGAAATGGCCGGCCCCGCGACCAGGCCCATCACCGCCAGAGTGCATGAAGTTGCGGTCCATTTCCTCATCGTATCCAGCCTCCTCGGAGTAGCACCACACAATCCATGAGCTCCAGTGATTCGGGTGCCCGGATGGCGAACTCAGTTGTCGCCGTCACAGGTGATGTCCGCCTGGATCCCGGGGCCGCTCGCGCAGTTCTCGAAAGCGCCCAGGTCCATCTGGTCGATATCGCCGTCAGGATCAGTCGGCTCGGGGCGATCGAAACACTCGCACCCTTCGCGCACAGGTCCGATACCGGACCCGGTGTAGCAAACCTGGAGGGCGCCGAAGTCGTCGTGATCCACGTCACCGTCCTCGTCTGCATCCGCGAAGGGGTCGGGGCAGAACAGGGGCGAGGCGTACCATCGCCAGTAGTCGAACTCGCATGGGTCCTCGAACATGGACTCCTCGTCCCCGAGTCTTCGCTGGTTGTAGTTCTCAAACCCGCCGTTAGTAATCAGGTTGTCCCCGCCGCCTTGCCGGACGACGATGTTGTCCCAGAAGGACTCCATCCCGCCGGACGAGCCTCGCCCGGCCTTGAGCACCACGGTAACGATCGTCCCGGTGGGGGTTATGGTCTGGGGGCGCGGACCGGCCGGACCCATATCGGCCGGGGTCTGATCGGTGACTTCTTGCCAACCGAAGCTCGTGCCGCTCAACTCCTTCTTGCGAATCATGGCCGGATTGTTGTTGCTGGAGTCTTCCTGGAACAGATCGGCAAGACCGAGAGAGAACGGGCCGTCGATGAGCAGGACCTCGAACCAGTTGTCGCCTTGGCCGGCCGTGCCTTTCCAGTAATAGGAATATTCAAGAGGAGTCCCGGCACTGACGGAGATCTCCTGGTAAACGCCCCCGCTCCCGGCGGCGTTGCTCGGGCCGGGCGGGGGCGAGTCGAGGAACCAGTGCAGCGCGTACTCGCCTCCTCCGGGCGGCGTGTCCTTGGGCGTGTTCAGCACCGTTTGCTGGCTGAACGAGTGGTCCCAGTTGGTGGGGTCGAATATGCGGTTGGGCGGCTCCAGATCGGGCCCGGTGTTCAACACGGACCAGCCTGCGGCCCAGGGTCGCCAGACGCACGCCTGGGGCGGCGGGGTCTTGATCAGAAGGAAGGAGTCGTCACGGGTGGTTGGCCGGCAACCGTCGTCTCGGGTGCCCACCAGCCGATAACTGCCGGCCGGCACACACGTCAGGTTGAACTTGGCACGCAGGTCATTGCCGATCATGATCAGCTGCGCGCCTTCGACCACGAACTCCGGGGGATCACCCACGCTGTACTCGAGCGAGACGGCGGTCAACGCGTCAAGGTTCGTGCCCGAAATCGTGAACTGCACTTCCCCCGTCGGGTCCGTCAGGGAAGCGGGGGACAGGCCCGAGAACGAGGCCGGATTCGGGCAGATGAGCTGAAAGGCGCCGGGCAGAACCCGCGTCAGGCAAGGCGGCGACGGCGCTTGAACCGTCACCACGTGGTAATACCCGTCAGTCGCCCCAGTCGTAGGGAAAACGGCCTCCATCTCGGTCTCGTTCGGGCCCGGGCCGACCGTGATGCCGTCGGCGACGAGGTTGTCGCCCCCGTCAGCCGGCATCAGCTCGGCACCAGTGACGAATTCCAGATACGTGCCGGGGATGGTCATCGTGGTGTCGCTGGTGTTGTAGTTGGAGATCGGGTCAACCGGCGGGCTGGTCGTATGTTGTTCACCCGGGCATTCGGTGAGGGCAAGCCAGTAGTTGTGCTCGTCCGGGTCCTGGAACATGTGTTCGTTGTCGCAGGGAGGCTGCTGGGCGGTGTCCTCGAAGTCACCGTTGACGATCAGGTTGGCACCTCCGGCCTGCCACACCTCAACGTTATCGAAGAAGGCTTCCATGGCCCCGGCGGGGGAGCGGCCCGCCTTGAGCACCACGGTGACGATATCCCCGGTGGGCGTGATGGTCGGCCCGTCCGGGCCCATGTGCAGAGGGCTCTGATCGTCGATGAACTCCCATCCGAAGTTCTCGCTCTCCGCCTTGCGCATGATGTTGCCGGCGGGATACATGTCTGCCGCCTCCGGGGAGAACGGGGCGTTGATGAGCATGAACTCGAACCAGGCGGTGTTGGTGTCGTGGGCTGCCTTCCACCAGAAGGAGTACTGCATGGGCTCGCCGGGCGTTACGGTAATCTCCTGGTAAACGCCGCCGCTGCCCGAGCCGTTGCTTTGGGTCTCCGGCGGCTGGGCATCGAGGAACCAGTGCAGCGCGTAGTCTCCCCCGCCGGTCGGCGTATCCTGAGGCGTATTGAGCACCGTTGGCTGGCTGAAAGTGTAGTCCCAATTGGTGGGATTGTGGATGCCGTTGGGCGGGAAGAGATCAGGGCCTTCGTTGATGTTGCCCCAATGCGCCGCCCACGGACGCCAGGCACAATCCTGCGCCAAGGTGGCACCGTGCAAAGCCAGCAATGCGGCAAGCCCGACAAGGACCGTTCGAGCAGAGTTCATGGCAGAAACCTCCGTAGAACGAACGGACGATAGACCGCTCACGGCGGAGCACGAGCCGTTGAACGCAATCGCCGGTTCTGGCGGTCGCAGGAATCGCGGCAGAGCAAATGTGACTGCGTGAGGCGGACTTGCGCTCCCCATCCACGCCGCCGTGATTCTTCATTTTACCAACAAACTCGCCGCTGCATCAACCACGCTGTGATTATCTGCGGACCCCGGAGCAGATGTATCCACACCCTGTTTCAAACCCGGTTTGTATAATTCGTGCCGAGAGTTGAACTGCTGCCCTGAAACTGGCGAGCGTTGCAGAGACATTCCGCCGGCTGGCGACGTGAGCGACGTCAGCCCGGATAGCCCAACGCAGACGCCCGGAGCAGTGGGGCTTTTCGGCGTCCTTGCCGTCCCTACCTGGCGCGGATGGTGACTACCTTGCGGGCGGCGATCCCGCGGTCGTCACAGGTCCACGCCTCGATGCGATAGGTGCCGGGCCTGTCGAATAGGATTTCGATGGTCTGGCCGGAGTCGCTGTGCAGCAACCCCGCCTCATGTGGGTCCACTTGAACAACCCACATGACCTCCCAGTAATCCCACCCACTTCCGCCTTTCTCTCGTCGCTTCAGACCTGCAGGACCGGAGTGAGACTTGACCTCGGCTGACAATCTCACCGTGAGCGGGGCTGGGCCCTCGGTGGGCTCCGCATGAACGGTCAAATCGGGCGGACGCGCAGACCGCTCCTGCTCAGTCCTCGTCGGTTCAGGTACCTCGAACGAACCGCCACCGCGCCGCCGACCCGCTACCCGTGCGTCCTCGCCAATGAAGATGACCCGCTCGTATTCCTCAAGGCGCTCCTGGAACGCATCATCCGCGTAGACGATGTCAAACGGGATCTCTTGCTTGATGCATCGTTCGATCTGTCCGACTGCCTTGGAGAGCACGTGGCGGAACGTCACGCCGTCGTCGTTCCTGCGGTCCAGGTGGAACGTTTCGGTATCCCATAGTCTGTGCGGCCGAAGCGCGTAGCCATCCGGCAGGGCTATCGCGACCTGGGCCGCCCGGCGGAGCCTGGCCAGCGGTTCTCGCGGATGGCCCCTTGCGTGGTCGCGGAGCAGCTTTGCCAGCGCAACCTGCTCTTCGTAAGGCACGTGGTGCAGGCGGTCGGAGGTCCAGAACCAGACGTACCTGGCCCCCATGTCGTAGGCCAGCGTCATCGCCAGCGGATTGAGTTCCTGCTCGGACTGTCCGTAGATGGAGGTTCCCCAATCACCATTGAACACCCGCGCCGCACCGCGCAGGAAGCCGTAGGTCCGGAGGAACAGGCTCTTGGGCTCGCACGGGATGCGGGCATCGAACTCGGCGTTGAAGACCTGCGGCTCGTTGCCGAAGACGTATCGGCCCTCGTGGACGACGCCGGGCAGGCCGGCCTTCATCTGGTAGTACGCGGACCATTCCATCGTCTCCCAGGCGGGGTAATGGGTTTCCGGCACTTGGAGGTCCCCGAGATCAAACGGCGCCATGCGGAGCAGATGCTCCAGGCAATGCTTGCCGTAGCCGTACTGGGATTCATAACTCTCACGCACGCGGGCCTCGAGGAGGCGGGCGATCCGGGCAGGGTGCTCCAAGGTCCGAACGTAGCCGGGCCACTGGCGTACGAACCAGACGATGTGTACACCCGGCTCATCCATGAACATCCTCGTCCCGCGGCAATTGGCCCGGTAGAACATCTCGGGATACTCGAGGAAGCGCGGCCGCCGGGAGACGAGATAGAACACGGGTAGGTTGCGGACGATCAACTCCTGCTTGTCGTCCACGCGGAAGTAGTTGAAGCCCGCGGCAATCAGCTCGTCGTAGTCCTCTTTTTCGAGCCGGCGGTAGGGATAGTCCTCGCCGGTCCAGATCCGCCCGCCTTGGGTATCGCGGCTGTTACGGCTGGTGCCGATGAGCAACTCGGGGTCCAATTCCAGCCGGAGCGGTGACGGTGGAACGGCCCCGCCCTCTGTCACGTCGGCCGTGTTGACGGCCACGCGTTCGATGGGCAAACCGAGATACCGTCCCCGGGCAGGAAACAGCTCCTTGGCCAGGTCCGCCTCCGAGAAGCTGGGGAAGAAGTTCGGCATCAGACCGAAGACGGTGGTGACGGCCCCGCCGCGGACCGCGTTGACGTACTCGATCGGCTGATCGTCGGCCTCCTGGTAGATGTATCGATGCACCCTGGTCCTGGGGGCACGCTCGGGAGACAGGTGGGGATCATCGACGAGGACGGTGGCTACGAGTTGCTTGCCGTCGGTCTTGGTGACGTTCAGTTGCAGCCAGTAGGCGGTGTCCGGTCCGACAGGCTCGGTGCCGATGAGCAGCAGCATGATGCGGCTGACGACCTTCATGCCGACGCCGCTGCCGACGACCTTGTAGACCGCCGCTTGACCTGCCAGGGAGGCTGGATCAACTGCCACGGCTAACACCTCGCCTTCGCTCTGTTTCCCGGCGTTGATCGCCCTTGGCCCGACGCGCTCCCCTGCGGGTCGCGGCTAAACGGTGCGACACGCGCTCCCCTGCGGGTCGCGGCTAAACGGGGCGATGCGAGTCAGCGTACGCTGCTGAGCAGGCCCTCCCGCTGCCACTGCTTGATCAACACGAGGAGTTCATCCGCGGCGGCGCCGAGACGCTGCGTGGTAAGCATGAGTTCCTGGTAGAACTTCGGATCGCGCAGGAGCAGGCCCGCGGTCCCGTTGCCTTCGGCCAGGTCCCCACTGGCGGCGATGAGGTGATCCATGAGCTTGGAGAACTTGTCCATGTTGGCGGCCAGTTGCTTGCCGAGGGCGTCCACGTGCTGATGTGTCGTGTTCACGGTGGCGTCGAGGTTGTCGAGAACTCTGCTCGCCTGGGTGGTGGTTTTCTGGGCGCTTTCGCTGAACTGCTTGAGACCGGCGACCGCGAGCTTGGCGTTCTCGCTGGCGACCTTGAAGTTGGCCAGGGTCTCTTTGAGGTTGCTCTGGTTTTCCGGGTCACCGAGCACGGTCTCGATGTGCTTGAGCACGCCGTGGAGCCTCTCGACCGCCGTATACAGATTGGCCGTGAGCTCCCCGGGACCAGCCGAGTTTTCAACCTGGCTGATCGTGCGCCGCTCGAGCAGGCCGGTGATCGCAACGGCGGCGGGCTTGAGGGCCTCGGCCAGCTCACCGATGTGGCCGGTGGTTTTCTCGAGCGTGGCCATGAACTTCGGGTCGATGGCCTCGGCCAGAAGGTTGACCACCTTGCCGGAAATCGTGCCCCCTTCCTCCAGCGGAAAGCTGGGGATGGGCGGCGGCAGGATATCGATCGTCGGTTGGCCCATCAGGGGTGGGATGACGACCGCCCGCGAGCCGGCTGGTACCGTGAACTGCCGGCGGATCTCCATCTTCGCCACCACGCCCTGCGCGGGGTCTCTGGGCTCCAGAAGGTCCACCAGCAGCACCCGTCCGACCGGGACCCCGGCGAGCGTCACTTCCGTCCCCTCGCGGACGCCGGTCACGGTGTCAAACTTGGCCCACAAGACGTAGCCTGTGCTGAACAGCCAGCGGGACTCGCCGAACTTCACGATCAGGATTCCCAGGGCGATCAATCCTCCGAGAACGAAGGCCCCGATCAGCGCGTTTCGTCTACGGTCCGTCATGAGATACCTCCGAGGTGGATTGCAGGTCGGCGTCCGGCTCCGCCTCGCCGGTGACGAAGCGCCGGACCCGCGGATCGGTCGCGTCGCGAAAATCATCAGCCGACCCATCGGCGATGAACTGACCCTGATGAAGCATGAGGATGCGGTCGGCCACCTTGAACGCACTGGTCATGTCGTGCGTGACCACCACGCTGGTCACCGCCAGCTCTTTCTCGAGCTTGTTGATCATGTCGTTGATGGTATCGGCCCGGATGGGATCGAGCCCGGTGGTGGGCTCGTCGTAGAGGATGATTTCCGGGTCGAGGGCGATGGCCCGGGCCAGGGCGACCCGCTTGCGTTGACCGCCCGACAACTCCGCCGGACGTTTCGACTGGATCCCGTCGAGTCCCATCAGGCCGAGCTTCGCGGCCACGATTTCCTCGATCCGGGCTTTGGAGTAGTTCGTATGTTCGACGAGCGGAAAGGCCACGTTCTCGCCGGCGGTCATCGAATCGAACAGGGCGCCCATCTGAAACAGGACGCCGAACCGCCGGCGGACCGGCACCCAGTCTTTCTCACGAAGATCATCCACGCGCTGCCCGTCCACATACACCTCGCCCGCATCAGGCCGGAGCAACCCTATCATGTGCTTGAGCAGCACGCTCTTGCCGGTCCCAGATTCGCCGATGACGACCGTGGTTTTCCCGTGCTCGAGGGCGAGATCCACGCCGCGAAGCACTTCCAGCCGGCGGAAACCCTTGTGCACTCCCCGAAACTCGACGATCACATCCTTGGACTGACGCATACACCCTCGGCTGCCCCAAGCAGCGTCGCGAGCTAAAAGACGGTCTTGAAACCCCACATTCCTTCGTAGAAGCCCTTGAGAGCCAGCGCGATGAAGAAATCGAGTATGAGGATCACGACGAATCCAGTCACGAACGATTCCGTGCACGCCTTGCCCACGCCTTCGGCACCCTGGCGGCAATGGAATCCCTTGTAGCAGGAGATGAGGGCAATGCTCGCGCCGAAGAATACGCTCTTGATCATGCCGCACCCCAGATCCCACTTCTCCAAGGCGGCGGCCGTGTAGCCCCAGTAGTCCTCGTTCGAGACATCGAAGATCGGCACGCTGATCAACCATCCGCCGAACACGCCCATCAGATCACAGTACATGGTGAGCACCGGCGTGAGCAGCACGCAGGCCAGGAACCGGGGCACGACCAGGACGCGGATAGGATCGGAGCCCATCGAGCGGAGGGCGTCCAACTGCTCGGTGACGTTCATGGTGCCCAGTTCCGCGGTCAGGGCTCCGCCGACCCGGCCCGCCAGCATGACCCCCGCCAGCACCGGGCCCAACTCCTGCACGACCGAGAAACTGACCAGCACGCCCATGCGGTTGGCGAGGCCGACCGCCATGAACTGCTGGATGGCCTGGATCGCCAGCACCATGCCGACGAACGCGCCGGTTACCAGGATCACCGGCACACTCAGGACGCCGATCGCATGGCATTGCGGCAACAGTCGCTGCAAATCTCGCCAGCGGGCCAGACTCGGCGGGGTGTGGCAAAGGGCGTGCCCCGAGAACGACCAGAACCGGCCGAAAGCAATCAACTGGTTCAGCGCGAACCGCCCAATGCCGGCCAGCCAGCCGTCCACGACCAGGTTGGAAGACCTCATCGCGTCGCCTCCCGGACGTATTCTACAAACGTCAGCCACGCTCGGGTGCGTTAACGACTATCTCTATCGGTCGCCCGGGAGGCTGTCAAATCGCCGGAGGATCGTTCGCCCCGATTGCTGCCGGCCAGCCCGCGGGCCCTCAGGCCGCCGTGCCCGCAGGCACTGCTGCCTGATTCAACGCATTCCCGCGCCCGTTCCCGGGCCGCTGGCGTCAGGTGGGGTCGGGGCACGGGTCCGGCGATGAGTAGCATTCTCGAATGGTCAGCACGTCGTCCAATCGACGCATAAAGGCATTGACCACGTCGGGATGGAAGTGGTGCCCGCGCTCCTTCTGGAGTATCTCCAGACATCGCTCGACGGGATAGGCGGACTTGTAGCACCGGCTGGATGACAAGGCGTCGAACACGTCGGCCAGGGTGGTGATCCGGCCTTCAACCGGGATCTCATCGCCGCGGAGCCGACGGGGATAACCGCTGCCGTCGTATTTCTCGTGGTGCGTGAGGGCTATCGAGGCCGACATTCGCAGGACCGGTGCCTCTGCCCCCTCGAAAATACGGGCCCCGAGCACCGTATGTTGCTTGATCTCGTCATACTCCTCGTCCGTCAGTCGCCCGGGCTTCTGTAGAATCGCCTCGCGAATGCCGATTTTGCCGATGTCGTGCATCGGGGCGGCGTATCTCAGCTTTTCGATCCGGTCCTGGTCGAACCCGAGTTCTTCCCCGATCAGAGCCGAATAGTGCGCCATTCTCCGGATGTGGTTTGCCGTCCCTTCGTCCTTGTATTCCGCCGCCACCGACAAGCGGAAGATGGTATCAAAGTACGCCTCCTTCAGCTCTTCCGTTAAGCGCACGTTTCGGATGGCCACGGCGGCCTGGGAGGCCAGTGACATCACGAGGTTTTCCCATC
>CAZOIA010000147.1:350-14495 GCA_964579675.1 uncultured Planctomycetales bacterium | reverse complement strand
TGGTGCATGAGCCCTTCAATAACCAGTGCTGCTCGAGTCGAGAACTGGGCGATCTCGCGGGCCCACTGGTGTTTCAGGGACGCCGGGCAGACGATCAGCACCCGTTCGACGCCCCATTCGCGGGCCAGGATCTCAGCCGCGGCGATGGCCTCGACGGTCTTTCCCAACCCCATCTCGTCGGCGATGATCGCCCGGCCAGCCGTCGCTGCGAACAACGCGCCCTCTTGTTGATAGGGGTAGACCGGAACCCTGAGCAGGCGCTTCCAGGCGCCGGCCTTGCTCCGCCCGGCGTAGCACTTCTCCAGCCGCCGGCGCCGCTTGAGCCCGTCCCGGACCTCCGCGATCAGCGACATGGCATCGTCATAGATTCTCACATCGTGTCCCGGCTGCTTCGCCTGGCGGGCGAAGTGGTCGAAGGTCGCAAAAGCGTCCGGTTTCAGGGTTCCGTCCGGCCGGAAATACCGGCGGGCCAGCTTCTGCAGCGCTTCCGGGCAGTCAGCACCCGGCGAAAACACCACCGCTCGTTGCGGGCCATACCGCACGTACACCTCGGCGAATGGCGGGCGGTATCCCCTTCTGAGCGTGGCTGCATGGCGCCTGCGAAGCCGGTGCAGCGTGTACTCGATGTGCTTGCACGTGCCCAGGGTGTTCACCGCGTAATCGGGGCAGGAACAGTAATTCACACCCGGGGCGTCCCCGCGGATGGCCACCCGGTAGGTTCGCCGATTCCGGGGGTTGGTGACCGCGAATTCCGAGAACACGCGGTTTCGGCCCAAGTTGCGTAGCTGGAACGGCTGCTCACGCCCGAACCGCCGCCGCAGCTCGATCTGCCACTCCTGAAGCGTCAGGCCCGCAGGCTTGTGCAAGCGCGAAATCTTCGCCTTGTCGCTCTTGCGTGATCCGCCGGTCGTAGCAGTTGACACGTGTCGTCCTCCTGACATTGTGTTCCATGGCCATCCCTGCGTCAGCGGATCATTTCTTGTCCGTCTCCGCCGGGGTGAGCGGTTTGATCCGGAGGTTCGTGAACTGCACCTCCATCGGCTCGCCCTGGTGCAATTGCAGCGCGATGACGCCGGAGCGGGGCCGATCCGGATCGGTCTCGGTATAGTCGGCGGTCACGAGGCCGTTGGTGCGAAGGATGATGTGCGAGCCCCGGGCCTCTACCTCCATCTCGTTCCAGTCTTTCAGGTTGACCGCCCCTTCGGCTTTGCCGGTCCAGCCGTCCACCAGCTTGCGCCGCCCGTTCTGTTCGTGCAGGTTGCCCCAACCCAGCGGCACGACGTCGGCTTGATAGCCGGCCACCATGAAGCCAGGCAACGCCTGGCTCCGGAACTGCACGCCGCTGTTGCCGCTGACGAGCCTCACGCTGAACCGGAGGACGAAATCGCCAAAGGCCCTGCGGAAAATGGCGAACGAGTGGTTCTTGAGCCCGTCCGGATGCGAGTTGCCGATGATGATCCCGTCTTTCACTTTCCAGTGCGCGGGGTTGAAATGCCACTCGATCAAGTGGTGGCCGTCATAGAGCGGGAAGAAGCCTTCGTTGTACTCCAATTCATTGAGGACCTTGGCCGGCCCGAGCCGTTGGGCGGACCACCTGATCCCGCGCGACAGCAGCTTGAGAAACACGGGGTCGGTCTGGGATTTATCGTCATGCCCATACGTGATCGCGAAGACCCGCCCGCCCATGTAACGCGTGGTCCAGACCTGAGGCTCAGGGGTACCCCGCTTCTCGTAGACGGGTATTGTCTGAACGATGACGTTCATGTCACGGCTGCGCTCATCGACGTAGTAGGGCTCGCTCGTGATACTGAACTGCGCGCGCACACCGGCGGCGACCGGATGATTGCGGTGGACGACGACGTTCTCGCATGGGCCGAACTTGCCGTGTTTCAATACGATCCCGCCCAGCATCCTGCGAAACTCCGGCCAGTCCTGGAAGCTCCACAGCGCACAATGCAACGCCACGACCCCTTTGCCCTGACGAAGCGCGCCGATCAGGGCCTTTCGCTGCGATTCGTCCAGCCCCTTCTCGATACAGGTGTTGAAGAGAATCACGTCGCAGTCGGCCAGCGTGGCTTCATTGATCTCGGCAAGATCCGACGTGACGCGAACCTTCAAGTCGCCCTGCTTATCGAGATTGTCGGCGAGCAACCTGGGCAGGGCGTCGTAGTCATGGGCCACACCGCCCACGATCATGAGCAGCCGCACCGCGGGTGGTGCGCCCGACGCCGGTGCGCCCGCGGTTTCCCCATGGAGCGGGACGGCCTGAACGGCCGTGAGGACGATCGCGCTGACGGCGATGACTGTCTTACTGAAGCGACGCGACACGATCATGGCGTTCTCCTGTGGTTGGTGACCTGTCACACCTCCCCGTTACACGCCCTCCCGCCGGTACACCATAGCACCCGTGTGCCGGTGCGTACAGCATTACATCACATCGCGACAAGCCGCCACAGCACCGGCAGTACCGCGAGCCGAACGCGCCCGGTATAATGCCTCGGCTGAGACGCCCGGGCCGCGGGTGTCGATCACGCAGGCACGTATCGGAGGATACCACCATGACGGGCCGAAATCCGTTTTGCCGCATGTTTGTGCCGGCGCTGGTCGGGGCATCGATCCTCCAGGCGGCCGATCAGAAGCCGCCCGCACGACCGCACATCCTGCTCGTTCTCGCCGACGACCTGGGCTTCAAGGACGTGGGCTTCCACGGCAGCGAGATCCAGACGCCCAACCTCGACGGGCTGGCAGCGGCCGGTGCCCGGTTGAGCCAGTTCTACGTCCAGCCCGTCTGCTCGCCGACCCGTTCCTCGCTCATGACCGGCCGGTATCCCATCCGGCAGGGCCTGCAGGTGGGCGTGATCAGGCCCTGGGCGGACTACGGCTTGCCGCTGGAGGAGCGAACGCTCGCCCAGGCGCTGAAAGAGGTCGGCTACCGGACCGCGATCACCGGGAAGTGGCATCTCGGTTGCCACGACGGGGCGTACCTGCCCCGGCAACGGGGCTTCGATCACCAGTACGGGCACTATCTGGGCATGATCGACTACTTCACCCACGACCGCATGGGCGGGCTCGACTGGCATCGCAACGGGAAAGCCCTCCGCGAGGAAGGGTACACGACCCATCTCCTCGCCCGTGAGGCCATCAGGATCATTCGGGAGCACGACCCGACGAAGCAACCGCTCTTCCTCTACGTCCCGTTCAACGCCGTGCACACCCCGCTCCAGGTGCCGGAGGACTACCTGAAACAATACGAGCACCTCAAGGACGCCAAGCGCCGGAAGTACGCTGCCATGACGACCTGCATGGACGACGCCATCGGGCGAATCCTGAGGGCACTGCGCGATCGCGGCATGCGGGACAACACGCTGGTTCTCTTCTGCAGCGACAACGGCGGACCGGTCAAGAACGGGGCCGACAACGGTCCCCTGCGCGGCGCCAAGGGAACCCTGTACGAGGGGGGCGTACGGGTGCCGGCGCTGGCAACCTGGCCCGGCAGGATCAAGCCGGGAACCGTGGTCAACGAGCCGCTGCACATCGTGGACTGGTATCCCACGCTGCTGAAACTGGCCGGCGCACCGCTGGATCAGCCTCTGCCCCTGGACGGCCTGGACGCCTGGCCGGCCATCGCCCACGGCAAACCCTCGCCCCACACCGAGATCCTGCACAACCACGAACCCGACCGGGCCGCCATCCGCCGCGGGAACTTCAAGCTGATCATCCGTGTCCAGCGCGGGGGTGCTCCGCGCCGGGGCCAATCGGAGCCAATCACCGAGCTGTTCGACATCTCGGCCGACCCTCAGGAAAAGAACAATCTCGCCGAAGAACACCCCGAAAAGGTCCGGGAACTGCGCGCCGGACTTGAGGTCTACACCAAGCAGGCGGTGCCCCCGAAAAACGCCCGATCCGGAAAGAAGCCGCCCGGCTTCAAGACGCCCGTTGTCTGGGGTGAAACGGAACGAAAAGGAGGCTAAAAGAGGTTAAGGCGCCGTTTCCAGGGGGCCAAATGAAGGCCGGCAAATGTCACATCGGCACGAGTGGGTGGTGCTACAGCCACTGGGCCAAGGGCAGATTCTACCCGAAGGGGCTCAAGCAGGGCGATTGGCTCCGCTTCTTTGCCGGGCACTTCAGCACCGTCGAGATCAATGCCTCGTTCTACCGCTTGCCCAAGGTCGAGATGGTCTCTCGCTGGCGGGAGGTGACGGGGTCACGGTTCCGGTTCGCGGTCAAGCTGTGGCGTCGCATCACTCACGAGAAGCGGCTGGCGGACTGTGCCCGGGAGCTGCAGGATTTCCTTGCCGTCGCCGCCGAGCTGGGGCCGAAGCGTGGCCCACTGCTCGTGCAGTTACCGCCTTCCATGGGCAGGGATCTCGGGCTGCTCGAACGCTTCCTGATCGACCTGAAGAGGACGATCGGCCGGGCCCGCTGGAAGGTCACGGTCGAGTTCAGAAGGACCGACTGGCTGTGCGAGCCGGTGTACAAGCTGCTGGACGGGTATGGTGTCGCGGTGTGTCTGGCTGACCTCGAGCGGTGCCCGATCACCGAGCCGAACGACGTCGGCTTCGTCTACATCCGGCGTCACGGCCCCGGCGGCCGCTACCGCGGATGTTACGCCGCCGAACACACCGCCGCTGACGCCGACCGCGTCCGGGCCTGGCTGGCCGCGGGCCGGGACGTCTACGTCTACTTCAACAACGACGCGGAGGGTTACGCCCTCGATAATGCCCGCCAGTTGATCGCGGCACTCGGAGCCGGCTGAATCCACAATCATCCATGAGTTCCGCCGGCCGTTGGTGGTTCCGGACGCCCATCGCAGCGAGCCGGGCGGTCCTCCGCCCATCGCAGCGAGCCGGGCGGTCCTCCGCCCACCACAGCGAGCCGGGCGGTCCTCCGCCCACCACAGCGAGCCGGGCGGTCCTCCGCCCGGGTACGAAACCGGCTCGGGGACGAGCCGGCTCGCAAAACATCGCAACGACACCCAACCGCGTCGGCCCCGCGACGTGATCTGTGCTCTGCCCTGCGGCGCGGGAATCACGCCTCGCCTCGCCTCGCCACCCAGATGTTACAAACCCTTTACAACCGCACTGCCGCCCGAGAAGTACACTTCATGTGGGTCAACACCCATCGCCCGAACGAAGGAGATGTGACATGATGCGTATCAAAGAGCTTTTCCAGACAAACATCGTTCTTGCCGTCCTCACGCTGCCGGTCAGCGTAGCCTGGGGACAAGCCCACCACGTGATCGGACGCCCGCTGGCATCGAACGTGATCATGCCCCAGACCCGTGCCTTTGCGATCGACCGATCCAGACCGGTCCGGATCACTGAGGTCAGGGCCGAGGTCGCCATCCTGGAGCAGGCCGCCACCACGACCATGGACATCAGCCTGCAGAACCCCAGCCGTTCCCGGGTGGAGGCGGAGTTGATCGTCCCCGTGCCGGACGGGGCGGTGGTCCGTGGCTTCTCGTTCGAGGGAGCCGCCGACGAACCGACCGCCCAGGTCCTGCCCAAGGACGAGGCAAGCACGACTTACGACGCCCTGGTGGCCCGGATCCGCGACCCGGCCCTGCTGGAGTTCGTCGGGTACAACCTCATCCGCTCGAGCGTGTTCCCGGTTGACGCCAACGGCACGCAGAAAGTGCGTCTGATCTACGAGGAACTGCTCGCCGCCGACGGGGACCGCATCGACTACGCGCTGCCGCGAAGCGAATCCGTCGATTACACCATCCCCTGGAAGGTCTCCGTCCGGATCAAATCGAAGCGGCCTATCTCGACCGTCTATTCGCCCAGCCACAAGCTTCAAACGATGCGCTCCGGCGCCAACGTGGTGTCGGCGGCCATCGCATCCGATGCAATCAGCGAGCCGGGGCCGTTCAGGCTCTCCTACCTGCTGGAGCGCAACGGGGTGACGGCCTCGCTGCTCGCTTATCCCGACCCCAAGGTGGATGGCGGGTATTTCCTGGTCCTGGCCGGTTTGCCCGCCAGGCCGGCCCAGGGCCCCGGCGGGCCGGCCATCAAACGCGAAGTCACGCTCGTCCTCGACCGCTCCGGCAGCATGAACGGAGAGAAGATCGAGCAGGTCCGCGAGGCCGCCCTCCAGATCCTCGCCGGGCTTGAAGACGGCGAAGCCTTCAACATCATCGCTTACAACGACGCCGTGGATCTCTTCTCCAGCAAGCCTGTCCTCAAGACGGCCGGCAACATCCAAAGGGCCCGCAAGTACCTCAAGGGCATCAAGGCCCGGAGCGGCACCAACATCCACGACGCCCTGCTCGAAGCCCTCCGCCCCAAGCCGGTCGAGGACATGCTCCCGATCGTGCTGTTCCTGACCGACGGGCTGCCCACCGTCGGCCAGACCTCCGAGGTCGCGATCCGCAACGTCGCGATCAAGGCCAATCCCTACCGGCGTCGCATCTTCACGTTCGGGGTCGGGGTGGACGTCAACACGCCGCTGCTGCAAAGAATCGCCGCTGAGACCCGAGCGACGGCCACCTTCGTGCTCCCGAAAGAGGACGTCGAGCTCAAGGTCGCCCAGGTGTTCAAGCGCCTCAACGGGCCGGTGCTCGCCGGCACGATGCTCGAGGCCGATCCCGCCGGTGGCCTCGTCCGCGTGCACGACATCATGCCGGCCAGGCTCCCCGACCTGTTCGAAGGGGACCAGCTCGTCGTGCTCGGCCGATACAGCGGCGACGAACCACTCACCTTCCGCCTCCGCGGCAACTACCTCGGCGCCCAACGCACGTTCACGTTCACGTTCGACCTCGACAAGGCCACGACCAGGAACGGCTTCGTCCCGCGACTATGGGCCAGCAGGAAGATCGGCATGCTGAGCGACGCCATCCGCCAGCTCGGAGCGGAAGACGATCAGCTTCCGACCAGGCAGCAGGCCGCCGACAACCCCAGGATGACCGAACTGGTGGAGGAGATCATCCGCCTGTCAACCGAGTTCGGGATCCTGACCGAGTACACGGCGTTCCTGGCCCGGGAGGGAACGGACCTGTCGAACCGCGAGGAGGTGTTTGCCGCAGCCAATAACGAATTCCTCCACCGCGCCGTGAGGACCCGAAGCGGCCTGGGCGGGGTAAACCAGGACCTGAACAACGATCGCCAGATGCGCCAGGTGGTCCTCAATGGCCGCAACACCCTCCTGGACGCCAACCTGAACCGGGTGTCCGTCACCACGGTGCAACAGGTCAACGACCGCGCGTTCTACAACCGCAACGGCCGGTGGGTGGACAGCCGCATCGTCAACAAAGAGAGCACGATCAACCCAGCGAAGGTCATCGCGTTCGGTTCCGCCGAGTTCCGCACGCTCGCCCACCGGCTGGCCCGCGAGGGACGCCAGGGCTCCATCTCCCTCCGCGGCGACATCCTGATGGTCGTGGACGACGAGCCGGTGCTGGTCCAGGGAGCCGCCAACCAATGAGCGCCAGAACCAGAGCCATCACCGAATCGGCTGGTCTTCTGATTGTCGCTCTGTGCGTGGTCGGCCTGGTGCTCGCCGACGGCGCTCGCCAGGAGCCGGCCGAGCCGACGCCCACCCGTGCCGTGATCTCCGAACCGCAACCCGGAGCCCAAAACTCACCCCTGACTTGGATGGAGGTGTCACCATGAACGCCTGCATGACCGCCGCAACCGTATCGGCAGTCTTCTTCGCCCTTACCGGGCAGGTCCAACCGTGCGTGGGATCCGAGGTAGCGGCGGCAGAGCAATCGGTCGCCCTGAACACCCTGGCCAGAATGCCAGCCAGGGAAATCACGGTTTTCAAGGATGGACACGCGTTCATCCTGCATGAAGGCGAGATGCCAACGGACTCGGGCGGGAACGTGGTGCTGGACTACCTGCCCACGCCGGTCATCGGAACGTTCTGGCCCTATTCGTCCGACCCGGACGCGAAGCTTACGGCAGTGGTTGCCGGCAGACGCAAGGTGAGCATCGAGCAAACGGCGCTCAACCTCCGTGAGCTGCTGGAGGCCAACATTGGTGCGGCCGCACTCATCACCGAAAGCGGCAAGACCTACCCCGCCACCATACTCGGGATCCCAACCCGGACCTCTCAGGAACTGGCCGCCACCGCCCCCGACAATCAGCAGAAGACCGCCGAAAAGGGAAGCGTCATCCTCCTCGAAACGCACGAAGGCGTAAGGGTCGTAGCCATCGACCGGATCCAGGAAGTAACGTTCAAGAAGGCGCCCAAGTCCAAGGTTGCGAAGGAAGAATCCCGCAACCTGCTGACCCTAAAGCTCGACTGGGCCGGTCGTGATCCCGGCAGGAATGCCAGCGTGGGACTGGTCTATCTGCAGAAGGGCGTCCGGTGGATCCCCAGCTACAAGGTCGATATTGACGGTCAGGGCAACGCCGTGGTCAAGCTTCAGGCCACGCTGCTGAATGAACTGACCGATCTCGAGGACGTCACCGCGCACCTGGTGATCGGCGTGCCAACCTTCGCGTTCAAGGACACGATCGATCCCATTTCCCTCCAGCAGGCGGCAGCCCAGTTGTCACAGTACTTCCGGGAGGGCGATCAGACCGCCCTGGCGTTCTCTAACGGGCTCATGACCCAGACCGCCCGCATGGGCGAGTACCGCGCGCCGGCCGGCCCGACACCCCGGGCGGGCCTGGGGCCGGACCTGCCCGATTCCGCCCGGAGCGAAGACCTGTTCGTCTTCACCGTCGAGCACGTCTCGCTCGCCAAGGGCGAACGGATGGTCCTGCCCATCGTCGAGTTCACCCTGCCGTACAAGGACGTGTACACGCTGGACATCCCCTTCGTCCCGCCGCCGCAGATCCGCAGACAATTCAACAACCAGCAGCAGGCGGAGCTGGCCCGGCTTTTTGCCGCGCCGAAGGTCATGCACAAGATCCGCCTCACGAACAACAGCAAGTACCCTCTCACCACCGCACCGGCCCTGATCGTTCAGGGCAACCGGGTGCTGGCCCAGGGCATGATGACCTACACCGCCGCCGGCGCGAGCACCGACCTGAAACTCACCACCGCCGTGGACATCCAGGTAACAAAAACCGACATGGAAGCCGAGCGCGTGCCCAACGCCGCCAAGTGGCACGGAAACTCGTATGATCGCATCCACCTCGTCGGAACGATCGGCCTGGTCAACCATCGCTCCCGCGCCGTCGAACTGGAGGTCGTCCGGCACGTGCTGGGCAACGCCGACACCGCCGACCACGATGCCAGGGTGGAAAAGGTGAACGTCCAGGAAGAAGGCCACTACCTCGAAGGCGGCACCAGTCCCTGCTGGTGGGGCTGGTATTCCTGGCCGGCCTGGTGGCATCGGTTCAACGGGATCGGTCGTATCACGTGGCAACTCGAGCTTGAGCCGGGAAAGACCGTCGATCTCAAATACACCTGGCACTACTTCTGGGGCTGATGCGTTACAACCGGGAGTGATGCGTTGCGATTACGGCGGCAAGGGATTAACCTGGACTTCGCGCCTCTCTGCGGGATCGGGCATTGAGATCCCACTCCAAGACCTCCCCTGGGCCACCGGTTCTCAACTGGTGGTTTCCAGGTCTTGGGATGGGCTCTTAGCCGATGACGGCGTGAGCAAATGGTGACTGGATGCCCGGGATGCTCTGGAGACGCTGACAGAATGGCAAGCAACCGAATCCTGGTAATCGAAGACGATGCCGCCATCCGGCAAGGCATCATCGACGCGCTGGAGTTCGAGGGCTACAGGACGTTCGAAGCCGCCCGCGGCGATACCGGCCTCGACATGGCGCGATCGGTCGAATGCGATCTGATTCTGCTCGACCTGATCCTTCCCGGCGGCGATGGCCTCGAGATTCTCAAGGAGGTGCGGGCGACGCGACCCACGCTGCCGGTCATCGTCCTGACCGCCCGGGGCGAAGAGAACGACCGCGTCCGGGGCCTAAAACTGGGCGCCGACGACTACGTGGTCAAGCCGTTCAGTGTGGCCGAGCTCCTCGCCCGCGTCCAGGCGGTCCTGCGGCGATCGCCCGAACGACCCTCCGACGTGAGCGAGGTCCCGTTTCCCGGCGGGCTGGCCGACCTGGCCCGGTGCGAGATCCGCTTCGAGGACGGCGGGCGGGCCCGGCTCTCCGAACGGGAAATGGAACTCCTGCGCTACCTGGCCTGTAACGCCGGCCGGGCCGTCTCAAGAGAGGAAATCCTCGCCCGCGTCTGGCGCCTCGAGCCGCGCGGCATCGAAACCCGCACCATCGACATGCACGTCGCCCGGCTCCGCGAGAAACTCCGCGACGACCCGGCCCAGCCGGCGATTATTCTCACCGTGAGAGGCAAAGGGTACGTGTTTGCGAATGATGAACGATGAATTGGGAACGATGAATGATGAGCGATGAGCGAGGAGCGATGAACGATGAACGAGGAGCGATGAATGAGGAATGATGAACAAAGGACTGCAGGAGACTTCTCGCATCGCCTGTCCCTAATTCATAATTCATCATTCATAATTCATCATTCGGAACTGGTGTCCCAATGATTCGCCCCTGGCACACCTGGGTGATCTTCACTTTATGCCTTGCCGTCGTACTGGCGGCCATGGGGTGGATGAGTCTGACGGTGCTCAGGCTGGAGAGGTTCACATGGCGCCAGGCGACGCTGGAAGAGAACGTCCGGCTGGCCCTGTGGCGCATGGACTCGGCGCTGGCTCCGCTGATCGCGCAGGAAAGTGCTCGCCCGTACTTCACGTACAACGCCTTCTACCCCGCCCAGCGCGCCTACACCCGCATGTTCGAGGAGATTCAACTCGGCGAAGTCCTGATCCCTTCCCCTCTGCTGGACCAGGCGTCGCCCTATATCCTGCTGCATTTCCAGGTCGGGCCCGACGGCACGTTTACCTCACCCCAGGTTCCGACGGGCAACGTGCGCGATCTGGCTGAAGCGCGTCGCTACACGACCCATGAGAGGATTGAAACGTCGGCGGCGCGATTGGCTGAACTGCAATCCCTTCTCAGCCGCAACTCGCTTCTGACCGCCTTGGGGCCGCCCGAGACCCAGCCTACCCAGATGGCCGTCCTACCCACGCAGGGGCAGGAGCAGGCTAGCCAAAGGCCATCGCCTCAGCCGCAGTCCCGCCAGCCCGCCCAAACGCTGGACCTCCAGCAACGAGCCAGACGACAGGCCCAGCAGATCGAGATCCAGCAAGACAAGCACATGCAGCAAGGTGTCGCTCAGCAGACCTGGCTCAGCGCCAACGAAAGGCAGGCCCGGGTTGCCAACGTGGACACCAACACTCTGATCATCACCAACGATGGCAGCAACGTGTTGCGGACGTCCTTCAACGTGAATGAGGAGTTGGCCCGGCCCATGTGGATCGGGGAGATGCTGCTGCTGGCACGATGGGTCTCCGTCAACGGCGGCGGGTACGTTCAGGGATGCTGGTTCGACTGGCCGGCCATCCGGCAATGGCTGACCAGCGAGGTGAAGGATCTACTACCCGAAGCCCGGCTCAAGCCGGTCAGGTCGAAGCGCACGACCGACGAGCCGCGCATGCTGGCCGCCCTTCCTCTGCAACTCGTCCCGGGCCCGGCGCCGGGGTATCCAGGCCGGGCCACCTCGCCCATTCAAATCTCGCTGATGGTCGCCTGGATCTGCGCGCTGCTGGCGGCGGTCGCGGTTGCGGCACTTCTTGTCGGAACGGTCTCCCTGAGCGAGCGCCGGGCTGCGTTCGTCTCCGCCGTCACTCACGAGATGCGCACCCCGCTCACCACGTTCCGCATGTATACCGAGATGTTGACCAGGGACATGATCCCGGACGAGGCGAAGCGGCGGCGGTACCTCGATACCCTCCGGGCCGAGGCGGATCGCCTCAGCCACCTGGTAGGCAACGTGCTCGCATACGCCCGGCTTGAGCGAAACCGCTCCGGCAGCCGCGCGGAGACAGTGACGCTCCGTGATCTCATCGACCGCCTGAAGGAGCGCCTCACCGAACGCGCAGAAAGAGCCGGCATGGACCTGGTCGTCCAGGCCGCCGAATCAGGATTGACGACGCGGGTGCGGGCGGACACATCGGCCGTCGAGCAGATCCTGTTCAACCTGGTGGACAACGCGTGCAAGTACGCCGCTTCCGCATCAGATCGGCGCATCCATCTCGAGGTCGATCGCACGGGCAAGCAGGTCACTCTGGGCGTCAGGGACCACGGCCCCGGAATCTCCAGGGCCGACGCCCGTCGGCTCTTCCGACCCTTCTGCAAGTCCGCCCGCGACGCCGCCAACTCCGCCCCCGGCGTCGGGCTCGGACTGGCTCTCAGCCGACGCCTCGCTCGCGACATGGGCGGGCGACTCTACCTGAATCAAGGCGTCAATGACGGCGCCTGTTTCGTGCTCAGTCTGCCGGCTGGGAACTGATTGGGAACAGGTGATGTTTCAGGCTAACCGTGCCGGAACAGCGGATCCAGGTTCTCCGCCAGCGCCTTGAGCTGCTGCTCCTCCTCCGGCTTGATCGGCGTGAAATCCATCGCCAGGTCCAGCGCGGGCCGGAAGAGGAACTCCGCCGCCGGCGGGATGGCCGCCACGACGGGCCGACTGAGCGTGTACCGCAGACTGAGCTCCGCCTCGTCGAGGTCGGTGATCGGCTGGTACCAGCAACGCCGGTAGCGTCCGTGCTTGCGGGCCCGCTCCCGGGCGTCCTCGGGCCACTGCTGGCGGGCCAGTGCTTTAAGAGCGATACACGCAACGTCTTTCTCCCCGGCCTTCTTCATGATCTGGGGCCCCCAGCGGCCCTTATAGATGCAGGCGAAATTCACCGCGAACATCGCCGAGTCAAAGTCGTAACGATCCATCGCCGTCAGCGCCGCCTCGACCGAATGGGCCGAGAAGCCGAGAAACCGAACGCGACCCTCCTTCTTCGCCTGGACCAGTACCTCCATCGCCCCGCCCCGGGCAAACGCCGCGTCCACGTCGTTGGCCCCGGTGCCGATGTGGTGAAGCTGATACAGCTCGAAGTGGTCCGTGCGGAGCTTCTCGAAGGACGCCTTGAGATCGGCGGCGGCCCCTTCGCGGGTGCGCTCCGCCGTCTTACAGGCAAGGAACACGTCCTTGCGGTAAGGCTCCAGGGCGGGCCCCAGCCTCTCCTCCGCGTCACCGTACTGGGGAGCGACGTCGAAGTAGTTCACGCCCCGCTCGACCGCCTCGGCCACCATGCGATGGACACGCTGCTGATCGAGCTTAGTCAAAGCGAAGCCGGGGAACCCGATGATCGAGAGCTTCACCCCTGTCTTGCCGTATTCACGCCGGGCAAGCCTGGCCGCGTTCGAGCGCGGGCGCCCTTGCGGTGCCTGGCCGGCCCTGGCCGACGAAGGTACCCCATTCGTCGCCAGCGCCGCCCCTGACAGCGCAGCCGATTTGAGGAAGTCCCGCCGTCTCACACGAGTCATCCTTTCTCAGCCTGCCAGCCGTACGTGTGGTAATGGTGCTCGAACGTGCCGTCGCCCCGCACGTCAATCACGCCGAAGCCCTCCGGATGGCCAAGGTGCGGGCCTTTCCACCAGGCGCCGCTGACCGCCCCTTGCCCGATATGAGTTGTCTTGTTATAGCACAGCCTCTCGTTCTGGTGCAGGTGGGCAGTGAGCACGAGGTTGACGTGGTGCTCGCGGAGGGTCTTGAGGATCGGCCCGGGATTCCGGCAGATCATGCTCTTTGACACGCGGACATGCGGCTCCTTGACCGCGTTGCTGCCGCGGAAAACGGCTACGCTCACGATCGGAATGTGGGCGCAGACAAGCGTCGGGCCGCCGCCCGCGGCCGAGAGGTTCCGCCCAAGCCAGTCGATGACCTTGGAGGGCTCCTCCTCCGGCGGCGGCGGCGGATGGAGCGAGTCCGGGCCTTCCAGCTGATCCGCGAGGCCGCCGAGGGGCTCGCTCACGGGCGGCGCCTCCTCGTCCGGTTTGGGCAGAATGCTCAGGCTGATCGCGGCCGGCTCCTCGCCGCTCGTCTCGTCCTTGGTGAGCGACTTGAACTCGAGGAGCACCATATCGATGAGGTGCGCGATCTTCTGCGCGCGATCCACCGACGGGGCGGGGACGTCCATCGCGCGCCGGACGAGGGACGCCACGTCGTCCTCGCTGACCGGCGCCCCGTAGCGGTACAGGAACCGCGTCAGATCCCGCCCGAACGCGCGGGCGGTGCCATACCGCGCCGACGGATTGCGCG
>CAZOIA010000147.1:0-340 GCA_964579675.1 uncultured Planctomycetales bacterium | reverse complement strand
GTCTCCTTCGATCTCGCGGGCGACGATCGGATCGAGATCGCTCGGGACGGCGTCGCTCATCCCCGAGAGGGGCGGGATCACGGCGTCGCGTACGAGGCGGACGGTGGCGTAGTCGTTGTCGCCCTGGAACAGGCGGCGGCCGGCGAGCAGCTCCCACAGGAGGATGCCGACCGAGAAGATGTCGACGCGGTGATCGACGCCCTGCTCGAGCACCGTCTCCGGGGCGAGGTAGCCGAACTTTCCCTTGATGATCCCCTGATCGCTCTTGGCGAGCTGGCTCGTCGCCCGCGCGAGGCCGAAATCGACGATCTTGACCTCGCCGTATTTCGTGATCAGCACG
>CAZOIA010000146.1:0-14500 GCA_964579675.1 uncultured Planctomycetales bacterium | reverse complement strand
TGATTCGCCGAGCACCATCGAGTCGAGCGAGCTGGCCACGCGGAACAGATGCCGGACCGCTTCGAGATCCTCGTAACTGTAGAAAGTGTCGGCGAACTCGTGGCTTTCAAGGTGGTGGAACTCGGCGATGAACCGGATGAGCTCCTCGATGCGGGGCCGGCCCTGCAGGGGCCGGGCAACGTAGAGTTCCACCCGGTTGCAGGTGGAGAGCAGGACGGCCTCGGCCCGAGGGTACTGCTGTTTGAGCTGCTGGAGGGCGCGGGGGACCGCCGCTTCGTCGAATGCGATCTGCTCGCGCTTCTCGACGGGGGCGGATCGGTGATTGCAGCCTACGACCAGCGTTCTCATTGGTGCATCGGGGACAGGAACTCTTTGAACACCAGCACGATCACGATCAGCCCCAGCCCGCAGGTTGCCAGCGTCGCCGCCTGCCGCCCGCGGATCCGGGGCCTGCACATCAGGCAATAGGACAGATAGGCGTAGACCAGCCAAGCCGCCAGCGACGAGACGAAGGTCAGGTCCAGGTACCACGTCGTCCGGCCAATGTCGTCCCGGTGCCAGACCCCGCACAGCCCGGTCAGGATCCCGTAGGTGAACAGCGGGAACCCCATGATCGGCATCCATCGGCCAAAGCGTTCCAGCGCCTCGAGGGAGGCCACGTTGCCGAGAACGGCCGAGGCGGCTTTCCGGCGGATCATGTGATTGACCAGCAGGTAGGCGACCCCCGCCGCCCCGCCCGCCACGAAAAAAGTGGCACTCAGGGCGAACGCCAGGCCGTGACTGATGAACCAGGGGCGGCCCGTGAAGACCGGATCGGGCTTGTGCATCACGGTCAATGAACCCAGTTGGCTCGCGGCAGCGACAACGAGGAGGAAGCTGTCCAGCCCGCGCAACGCCGGGGACAGGTGGGTGCCGATGCCCGTCAGCGCGATCAGCGTGGCCAGCAGGACCGCGGCCTCGAAGTTGTGCTCGAGGGTCTCGGTCGCCCCCTCCACGCGAATCCCGTGAGCCAGGAAGACGACGTTTACGCCGACGGCAATGGCCACGGCAAGCCGCAAGACTGCCCGGGCCCAGGGCCAGGGGTGCCTAAGATGAACGTACGCGGCAATCGCACTAACGGCGAATCCCACGCTCCCGACGAGAGCAATCACCAGTCGCCCTGTCATGTTGCCTTCCGCCGCACACAGATCAACAAGCCACGTGATTCCCGGAGGATACCCTTTGAGTTCGCCGATGACTACCCTGGGGCCCGTAAAGGTGACATCCTGTTTCTTGCCGGGGCGGCGTACGTCAATCGGCTCGTAAGCCAGACGGAGGGCGCGGTAACTTGCCGAAACGTGCAGGAAAGTAGTATGACCGCTTTCCTGACCCTCCGTGCTCGGGCAGAAGAATGCGATCAGAGAGACCTCTCGGCTGGTTGGTGGTGGTCCTGGCCACGGTCGTCGCGGCCGTAGTGGATACGGGCGCTCTTGCGAACGGGCCGGCAACGCGTCCGGCGTCGGTTCCGGCGAGTCACCCGGGGGCAACGCCGACCGATGGTTCAGTCTCGGCGGGACCATCGACTCGGCCGGCGGTCCCGAGCCCGGCAGAGATTCGCCGGTCGGTCCGGCAATTGGGCCACCCCTTGCCGACCCAGCGGCGGGCGGCAATGCGACAACTGGCCGCGTGGGGGCCCCTGGCGTTCGGGGCACTCCGGCAGGCGGCCTCGGGGCCGGACCTTGAAGCCGCCCTGGTGGCCCGGGACCTGCTCGACGAGCTCGAGACCGCCGTCCTGATCGGCGCCCAAGTGCGGATCGAGGTCAATCGTGCCCGGGTGAACTGGGATGAGCCGGTCACCCTGGTCCTTTCCGCCCATAATCTGACCGGCGGGCCGCTCCGCGTTCCGTGGCCAGGGTCCGCGGACACACCGGCCACCCACCCGGCACACGACGACGCCAGCCAGGTGGCAGCGATGCTGGATGCCGCCGACTTCCTGATCGTGACCGGTCCGGACGGCCAACCGGTCGATCTGAGGATCGAGCCGATCGATCGGGATCGGGCGGTGTACCAGGTCGTCGATGTCCGGGCGCGAGCAACACCGCCGTCGCATCTGGTTGAGCCCGGCCAGACCGCTTGCCTGCGGGTCCCGCTGTTCAACCGCGGCTGGGCACGCTACCCGATGCTGTCGGCCGGGACGTACACCATCGCATTTGCCCACCAACCGCAATGGCGCGACGAGTCGTGGACGAAAGAAGGATTCGGGCTGGTGCGGGCTGATCCGGTTAGCGTAGAGGTGCTCCAAGGCGCCCCAGAGGCGGTTCGCCGGTCGGCCAGGCCGCTGGTGCTTCGGCTGAGGCGGGCCGGTGAGATGCTGATAGCAGAGCTGCAAAGCACGTGGGACCGGACGCAGTGGATCAACCTGAACCTCGGAAGCGAACTGGCGGTGCAGGCCCGGCTCGAATGGCGACTCTTGCCGATGGCCGACAGCCAGGCGGAGCTCCTGGTGTTGGGGCTCGATGCGACGCCGCCCGTGTTCCGGCTGGATCGGACCCGGGCACTCGGCCCGGGCGAGGCACTGACGATCGCTCGCGCAGACGTCGCCACCATTCACCGGTGGGCCCGGGAGGCGGGAGTCGATGAGCCGGGAACGGTCGAGCTGAGCGTGCGCTACCTCCACATCGCCACGCCGCAACGATTGCGGGAGTACCTTCGGGCTCGCAACAACAAGGGTAAGGTGCCTGCAGATATCTTCACCGGCTCCGTCAGCAGCGAGCCGATCGAATTGAGCATTGGGAAGTGATCTAAGGCGGACCGCCTTTTCCTGGTCCGCAACCAAAGAGGAACCTTGTGGAAGAACATGCGCGCAAAGCGCGCTCATGTCTCGCCGCAAGGTTCTAAACACCCCAAACTGACCGGTTCCTCTGCGCCCGTCGTGCTGCAAACGATGCCGGCGGGGGAACCCGTCAGTTCGAGTCAATAGGATACGACAATGCCCGCCCGGCCCACGCGGCCGGGAAGCGTGATGATTCCTTTGTCGGCGTTGAAGGTGGTGAGCGCCTGACCGTCGAGCATCACCGCCCGGATGGGCTCGGGTACCCGCAGATGCAGCCGGACGGTGTGGGGAGGATTGCGGCTCGGGGCTGACAGGTCCACCACCACCTGCCGGGGGGCAGCCCGGGACCGGACCCGCAGATCCATCGGTCCGAACCAGGTGGCTGCGGCCTGGATTGCGATCTCCTTGCCCGGGGTCAGCCATGCCGCCGGCACTCCAGCCAGCAATTCCAGGTCGTTACCCCTTTCAAGAATCAGCAGATGGCGGAGCCAGACGATGAACGCCGACTCGTCCGGCGACTTGAAGAAAGGCCCGGTGCCAATCCCGTACGCCTGGATCGGATGCTCGCAGAACGTCCGCACATCGGCATAGACGTTGGCAGCCAGACTGTTGTAAAAGGCCCGGATCGCGTGTTTCGGCTGCCCGCGGCGGAGATAGACCAGTGGATTGGGCAGGAGGTTCGACTGGAGCGTAATCCCGCCCCAACTGAACCACTGGCGGTCGAAGTCGTCGAGCTTGCGCCCGCGGGCCTCGCCGATGAACACGTTGTCCTCGGCGTCGCGGAGGATCCACTCGGCCTCGGCGGACTCGTCCAGGTAGATGCCGCAATCGATCAGGTGCACGGGCCCGTAAAGTGCGTCGCGGATCCAGCCGAGGTCGCGCCCGCGGAGGCGGCTTCGCGTGGGCTGATGCGGAACGTACGTCCCGTCGCGGAGCCGAACCACCGGCGCCCGGACCATCGACTCCCGGCACGAATCGCTCAGATCACGACCGAACGCCTCGGCATCCCGGGCGATGCGGGCCGTCTGGTCGTGACCGATCTCGGCTAACGACTCCGCCGTGGCTCGCATCCCCCGGCAGGCGTACGCGTTGACCGCGAACCACCACAGCCACTCGGGCGGGTCCTCCAGGTGTCCCGGGGGCAGAAGACCGACGCCCCATCGTACATCGTCCTGGCCGAGCGTGTTGGATTCCGGCCGCGCCTGGCGCGCGCGCGTCACGAAATCGCACGCGGCAATCAGGGCGTGGGCGTTTCTCTTCAGCCACGCCCGATCGCGCGTGAACCGGTAGTGCTCGTTGAGCATCCACAGCGCGAAGCCGTGGTCCAGGTTGTAGTTGAACGTCTGGTAGTCGCCGTGTTTTGTCGGCAGGCCATGCAGCACACCCTCTTTGTCGGGGAACCGGCCATGCAGTCCCCGACTGGATTGCCCCTCCACAAACGCATCGAGAAACCGCTGTGCCTCATCGTGCAGGCCCCGGACCTCCAGGGCCCGGATCTGGTGGCATGATTCGTTGAGGCATACGTGATAGGAGTACGTCGCTGCGGGCAGGACCCGCGTGCCGTTGTACGGGTCGCGGTCAGCGGTGATCAGGATGTGGGTGAGCTGAGCCTTGTAGAAATCACTGAGCAGCGGATCGGGCACCTCCATCCGTGCCGCCCCGGCAACGATACGCCGCCAGCGATCGGCTTCGCGGGTCAGTACATGGTTGAAGTCCAGTCGGGCGATCTGCTCCCGCTCCGCGTCGGTATCGATGGTGACGAACGGCACAAGCCAAGTGACAACCGCCGATTCCCCCGGCCCGAGTCGGTGCCGGTACAGGAGCATCGACTGGGGTGAATCGTCTCCGGCCGGCGCGACGGCCAGCTTGCCGCCTTTCGGCGCACGCACCCGGAAGCGGTAGCGCGGCTCATCGTAGGGCTCGATTTTACCATCCTTGATAGCCCCGCGGGCCAGCACGTGCCTGTCGTCCAGCATCAGCGCCTCGCCCGGGTCGCTCCGCAACCGGACCACCGCATGGGCCGGCTCGGTTAGCGTATTGGTCACCTTGAGCCGGGACAACAGCACGACCGTCTCGTCCCCCCGCATATCCGCCGGCTCTCCAGCGAGGAACGTCGCGACGCAGGTCTGCTCGCAGGCGATGCCGCCATGCACCCACGAGTTGATCACGATCGGCAGGTATCCATCGAGGAGCTTCTGCTTGACGTTGCCCTCGGAGGCGTGATCGAAGGGCGGCTCGCCGGTGCTCAGTCGAATCATCCACGCCTCGGCCGGCCAGTTCAGGCGATCGTGGTCAGCGGCTCGAGCCTTCAGCGCACTCTTGGCCAGAAGAATACTGCCGTCGCAACTGACCGCGATCTCCTGGCGGGCGTCCGGTGGGCCGATCGGCAGGTACGGCAGTTGCCCTTCATGTCTGGTTTTCTTCAAGGCGGGGATTTCGCGCCGGGCGCGCTTGAAGGTCTGCTCGGGCTCGGCCCCGACGCGATCGAAGACCGACGTGCCGGGACTCAAGCCGGCCTCCAGGTCCCGCTCGCTGCCCCGATGCATGATCACGACGCCCAGGGCAGGGACGCGGATGATGCCGTACTTCACCGCCTCGGCCGGCAGAAAAGACCAGCCGCGCAGCGGGTCGTCTCGATCCCGAACCGTGACGATCGTTCGGGTCGCCGTATCCAGGTCGCCCTCGGCGTATCGGACATGGATCGACGCCGGGGCGTCATCCAGACGCGCGGTTTGCGTCGTGGTAAGGCCATCTCCACCGAGCACGTACCCGTTCACCACCGAGACCATCAGCGGCGGCCTGAAGTTGCTGTCGGGGTCGAGGCGAATGTCGAACGTGGCTTCCGCCGGTTCGCTTGGCCCGTAGGCCCGGAGGTACCGCACGGGCGGCAGGTCGTTCTGGCCGCACGCGAACCGCAATCGACAGGTCCGCCGGTAACGCATACCCGGCGCGTTGTCCCCTGGTTGCTCTTCGCGGTAGGGAACAAACGCGAGGGAAACGTCCCGATCGCCCGCCCACCAGTCGCCCTTGCCCGTGACCCATTTGCCGTGGAACGGGTCGTCCAATGGTGCCCAGCCACCGCCGGCCGAACTTGGCCAGTGGTGCTGCCAGTACTGCACTCTGATCTGGTCGCGGTCGGCGATCGCGTGGCGGAACTCGATGTTCACCTCGGCAACGTCCCGAGGCTCATCCCATTCCACGGCGATCATGTACTGCCCGTCATCGCCCCGCCAGGCCGACCAGCCGTCGGCCCCACGTTCCAGTTCCCGCACCGCCAGCGTCGCCGGCGAATCGCCGGTGTATTGGACCACCCTCGCGAAATCCACCAGGTTGATCCGCTCCTCCACCGGCACCGCTCCTGCCGTTATTGCCGTCAGCATCACCAGCGTACTTAACATGTCACCTGTGTTCCCTTACGCGATCGTCCTGCCAACTAAAACGGATGGATTCTATTGCCCGGGTGGTCATAACTCCAAAGCGCCGCGGGCTTCAAGCCCATACGTGCTTAGCCCTTCCCGGCGCGATCAGAGCCGGTTCCGGCGCGATCGGAGCCGGCCCCTGGTACGTGTTTAGCGACCTCCGACGCGATCAGGGCCGGTTCCGACACGGTCAGAGCCGTTATCCACTCTATGCACGTCCTGAAACCCGCGGCTCGCTTGCGATCTCCGAACCCGGCCATGTATGTGCTTGCCATCGACGGCGGCAGACAGGATCATCACCTGCCGGCTGCGGGTGTCAAGCGTGGTGCCCGAATCGGGGATCCGTGCTTGGCGGGCACCGCTGCAACTTCCTTGCCCGGCACTGCTGGCGCAGGCCCCCGACGGGGCATCGGCAGCCCGGATGGGGGACGAGGGGAGGCCCCATCCCGACGCCGGGGGCCCAGGGATACACGCCCAGGCAGCCGGGGCCGTGATAGTCCAGGCGGCGGGCCGGAGGAAGCCCTATGCTGCCTCCGCCAAGCCCCGGCCCGAAGGGTGGGAAGGTGCGAAGGCGCGAACGTGGGAAAGTGCGAAAGTGGAAAAGGCACGTCGTAGCCGGCCTCTTGTCACTTTCTCACATTGGCACTTGTTCGCGGGCCGCGTCAGGCCATCCGGGAAAGACGAGTCCACGGCTTTCTGCGAGCCCCACCGATTCTGTCACGCACCCCAGGGAGCCGTTCTACGTCGTTTGCCCTACACGCGGGGCGCCCGAACGAATAGAATCAGAGATCTCCGCCGATGGTCGATAACCATGGAATGGACGGGGCTGGAGCGATCCTCCTCGTGGTCTCAGGAGCACTGAAGGTGTTGGTAGAAGAGAGTTTGTCACCCGAAACGATGGAAATCGCCGACGGTGCCGACAGCGCCGCCGATGTCATCGCACGGCTATGCGGAAGATTGGGGCCCCTGCTGGGGGTCGAGCGCGATACCATAGAACATGCCGTACTGGCCCGCGAGCAGGCCCGGACGACAGCGTTCACCAACGGGGCTGCCATCCCGCACTGCCGATTACCCGGCCTGAAGCGGTTCGGCATCGCCGTTATGATCCTCCGCAGGCCGGTCCGCTGGGACAACGAGGGGCATGCCGTTGATACCGTCATGATGATCGCAGGGCCCCCCAAGAGCGTCCCGGAACACCTTCGCATCCTGGCCAACAGCAGCCAGTTGCTCGACAGCCCCACCTTGCGGGCCAAGTTGAAGCGGGCCCCCGATACGCAGTCGGCCTACGAACTGATGGTGATGGCCGAACGGGCAGTAGAACGCCGGCGATCAGAGGAGGGCATGCTTCGCGAACTCCGCAAGGAGCAGGCCAACGGCGTTGACTACTTGAGTGAGGTGGTGGACAAGTTCAACTGGTAATGCCCCGGGTTTTCGCCGGCGGCATTCGCGAAACCACTGCCGTCCACGGGCCATCGACGGCCAGGCATCGCCCTCCAGCATCAACGGAGACCGGGCCAATGGGTTGGGAGGGTTGGTTCACGCTGGGGATCATCGCCCTGATCTTTGGGGGCCTCGTTCGGAATCTGGGCCCCCCGGATGCTCTCCTTCTCGGCGGCATCGTTGCTGCGGGACTTGCCGGCGTGATCACCCGGGAGGAGATGTTCGGCGGGTTCGCCAACCAGGGCATGCTCACCGTCGCCGCCTTGTACGTCGTGGTGGCCGCCCTCCGGGAAACCGGTGCCCTCGACCGCATCGGCAGCCGCGTGCTGGGCAAGGCGCGTGCCGAACGCGCCGCGATCCTGCGAATCGCCCCGCCCGTCATCGGCATGTCAGCCTTTCTCAACAACACGCCCGTCGTCGCCATGCTCGTCCCCGTCGTCACCGATTGGTGCCGGAAACACCGCGTCTCACCCTCACGCCTGCTGCTTCCCCTGTCCTACCTGGCCATCCTGGGAGGCACCTGCACCCTGATCGGAACCAGTACGAACCTGGTCGTCAACGGGCTGATGATCGACTGCCACATGCGCCCCATTGGCCTGTTTGAACTGACGTACGTGGGCCTGCCCTACGCGGTCATCGGCACGGTGTACCTCCTGTTCGTCGGGCGCCGGCTGCTCCCCGATCGCAAGGATCTGCTGGAGCAATTGAGCGAAACGTCGCGGGAGTACCTGGTCGATATGGTGGTCCAGCCCCACTGCCGATTGGTCGGGCAGCAGGTGGCCGAGGCGGGACTCCGCCATCTGCCCGGTTTGTTCCTCATCGAAATCTCCCGCGAGAGCCGGATCATTGCCCCCGTATCACCCGACGAAACCCTTCAGGCGGGGGATCGACTAACTTTCACCGGGGTGGTCAGTACAATCGTCGATCTGGAACGGATCCCCGGTTTGGCCCCCACCGCCGACGACAGCTACGAGGGACATCCGTCCGCCCGGCAACACCGGCAGCTTTGCGAGGCAGTCATATCAGCCACCTCGCCCCTGATCGGCAGGAGCATCCGGGATGCGAACTTTCGGGCCCTTTACAACGCCGCCGTCGTGGCCGTCCACCGCGGGGCAGCCCGCCTCAAGGGACGGGTGGGCGACATCGTGCTCCGGGCCGGCGACACCTTGCTCCTGCAAACCACCGCCCACTTCGCCCGGGCTCAGCGGAACAATCCCGATTTCTTCCTGGTCAGCAGCGTCGAGGGGGCAAGGCCCGTTCGCCACGAGCGGGCCAAGCTGTCCGCAGCCCTGTTGGGCGTGTTGGTCGTCCTCATGGCAACCGGCATTGTGTCCACCGTGGTTGCCGCGTTTCTGGTGGCAGGCCTGATGGTGGCAACGCGGTGCATATCCGCCACCAGTGCTCGCCAGAGTCTCGATTGGCAGGTATTGCTGACGATCGCGGCGGCATTCGGCCTGGGCAAAGCGCTTGACAACTCGGGGGCAGCCGGGGCAATCGCCCTGCTCGTCTTCGACGTCACCCGCGGCTGGGGCCCGGTCGCCGCCATCGCCGCCATCTACCTGCTGACCACGCTCTTTACCGAGCTGATCACCAACAATGCCGCCGCGGCCCTAGTATTCCCCTTCGCCGTTGCCGTTGCCAACGCTTTTGGGGTTGACCCCCGGCCGTTTGCCATGACCGTCGCGTTCGCTGCCTCCGCGAGCCTGATCACGCCGATCGGGTATCAAACGAACATGATGGTCTACGGCCCCGGGGGGTACCGGTTTACCGACTTCATGCGGGTCGGTCTGCCGTTGAACCTGCTCTTGTGTATTACCGCGACGACTCTTATCCCGGTCGTCTGGCCGCTCTGAGCCGCCGCCCCCGAGCCGCTTCCAGCCTCGTCTTCCCGCTTGCAACCGCACGTTCCCGCCTGCAACCGCACGTTCCCGTGCCGCTTGCGGCTTCGCATCGCCCTTTCGCAAGAAACGTCCCGTTCATGATTGCCTGCAAGCAGCAATGATCTCATCCGCGCCGCCCGCCCGGAGTTCGGAGACTACTGCCCGCACCAACCCGGGCAGGTCATCAAGCGGGTGGGCGACCTGGCTGCGAACCAGGCGCTGGCCGCGGGGATCGGTCACGAGCGCTTCACAGTGCAGATCGCCGCCTTCCACCACCGCCAGGACTCCCACCGGAGCCCGGCAGCCGGCGTCCAACTCCGCCAGAATCGCACGCTCGCACCCAACCGCCGTCGCGGTGGGCTCGTCATGGACCGCACGCATCAGCCCCCGCACCCGCTCGTCGCCCGCTCGCCCTTCCAATGCCAACGCCCCCTGTCCGGCGGCCGGCAGCATGACCGCGGGGGTGAACGGATGCGTCACGTGCCGGGCCAGGCCCGCCCGATTCAAGCCCGCCATAGCCAGCACCGCCCCGGCACAGTCGCCGCGGTGGATTTTCCTGATTCTCGTGTCCAGGTTGCCCCGCAGTCCCGCGAACCGCAGCCCCGGGCGCTTCATCAATAACTGGGCCCGCCGGCGGAGGCTGCTCGTACCCACCACGCTGCCCGGGGCCAGCTCATCGAATGCAGTTCCGCTGGCGGACACCCAGGCGTCGCGCGGATCCTCGCGAATCGGAAAGGCCAGGATATCAAGTTCGCGGTCAAGCTCCGTGGGCAGATCCTTGGCCGAGTGCACCGCCAGGTCGATCGAGCCCGCCAGCAGTGCCCCCTCCAGCTCCTGGGTGAACAGCCCCTTGGCCCCGATCTCCGGCAACGGGCGGTCCTGCTCGCGATCGCCGGTGGTCGTGATGATCTCGGTTCGAATCTTCAGGCCGGGATGTGCAGCCTGGACGCGATCGACGACCCACCCCGTTTGGGCCCGGGCCAGTTGGGAGCCGCGAGTCCCCACCACCAAAGTCTCGCCCGTGGTCGCCCTGCTCACGCCATCGCTCGAATGATCGCGTCCACCAGCCCTTGAGTACTGCCCTTCCCCCCGATGTCGGGCGTCAGGTGCTCGGGATTCCCCTCTTTCAGAACCGCATCGCAGGCCGTGCGAACCCTCGTCGCCGCCTTGGTCTCGCCCAGGTGGTCCAGCATCATCACCCCACTCATGATGCAGGCGAGCGGATTGGCGATACCCTGGCGGGCGATAGCCGGCGCCGAGCCGTGAACCGGCTCGAATACCGCACACATCTCTCCGAAATTCGCCCCCGGGACCAGGCCCAGACCGCCCACCAGCCCTGCCGCCAGATCGCTCACAATGTCGCCGTACAGGTTCTCCAGCAGCAGCACGTCGAATCGCGACGGGTCGCTCACGAGCTGCATGCAGCCGTTGTCGATGATCAGCTCCTCGTACTCGACCGCGTCCGCATAGGGCGCGCGAGCCTTGTCCGCGCATTGCAGGAACAGCCCGTCCGACTTCTTCATGATGTTGGCTTTGTGGAAGACCGTCACCTTCTTTCGCTTGTGCGAGACGGCGTACTCGAATGCAAACCGGGCGATTCGCGTGCAGGCCACGGTGGTCGCGATCTTGAGGCTCTGGATCACGCCCGGGACGACTTCGTTCTCCAGCCCGGAGTACAGCCCCTCGGTATTCTCACGGATTATGACCAGGTCAACCTTGTCGAACCGCGTCTTGACCCCCGGGAGGGATCGCACCGGACGCACGGCGGCGAAAAGGTTCAGACGCCGACGGAGCTGCACGTTGACACTCGGGTGCCCCCGGCCGATGGGCGTGGTCACCGGGCCCTTCAGGGCTACCCCGTGACCAGCAATGGCGGCAATCGTCCGCTCCGGCAGCACACTGCCGCAGAACTCCAGGGCCGTCTTGCCGATCGGCAGGTTGACCCACTCGATGTCCACATCTGACGCCTCGATCACGCATCGCGCCGCCGACGTCACCTCGGGCCCTATCCCGTCGCCGGCCAGGAGACAGACAATATGGGTCATGACCAGGGACCTCTTATGCCAATGCCGCGGCCGGGCCGCCCCCGACCTCACAGGGTACACAAAAGTTGCGTTCCGATCCTTGCTGGCGATTATAACGGGCTCGGACCGAGCGGCAACGTGACCCCGGGCAACGCTTTCAGGAGCGGCAATTGACACTGGCAGCCACGGTTGAGTGGGCGCTTCGCCCGGACGGCTGGCTTCATTTCGTCCAGGACGGGCACGACGTTACCCGCGGGCCACTCGGGGTCTTGCTCTATCTGGCCTTCGTGCCGTTCTACGGGTCCGTTCCCCGCCGCCACCGGGCAACCTTCCTGACTGCCAGCAGCCTCCTGCTCGCCCTGGCCACGCTCGGGCTCGCTTATACCCTCACTCTCGCCGGGCTGGTTGTGATGGGACTGGGCGTGATCAGGCGATGCGGGACCCGGGCCCGGCATCGGCTCGGCGTCGCCATTCTCGTCGCGTGGTACGCCGCACTCCTTTTCTATCCGCAACCGCCCTGGTTGCCGCAGCTTCCCGACCCCGAGCCCTTGTACTTCTACCTCCACTGGGCGGGCTTCGGGTATATCTTCCTCAAGACCCTCCACGTGCTGGCTGACGTGAGTGCCGGCCGCACGGCGCAGCCCGGCATCGGTGATTTCCTGGCCTACCTCCTGTTCGCCCCGACCCTCCGCATGGGCCCGATCTACCGCTATCGCGAGTTCACCGGCCAGCTTCATGGCAACCCGCGTGAGCACCGCAGCGTCGGCACCGCGGGCCTCCGCTTCCTGACCGGCCTGCTCCGCCTCGGCATCCTGGCCGCGCTCCAGGAACGATTCCCGCTGGACCCGTTTTTCGATCAGCCGCAGTCGCTCCCCACTGCTGAAGTGCTGGCCCGCATCTACCTTGCCCCCATCGCTTTCTACCTCTGGATGAGCGCCTACATGGATCTGGGCATCGCCGTCGGGCGCACCATGGGCTTCGTCGTGCCCGAGAGCTTCAACTACCCCTGGGTGGCCGCCAACATATCGGACTTCTGGCGACGCTGGCACATCACCCTCGGAGCATGGCTGCGGGATTACCTTTTCATTCCCCTGGTCCGCAGGCGTCTGCACTTCTTCCTCAGCTTCACGCTCACCTTTCTATTCGTCGGGCTCTGGCACGCCCCCCTGCCGTGCTACCTGTTGTGGGGACTGGCCCAGGGGATCGGCTTGGGGGCCCGGCGGCTCTGGTTGCAGTTCTGGAAACGCCGGCGCGAGGCCAACTCGGCCCTCTATCAGCGGCTTGTCCGTGCTCGCCTTGTCCGCAGCCGGTTGAGCCTGGCACTGGCCTGGCTCGTCACGTTCCACTATGAGATCGTCACGCTCATGATCGGCGTCGACGTCCACCACGCAGGGCGACTCGTATTCGAGCGACTGCTGTTTCCTGCATGAGCTGCTCGCCGTGCGGTTCGTCCAAGGGCCCCTTCGATGGTAGGATGCGCACCATGAGCACCTACGCGGTCAAGCCCCTCACGCATCCGATCCGCGCGGTTGTGCACTTGCCGGGCGCCGTCGGTCTGACTCAGCGGGCGATGGTGGCGGCCGCCCTGGCTGACGGCACGTCCCAGCTCAGCAACGTTGCCATGACAGACCAGGTCCGCGACCTGACCGACATGCTCCGGTCGCTGGGGGTCTCAATCCGACTCGACGAGGCTCCGGGCAGGCTCGACATAGCCGGCACTGGCGGATACTGGCCCAACTCCGAGGCCAACCTGTTCTTCCAGCGCGACGAAACGATCATGCACCTGATCGCCGCCGCCTGTTGCCTCGGGCGCGGGCGGTACCGCCTGAACGCGGCGGAGCCATTGCGTGAAATGCCCGTCAAGACGCTCCTCGACGCGCTGATCGACCTCGGAGCGACGCTTGCGTGCGCCGGCAGGCCCGGGCATCTGCCGATCCAAGTTCTCGGCGCCGGCCTGCGGGGTGGAACCGTGCGGGGGGCGTTTTCCACCTCGGCCATCAGCGCCGTGCTCCTGGTCGCCCCCTGTGCCCAAAGCGACGTGTTCGTCGAACTCGCCGGTTCTGCCGTGGAGCCGTGTGAGCCAGCTACGACCCTGGCTGTGATGGAAACGTTCGGCGTACAGGTTGTGGCCGACGGGATGCAGCGATTCATCGTGCCCGCCCCCCAACGCTACAGAGCCGCCACCTGCAGCGTTGAGCCGGACGCCGCCATCGCAGGCTGTTTCCTGGCGGCACCGGCCATCGCGGGGGGAACGGTCACCGTTGAGGGGATCATTACCCCGAGCGTCCAGGCGGACACCGGATTCATCAATGCGCTGGAACAGATGGGATGTCGGGTGGAGCGATCCGCGATGGGTATCTCGGTAGCCGGTCCCGACCAGGCCGGGCGGCTCGGCGGTATCGAGGTCGATCTGACCAGCATGCCCGATGCCGCTGTCACCCTGGCCGTCCTGGCCCTCTTTGCCGACGGGCCGACGCGGATCCGCAACATCGCCCCGCTCCCGGGGCGGCATCCCGAGCGCATCACGAACCTCGCCCGGGAGCTGACCCGCCTCGGGGCAAAGGTCGAACTCGTTGGTGACAGCTTGACCATCGTCCCCCCCCGCCGCATTCAGCCTGCTACGATCGACCCGCATGGTGACGCTCGCCTGGCCGCGAGCTTCACCTTGGTGGGGCTGGCAACCGCGGGCATTGTCATTCGCGACCCCCAGTGCGTCAGAGAGCTGTTCCCGGAGTTCTTCACGCACCTCGAGCGAATGTGCCTGTAGTGCCGGGCCCCTGGAGCCGGTCCCCAATCAGGCGACCAGTTCCCCTTCCAGCTTGCCCTTGAACCGGTTCCGCAGTCGGGTGATCACGTCCTTGTGAATCTGGCTCACCCGCGACTCGGACAGGTCCAGAACCACCCCGATCTCCGCCATGGTCAGAT
>CAZOIA010000145.1:0-14516 GCA_964579675.1 uncultured Planctomycetales bacterium | reverse complement strand
CTGACGAATCCGGATGCCTACGCAACCGCGGCGGTCACGATCACCGACAATAACCTTGATGGGGCCACGTTGACCGGCCTTTTCGACGGTGGTGCCGCGTACGAGGCTCGTTACAACAACCCCCCGCCGCCCGCGCCCCCGGTCAACATCTGGACCGGCCTCCTCACGGACCCGGTGGTCGCGCCTGCAGGGGGTCCGGGGGGCGACACCGATCGGAGACCGGAGCTGCCCACCTTGTGGGAAACGATCCCGGGGACCGTCGTTGGCAGTATTTCCTCTCATTTCTACTTCTCTTTGACCCCGAACGACTCGGCGAGCGGGACAAGCCGGTTTGAAGTAGTCCCGGAGCCGGCGAGTTTGGTGCTCCTGGGTCTCGGCGGCCTGGCGATGATTCGGACCCGCCGCCGGCCAGCCTGACCGACGAATAACGAACGAGCAGACGCGGGCCGTCCAGGTTGGGACGGCCCGTTTTTTTGAGGGTTGAGGGCAGGGCGCTGGTCCTGGCGACCCTCGGCGGGCGGGCGATGATTCGGACCCGCCGCGGCCAAGGCTGACCGGCCGGACCCGCTTGCGGGACCGTGACTCCTGCGGGACAGCAGGGCAGGCACGAGCGGACTCCGCTGGATCGCTCGATCCCTTTGCCCCCGCCCGGGTGCTCCCCCATCTAAGCCTCGTCAGCAGAAGGGATTACAGCAGAACGCAGGTCAATCCGCCCCTGCTGGAGGGTCCATGGTAGGTGGCCGGGCTCGAGCCGGCTTTTTCTGCATTTTTTTGACATTTTCTTCTTGCAACGGTGCCGGAGGCCGGTTAAAATAACGCCAAATCTATAGGTGAGAGGAAAGAACATCTCACCATCTGCGGCAATATCTCTTTGCGCCATAGCGTTAGGGAGGGTAAGTGAAGCGCAAATAACATCAGGAGGGCAACGACGCATGCTACACAATAAGACCGGACGAGTAGGATGGCTAAGTGGTGCTGTCTTTGCGACGGTAGCACTGCTGGTGCCAGCAGGTAGCGTTTGGGCTGAAGCCATACCCATGACCGCCGCTATCGTGCACATCGAGGCCGAGGCCGAAACGCCCGGGGGCACCGAGACGGGTGAGTTCGAGAAGGTCTTCCCCATCGGAACGGTTATCCAAGGAGAGTATAGGTACAGCCTCGACCAGCCCGTGACCATCTTATCAACCCAGAACCAGATCGAATTGGGGACGTTCGATTTGCTCGATCTGGTGTTCAACGCGGATCCGGCCGTGACGCTCAATTTCAGCGTGGTGGCGGACGAGTACGGCACGGACTTCGAGATCAACTCGGCGATCATCAGCTTCGATCCACTGACGGATCCGGATGCCTATGCAACCGCGGGGCTCACGGTCACCGACAATGACGTTGACGGTGCCACGTTGACCGGCCTTTTCGACGGCGGTGCCGCGTACGAGGCCCGTTACAACAACCCCGCGCCCCCGGCCCCCCCGGTCAATATCTGGACCGGCCTCCTCACGGACCCGGTGGTCGCGGCTACAGGGGCTTCGGAATATGACACCGATCGGAGACCGGAGCTGCCCACCTTGTGGGAAACGATCCCGGCGACCGTTAGTAGTATCTCGTCTCACTTCTACTTCTCTTTGACCCCGAACGACTCGGCGAGCGGGACAAGTCGGTTTGAAGTAGTCCCGGAGCCGGCGAGTTTGGTGCTCCTGGGTCTCGGCGGCCTGGCGATGATTCGGACCCGGCGCCGGCCGGCCTGACCGGCGAATAACGAACGAGCACACGCGGGCCGTCCAGTCGGGGCGGCCCGTTTTTTTGAGGGCGGAGCGGTGCCCGTCGAGGCGTAAGGTGCACTAATTAAAGGAGTTATAAAGAGAGCCGGTGTGCTCCGCCCCTGTTGACCGACGATCCTGAACGTCCCCCGGGACTGCCCCCCGCATTTCTTGTTTTTTTTGTTGCAGTTATGGGGACCATCGGGTAGAATGTATGAGGACCAACAATGGTGAGACGAAGAGGAAGGGATATCTCACCCTTTGTATGCAACCCTTTCGCCCCCAGCGCAAATACGCTAAGGGTTGGGAAAAGCGCAAATCTTTGAGGAGGAGGACGGCTCTATGGCAACAAGCAGGTGGGGGTCGAGATCGTGGCTTGCGACGACGCTGGCTGTGGCGGCCCTGATGACTTCAGCGGCCACCGGGCTGGCGGCTGGAACTCCCCTGACCGGAACAATGGTGACGATCGAGGCCAGCGCAGGTTCCAAGACCGGCGAGCTCGAGTACTTCTTTCCGGCAAACACGACGGGCCAATACGCGTGGTCGCTCAATCAGCCCGAGCCCATCGTGGCAGGAGATGGTACGGTGCTGGCCACGCTCAATACTTTGGATCTCGCGTTTGAGGCGGACCCGGTGGTCGGCGTCGATTTCGAGGTTTTGGCGGGCGGGGCTACTACCACCTTCGATATCACCTCGGCGACCATCGGTTTCGATCCCCTGACCGATCCCGATGCCATCGCCCAGGCGACGGTGGCGGTCCTCGACACGGATAACAGCGGCTCGGTCCTATTGGCTGGGTTGATGGGCGCGGGCGGCGACGCATATGCAGCCCGATACAATGGCGCGACCGTCTGGGCGTACCTGATTCGGGTGGTGCAAGCGTGCGGCACGCCGGGTCCCGGTCTGTGGGCCAGAGTGAGGGCAGGCAGGCCTGTGCGGCCCCCGCTGACGACACGAGAGCCGATCTTGGATACTCTCAGCAGCATCGAGTCGCAGTGGATGTTCTCACTCACGAGCGACGACACTGCCATTGGCAGCAGCACGTTCGATGTGATCCCCGAGCCGGCGACGTTGTCCCTGCTCGGCGTGGGCATCCTGCTGCTGATAAGGCGACGGCGCGTCGCCTGAAACCGCTCGGTCCCGGAAGCGGCAACTTTGCGATTCACGAACACCGGCACGCAGAGGCGTGCCGGTGTTTTTCTTGGCCGGTGCACGGCGCCCTCGTCCATCACCCGCTTGACAGGACACCCTGGTTGGAGCATGTTGACCCTGCCCTTGGGTTGGGCTGAGGCTGGTCCCACGGGCCTGGCAAGAGAGGGCCGAGTCATGCAACTTGTCTGCAGGCGATCCCGGCTCGAAGGCAGCGTTGAGATCCCCGGCTCCAAGTCGCACACGGTCCGGGCGGTGGCCATCGCGTCGCTGGCCCGGGGCGAGAGCCTTATCGAGGCCCCGCTGGCCTCGGCCGACACCCTGGCCGCCGTCGATGCCTACCGGGCGCTTGGAGCCGACATTGAGACCCACAGCGGATTCTGGCGCGTCCGCGGCACCGGAGGCCAACCAGCTACGCCGGAGGATGTCATCGATGTGCGGAACTCCGGCACCACCCTCCGGGTGGCACTCGGGTCGGCCGCGCTGCTGGCGGAAGGTCAGGCGGTCTTCACCGGCGACGACCAGATCCGCCGTCGCCCGGTCGGGCCCCTCGCCGACTCGCTCAACGACCTCGGGGCTTCGGTGATCAGCACCCGAGGCAACGGGTGTGCGCCACTTATCGTGGAGGGTCGGCTTCGCGGCGGGCGGACCAGCATCGAGGCGGTCACCAGCCAGTACCTGACCAGCCTGCTCATGACCACCCCGCTCGGTGACGGCGACACCGAGATCGATGTCCCGCTGCTGAACGAGCAGCCTTACGTGCACATGACGCTCGACTGGCTCAGGCGAGGCGGTATCGAGCTTGAGCGGGACGAGCTGCGCCGGTTCCGCGTACCGGGCAACCAGCGGTACCGCCCGATCGATGTCCGCGTCCCGGCGGATTTCTCGTCCGCGACCTTTTTCCTCGCCGCCGGCGTGCTCGGCGACAACGACGTTTGTCTGCGCGGCCTGGACATGAATGACGCCCAGGGTGACAAGGCGGTGGTCGATTACCTCCGGCAGATGGGTGCCCGGATCGACGTCGAGCCCGACTGCATCCGGGTACGCCCCGGCAAGCTCACCGGCTGCCGGCTCGACCTCAACGCCACGCCCGACGCCCTGCCCATGATGGCCGTCGTCGGCTGCTTCGCCGAGGGACGCACCTCACTGGTCAACGTCCCCCAGGCCCGCCTCAAGGAGACCGACCGCATCGCGGTGATGGCTGCCGAGCTGTCCAGAATGGGCGCCGGAATCACCGAGCGCCCCGACGGCCTGGACATCGAGCGGCGGGATCTGCGGGCGGCCGAGGTCGATGGCCACGACGACCACCGGGTGGTCATGGCCCTGGCGGTGGCGGCCACGGCAATCAACGGCGAGACCCGCATCCGCACCGCCCAGGCCGTCGAGGTCACCTTCCCCACTTTCGTCGAGTGCATGGCCAACCTCGGCGCGGATCTGCATCCGGAACAGCGTGGTTGAAATGATTCACCACGGAGGCAGCGAGAGGATCAAGGAGGGAGAAAGGGGGCGGGGGTGAGCGTGGGAGAGCAAGCGATCGCGCAGCCCTTCCGAACCGGCTTGCTCTGAGGTCGGCCGCCACCGACCTTCTGTTCTATCGAGGTTCATCTGGGTTCTTCGGCGGTTGTCGGCTCGGCGGGGGTAGTGGCGACAGCGGACGACCTGCGGTTGCCCAGGACCATCCCGCACGCAAGCCGGATCGCGGATTTCATGCTTTCGGGATTAGCCTCGTTCTGCCCGACGATGTCGAATGCGGTTCCGTGATCGACGCTCGTGCGGATGATGGGCAGGCCGAGCGTGGTCTGGCAGGCGCTCTCGAACGCCAGCAGCTTGATCGGGATCAAGCCCTGGTCGTGGTACATGGCGACGATGCCGTCGAAGTGCCCCTGGGCCGCCCGCCAGAAGAGGGTATCAGAGGGGAAAGGCCCTTCGACAGACCAGCCCGCCTCGCGGGCCATCACGATCGCCGGCTCGATGATCCGCCTCTCCTCGTCGCCGAACATCCCGTTCTCGCCGGCGTGCGGATTCAGCCCACACACCGCGATGCGCGGATGCTCGATCCCGAACCAGTCGCGTAGGGCCTCCGACATCTGGTCGATCGGCTGGAACACGCGCCCGATGGTGAACGAGTTGCGGAGCTCGAACAACGCCTCGTGGATGCTCGCCAGCGCGACCCGCAGTTTCTGCCCGACGAACATCATGGTGACGCGGCGGGTCTTGAAGGCGTGGCCAAGCTTCTCGGTGTGTCCGGGGAAACGATAGCCGGCCAGGTGCCAGCTCTCCTTGCAGATCGGGGCGGTCGCGATCGCCTCGAGGGCACCGTCGCGGGCCGCGGCAATAGCGGTATCGAGAAACCGCATCGAGGCCCGGCCGCCCTCACCCGTCGGACAGCGGACGGTCGGGCTGAAGATCGGGAACTCGTCGAAGTCCGCCACCACCACGCCGCTCTCGATCCGGTTGACCAGCTCATGAGGCAAGCGGAACCAGTACGGGTTGATCTCGGCCAAGTCGGCGGCGTATTCGATCGCCTCGTTGAGGCCATAGACGATGAACCGGCCCAAGCCGCGGATCTCCGGATCCGCCAGCGCCTTGACAACCACCTCCGCCCCGACGCCAGCCGGGTCGCCCATGGTGATGCCGACCAGCGGCCGGCGGTTGGGCGGGCAGCGGTTCAGATCGGCCAGGTTCCTCGGGTTCAATTCACTCATCGCCGAAGCATCACATGAATCCCTGCTCTCGAAGCAGCTCGACCGTTATCTCCCGCGGCGGGGCTGTCTTGCCCCACCGCTGCATCGTCGTGACGATCGTTCGTGCCACGACGTCCGTCTCCACGTTCACCCGATCGCCGATGGCGAGAAACTCGAGCGTGGTCGCGGCCAGAGTCGTCGGGATCAACGCCACGCTGAACGCATTTTGATTCGCGTCCGCGATGGTCAGCGACACGCCGTCGATGGCGATCGAGCCTTTCGGGATAACAAAGGGCATGAGCACCTCATCGGCGGCGAAAGTCACCACGTGCCCTTCGCTGCCGCGGCGGATGGCGGCGGCGCGGGCGATTCCGTCCACGTGCCCCTGGACAAGGTGGCCGTCCATGGCCTCGCCGGCCCGCAGGCTCCGTTCCAGGTTCACGCGGCCACCCGGGGACCACGAGCCGAGCGTGCTGCGCAACAGTGTCTCCGGGACCACGTCGAATTCGACACCGATCTCGTCGGAACGGGTTACGGTAAGACAGACGCCGCTCACACAGACGCTGGCACCGTCAGGAAGGGGGCGATCCAACTCGGGCGCTTCCAGGGTAAGACGGATGCCGGTCGATCCCCGCTGGATCGATCGTACAACCCCCATCGCCTGGACAATACCCGTGAACATGACAAGAACACCATTTTGCCCGGGGCCTCGTCCGTCATCACTACTTCATGCTAGCCGGTGGGCGGTTGAGATGTCAAGGATGGCCGGGTCCGGCACGTGGTCACCGCACTCTCGGGGTTTGCCCGCCCGCCTGCTTGTGCAACAACCGCGAGCTGCGTAGAATCCCGCACTCGGGCCCCAATGGGATTTCGCTCAATCGAGGCCCAATAATTGAGCTTGCAGCAGCAGGAGCACTTAGTGATGAAGTTGTCCCAGCGCGTGCAACAACTGGCGGAATCGGCGACCCAGGCGGTAAGCGCCAAAGCGGCCGCCATGAAGCAGAACGGTATTGACGTCGTGAGCTTCGGCGCCGGCGAGCCGGACTTCACCACGCCCGAGAACATCCGCAACGCTTGTAAGGCCGCCCTCGAAGCTGGCCACACCGGCTATGCCAAGCCCATCTCCGGGATTCCTGCGGCCAAGGAGGCCGTCTGCTCGAAGCTCAAACGCGAGAACGGGCTCGAATACAAACCCTCCCAGGTGATACTCACCGTCGGGGGGAAGGAAGCGCTGTTCCTGGCTTGCACGGCTCTGTTGGATGAGTCCGACGAGGTGATCCTGCCTGCACCCTATTGGGTCACGTATCCCGAGCAGATCAAGTTGTGCGGGGCCAGGGCCGTCATCATCGAGGGCAAGGAGTCCAACAGCTTCAAACTCAGCCCCGACGAGATTGCCGCCGCCGTCACGCCGAAGACGCGCGCGGTGATCTTCAACTCACCGAGCAACCCGGGCGGGTTCACCTACAGCCCCGAGGAGGTCAAGGCCGTCGCCGACGTGGTGGCGGCCAAGGACATCATCGTGTTCAGCGACGAGATGTATGACCGGTTGATCTACGGCAACCAGCGGTTCATGAGCTTCGCCGCGGCCGGGCCGGACGTTTACGAGAAGACGTTAACCTTCAACGCCGGCTCTAAGACCTATGCCATGACCGGCTGGCGCATCGGGTACGTCGCCGGGCCCGAACCGATCATCAAGGCAATGGCCAAGCTCCAGAGCCAGACCACCAGCGGCACGACGACATTCGGCCAACACGCCCTGGTGGAGGCGCTCACCGGTGATCAGAGCGCGGTCGAGACCATGCGCAGGGAGTTCGAGCGCCGGGCCGACTACATGCACCAGCGCCTGAACGCCATCAAAGGAATGAGCTGCGTCCAGCCCACCGGCGCGTTCTACGCGTTCCCGAACGTCTCGAGCACCTACGCTTCGCTCGGCGTGGGCGGCTCGGTCGAGTTCGCGGGCAAAGTACTTGAAGAGGCCCACGTTGCCCTGGTGCCCGGCATCGCGTTCGGCATGGACACCCACGTCCGCCTCTCCTTTGCCACCAGCATCGACCAGATCCGCGAAGGCTGCGACCGGCTGGAAAAACTGCTGGGCAAGGCATGACAAAGCCGGCACATGATCGAGCATCCATAAAGTGCCTTCAGAACGGTTACGAGCCGCGAGCGCGAGCGAGCGGTCTCGCCAATCCGGCAAGTTGGCTACCCCTCGCTTGCGCTTGGGGCTCTGACTTGCGCTTGGCGCTCTGACGCATGCCCGCGCCCGCCAGACACGCCCGGGACCTCGGGACGTATGGGCTGAGAGTTCCCCTTGCCTCCTTGATCTCAAGTCGACTCGTGCCCGTGCCGATCGATAGACCAGGGTTCAGAAATGTCCACCGGCGCTGCGGTTGACGACTCGTCTCAGCTTCTTGAACTGGCCACGCGCAATCCGCCGATCGTCGGGCCGGCCGAGCCCATGTGGTCGGCTCGCAGACTGATGGAGGAGCACGAGGTCCGGCACCTGCCGGTGCTGGACTTCGATAGGGTTATCGGCATCCTCTCGGACCGGGACGTGCTGCGCTGCCCGTGGGCCCAGGACCAGAGCGCCCCTGCCGCCGACAAGCCCGCCGACGTCGAATGGCAAGTCCGCCACTGGATGACGAGTGGCGTGGTGTTCCTGAGCGCCGAGGATAATCTCCGGACCGCAGCGGAGAGAATGCTCGAGCACAAGGTCAGCGGTTTTCCCATCGTCAGCGACAAGGGCGGGCTGCTCGCGATGATCACCGAGGCGGACCTGGTATGGTACTTCGGCCGGCGGCGGCGGGCGGGAGACGAGGAAGGCTTCGTCCCGGTGGTGGACCTCATGACCAGCGAGGTGACGACCGTCACCCCGACCGACCCGATTCATCACGCGATCATGATCTTCACGGATCGGCGAATCAGGCACCTGCCGGTGATGGAAGGAGAACGCCCCGTCGGCATGTTATCAGACCGCGCTGTTTTCAGTTTGCTCGCCCGAAGGCGAGCGGAGGGCGTTTCCCCCTTCCAGGCGGCCGAGCGACCGATATCCGAGGCAATGACCGCCCCCGTCATCCACATCAACCATCTCTTCACCGTGATGCAGGCCGTTAGACTTATGCGCCAGCGCGATGTGCATGCCCTCACGGTGCTCCGCGAAGGCCGGCTGATCGGCATCTTCACCACAACCGAGGTGCTGAAGTTGATGGCCAGGCAACACTGACCTAGATTAGGCGACGCCCGCCTGAGGAGCCGCCGGCTTTGATGTTGCGCCGCCTGGCACACGAGAAATCGATCGGCTCGCCGACACCAGGACTACAAGTGGACGTCGGTATCGCGATGTGGTAGAAGGCCCGGGCGGGCTGTTCGGTGTTGTGCTCGCGTAGATCACATCCCTGTAAGCTCCAGTCCCCGGCGAAAAAACGGCGCCGGAGTCCTGCCGTGGGAGCATTCGATGACAGGCGTAGGGCATTTGAGATCAGGGGTAATGGTGGGCTTTGCCTTCGTGATCGGGCCGGCGCTCGCCCAGGAAAGCGCACCGGAGACTGTCTACCTTGATGAGGCGCCGGCGCCGATGCCGACGGAGGCAGAGCGGGCTCGTGGCTTCATGCTGTTCTCGCGCGAGTATGTTCGAGTGCTGTTTCCCAACGCGGTTCCCCAGCCGGCGGAACGGTGCCGCCGCCTCTCGGTTTCCGCGTTCCCCGGCGAGTGTGAGCCGGTCGTTCTGGCGGTTCGCGCCCTGCGCGGCTTGCAGAACGTGCGCGTGATCGCTGGGGACCTGAGCGGCAGCGGGGGTGTTATCCCAGCCCATGTTATCGACGTCCGCTCGGTGCGATTTCATCCCAAGCGCGGCCAGGCCCGCTGGGGGCCGTTCAACGAGACGCTGATGGAGGTGCCGCTCTTCCTCGAAAAACGAGACCACCTGACCGTCAGGACCGGTGTCAATCAGCCGTTCTGGCTAACGATTCACGTCCCAAGCCGCACAGAACCCGGAACCTACGCCGGAACGGTGAGGATTGAGTCGGCTGATAGTGCCGGGGCCGGGATTCCCCTTACCCTCCACGTGCATCCGTTCACGCTCGATGAGCCGCGGGGCATTTGCTTTGCGATGTACACCAGGTTGCGCGAGGATCCCGTGGTTATCGCCGAAACGTTCGCCGATATGCGCGCTCACGGCCTGACCAGCGTTGCCCTCTGCGGCAACTCGGGCCTTCAGATGCGCGTCGAGCATGGGCGGATGAAGATCGCCTGGACCGGCGAAAGCCCGCTGGAACGTAACATGGACGAATACACCCGTGCAGGTTTTCCGGAGCCGATGGTCTGGCTCATGGGTGGCGACATCCCCCGATTCTGCGAGAAGGTCGCGCCGATCGACAGCGAAGAGTTCGCCGACGCCTACCGGCAAGTCATCCTGCAAATCCAGGCCCACCGGAAGCGCGCAGGCTGGCCGGAGATCATCTACCAGCCGATCGACGAACCGTTTGAGCACGTCAAGAAGTTGCCGCGGGCGATGCGGCTCCTCCAGGTGCTCAAGTCGATCCCCGGGGTGCGGGCGGAGAATGACGGGATGAACGGTGCCTGGGACAACTTCACTGAGGCGTGCTATCAACTCACCGACGTGCTCGTGCTGCACGATGGGCCCACGCTGCACCGCGGAAAACTGGATATGGACGAGTGGTGGCGGTTCCACGCCAAGGCCACGACCGACGGCAAGCGGATCTGGTTCTATAACATCGACCTGACGGCCTGGCATCCGGAGCCGGTGCGGTTCATGACGGGCTTCGGCCTGTGGAAATCCAAGGCCAGTGGGATCATCGAGTGGGCTTACATGTGGCCGGTCAACCACGCCGATCCTGGTGCGGTCTACCAGCAGCCGAACGTCCCGCTTTACCGCTTTCCGAAAGCGCCGGGCGAAAGCGGCGGGCCGACCATCGCCTACGAGGCCGTGCGCCAGGGCGCCGATGACTACCGGTACCTCCTGACTCTGAGCCGACTTGTGGACAAGGCACGAGAGTCAACCCGCCCCGTCGTCGCCCGGCTGGCTGAGGAGGTCTGGCGCCCCGTCCAGGAGAAGCTTGACGCTGCGAGCCTCGAAGGCTGCAAGGGCCGGGCCATGCAGGGAAACTGGACCGGAAAGTGCGAGATATTGCCGAACGGCAACCGGGTCGTACGCGGCGATCACAAGATCGCGAACCGCTGGCAGTTCGGGGACTACGACGCACTCCGCAGGCAAATCGCCGCGGGCATTGTCCGTCTGCAAATGGCGCTGGACGAATCGGTCCCGAAGGGAGGCTGACCCAGCCGTTTCCTATACAGCCGGTCGGCATGGCTCTTGCGGATCGGGGCGTTCCTCTGGGTCGCCTGCTCTGCCGCTGTCATGCCGGCGAGCCGGAACATGTTTGCGGCATCCCGTCCACGAGGGACGAGTGAGAATAGCCCCGCGATTTGTCGCCGGGATCCCCTTGATTTGCCGCATCCACTAAGCGCCTCCGTCGCTCCGGGACCGGCCGCGACCACGGACCACTACCATCGGAATCCCGAGCGCCAGCATGCCGATCACCATTGGCTCCGCGATCGAGGCGGACGAGGTATAAGACGCGGTGGCAGTGTACCCGATGATATTCTGTTGGGTGTCCCTCAGTAGGGTCTGGTTCGCGAAGTTGAACGAAAAGGTCTCGTCGAAGGTGACCGTCCCCGTGATGGTTGGACCGCTGATCTCGACGCCATTGCCGCTGAAGATGTCGTCGGCCCCCAGCCCCCCCGACCAGAGCTGAGCGCTGCCGAAAGTGATCTGCAACAGCAGCGATGGGCTGAGACCAGCATCCAGGGTGAAGAACTCAATCCTCCCGCCCTCGGTGGTGCCTCCAAACATCGAGCCGGTGTATCCCAGCCCATTGCCCAGGTTATCAGTCACCGTGAAGTAGGCCTCCGGACAAACCACCCGATCGACCACCACCCCGTTCTGGATGAAAACCAGTTCCAGCGTCAGGCTCGGGTTCTGGTGGGACCACCCGGCGGTAATCTCCTTGTTCGTATCGTCGATCGCAAAAAGCGGAAGGCTCCCGCCTGAAGGATCGGCAAAAGTTGCGACGGTCAACCCCCTGAGGCTGGAAGGGATGGCCAGGTTGGCCGCCGTGATGGCAGCCCCGACGGTCAACAGGCGCACAAATGCTGTGGCTTTCATCGTTTCTTTCCCTCGTTGCGAGCAAGGTCGCTGCTTGCCAACGGCTCGTCCCGCCTGCAGGCGCGCGGCGAACGCCCGGCTCCTCAAATGGTGCCTAAGGTACGAGAGACCAAGAAAAGGTAACCTCTCTCCGATCCCGTTCGCCCTGAATGGCGAACTTGGGCATGGCTCTCTCCCGCACCGCCCTAACCAGAGCCCCTCTCCTACCCAAATTATAAATCGGCGGATTTCCGTCTGTCAAGGGTTACCCCGGCCAATGGCCGGCTTGGCAGGGCAATCGCATCTAATCCAGGATCGCGGTTTCTGGCCCGGAATCGCCTGTGTGCCACTACTGAGCAGTGTTTGCGGTGCTCACTGCTCGGAGAGCAGTGGCAGCAAGCCTTGCCGGCCCCCGCCTTCGCTGAACCGGAGAGTTGTCCTAACCTATTGAATCAGCAAGAGTTGCGCTTATCGTCAGCGAGCGGGCACCCGGGTGAATGGCCGATTCCCGGCACGTACGAGGGCACAGGCTTTGCCCCGATCCGCCGGCCGGCGGCGTGCACTTGCCGCCGGGGTCCGCACGGCGGCCGGCTCGGAGGTCGACCGTCACGGCGGTCCGCGGCGCGGGTTTATGGCCGGGGTTGGTGGGCGGCCGGGTAGATGTCCGAACCCATTTCAAGCTGCTCCAGCTCCCCCGCCACACCCGGTTCCGCCCCGTTCAACTCCCATGCCCGGCGGTAGGCATCGCGAGCCAGCACCCGATCGCCGACCCGCTGGTACAGTTTCGCCATCGCGGCGTAGGCCCTTGAGGAATTGGGATCCGTCGCCAGGGCGATCTTGTACGTCCGCAGGGCGTTGTCATAGTCGCCCCGCTCGCGATACTCGTTGCCGAGATAGATGAAGTGCTCGGCCACGTCGCCGCGATTGTTCTCGGCCACGTACTCGGCAAGGGCCAGCGCCTCGCCGTGTTTGCCTCGCGCTTCCAGCGCTTCGTTCTTGGAGGCGACCGCCTCGATGTAATTCGGCCAGCTCTTGACCGCCTGCGTGAAGTAGAGAATCGCCGTGTCCAGCTCGCGGTGGGCGGACGTCACGTCGTTCTCGCGGAACTTCCGGGCCGCCAGTGCACGATAGTCCAAGCCCATATAGTAGTTTGCCTGGGCGTCGCTTGGCGCGCGGGCAAGGACCTCCTGCAGCGTAGCCATCGACTCGACGTATTGCCGGTTGCGGAACTGTTCAATCCCCTCCAAGCGCAGGTCTTTCAGATCCGGCGCACAACCGGCCGCAACGGCACCCAAGGTCACCGTCACGATGCCAACCAGTAAACGACGTTGGGATCGGGCCTGCCCGTTCATGACCATAGCCTCCGTGACTGAGACGGGACACATCCTTGCACCGGCTGTATCCTACCCCCGCCCGAGGGGGATATCAAGCAGTTATCGGCATATAATCCCTTAATGCCCGAACCCTTGCGCCAGTTTGTTCTGCTGCGTCACGAGTTGTCTGACACCCGGCACTGGGATCTGATGCTTGATTGCGGCGATGCCCTGGCCACCTGGCAGCTCCTCGACGATCCTGGTGCCCTGGCCCGCGGGGCGCCGGCGGTCACGCTTCGGGCCCATCGGCTTTCCGACCACCGTCGGGCCTATCTCGACTACGAGGGGCCGGTCTCCGGCAACCGGGGCCACGTGGCCCGGGTCGATCGCGGGGAGTGCGCGGTGCTGGAGCGACGATCCGACCACTGGACGGTCCGGCTCGCCGGCTCGCTGCTGAGCGGAACGTTCCGATTGGTCGCCGGAGCGGGCCCCGGCGGGCTATGGGAGCTTGTTCGCCTGGATGGGTGACGCGGCAATGGCTCGAAGGTCACGGCGAGGGCGCCCGGCTCGAACCTCAGACGGGTGATACGAAACGGCTGCTCGCCGTTCTTCCAGATCCACGCATTCGGGAAAACGACCCCCTCGAACAGACCGCTCAGTGCCGGCAGACAACCATCCCCGTATTGCAGCCCAGACCGCTGGCCCGCCGGCCAGGCATCTGCGTCCAGGGCCGCCAACTCGTCACGAACCCACGACCGCGGGATGCCTAGCGACCCCCCCGCCACCCGGGCAAGCCGCACTCTCACCCCGCCCGGGTCCGCGCTCAGCTCCAACCGGGCCGACAGGACCGTCTTGAGCCCCCCATGACGATAGGTGGCCGCGAGCCGAACGCCCCCCTCGTCGATGGCCACAAACGGGTCCGAGAGCGGCCGCGGCAGCCAGGCCCGCGTCCCGGGCCAAATCGCCTCCCGGACCGCCAGCCACGCGTTGACCTGGGCCTGAGTAAAGCGATGCTCAAACGGGCCCTCCGAGTGAACCAGCGAGGCCCCGAGCGCGTCCAGCGTGCCCAGAAGATCGTCTCTGACCCGCTGCTGGTCGGCCGGCGCGATCGCGGGCGGACGGTACCACGCCGGGATGTGCTGGAACATCAGCCAGCCCGTGATTGGAACCGCCGCGGCGGCAACCAGCCCGCCCAGCAAGACCCATCGCTTCCGCCGTGGCCGTTTTCCGCGCATGCTCATCGCGGTAGTCGGCCGATCCGATACTGTCAAGTGCCCTCGAGGGGCAGGCGAGAGCTGATTGCGGGCATACGGCACCTGGGCGGCAAGGTGGCATCAGTCAGTCGTTTCACCTATAGTGGTTGGTCTGGCACGTCCAGAGGATGGCGCGAAGGGTTCGCGCCGCGTGCTCAAGGCTTTCGGTGCCCGGGCGCCACGGAGCCCGGCCCGCAGAG
>CAZOIA010000144.1:0-14761 GCA_964579675.1 uncultured Planctomycetales bacterium | reverse complement strand
AAGGCACGTTGCACTGGCCGTAGTCGTTGTATCCCCACGCCACGATCGAGCCGTCATCCTTCAGGCCGAGACTGTGGCACCAGCCCCCCGCGACCGCTACGAAGCCCGTGTTGGGCGAAGGCACGTCGCACTGGCCCCAACCATTGTTTCCCCACGCCACGATCGAGCCGTCGTCCTTGAGGCCGAGACTGTGGGACCAGCCCGCCGCGACCGCCACGGAGCCGGTGTTGGGCGAAGGTACGTCGCACTGGCCGTAGTCGTTGCGTCCCCACGCCACGATCGAGCCGCCCGTCTTCACGCCGAGACTGTGGTAGTACCCCGCCGCGACCGCCTCGAGGCCCGAGCTCAGGTCAACGCCGACGACTTGTTCTCCCCAGCCCACGATCGATCCCGTCGGCGTTGGGTCCTCGGCCCTTGCCGAACGGGAACCTGCCTGGAGGGCCAGACCGAGCACCAGAACCGTCCCCCCGAGAGACGAAGAGACCCCGCCGCACAAGCCCAAAACGCCACTTCTCTTGCTGACGCGCATTTCTATTCTCCTTCTTCACCACTCCACCCACCGGTCACGTACGCGGCCGGGTGGCACGGTCAAGCGTAGCGAGGAACGAGCGGAGCTTGGCCGTGGGACCTGGCACCGGGCTTGCACCACTGCCACCCCACCGCTTCCTTGACAGTGCCAGCCGGCCCCACAGGACGCAGTTGGCAATCGTCGGGCTGCAGTGGTTGCAGAAGATACCGCCGCCGCCCCGCCGTCCCGTCGTCGCTTTTCATGGGCACGTCGCCGAGCCGCCGTTTCGGCTCTTGACCAGGGCCATGTCGATCAGGTCGATGCGGCCGTCCAGGTTCACGTCAAATCGCACGTCCGCCCCGGCCACCGGCGAACCGTTCTTGCTTTTCACCTGGGCCATGTCGATCAGGTCCGTGTGGTCGTCGCCGTTCGTATTGCCTTCCAGGACCTGAATGTACACCTCGTTGTCGCCCGTCAGTTGATTCCCATCCAGGTCCGTGATGCCCTCGGTGCCCGTTTCGACCGTCAGCCCTACACACCATTCATCAACCACACCTGTGATGTCCACGTGCAATTCCAATCCATTGCCGGCAATCGACAGGCCGGTGATCGTCCCGCCGGGGGGCGTCGTGGCGAGCGTGACCTCATCATTGATGTCGAGCGAGCCGTCGTTGGCCTGGACCGGCTCGCTGAACAGCAGGATCACGTTCCTCAGCGCGCCGGACCGACACTCGGTCCCGCCCGGCAGCGGCAAGTGGACGTCCAACTCACCCGCGTCACCGTGTGTCTTGCGGACGATGGCCCCACACAGCATGGGCTCTTCCAACGGATCGAATCGGTAACGTATGAACTCGTACGCCCCCATGTCCACAGTGCAGTTGATGATCCGGTAGTTGCCGTCCAGATCCGCGTATGCCGCAGGCCGGAAGATCGCATTGTCGTCGCCCGCGTCGATGCAGGGCGACCCGGGAGACAGGCGCCCGTCGGCATCGGCGAACAACGGGTCGTCACCGATATTGTGGTCGTCCGGAGCGGAGCAATACGTGCCACAGCCTTCGATGCACGAGTAGGTGACCACGGGCGTGCTGGAGTACGTACCGATTTCGTCGGGGTTATCGCCCCAGAGGATGCTGTTCGTGATCCTCGGGTTACTGGAGAAGCAGTGGACCCCGCCGCCGCCCGCTTGAGCGGAGTTCCCACTGATCGTGCAGTTGGTCACGATCGGGTGGCTCCACTCGCAGCGGATCCCGCCACCCTGATACGCCGAATTCCCGCCGATCGTGCAATTGACAACCGTCGGGCTGCTGTAATAGCAGTAGAGCCCGCTATGCGAGTTCGCGCTCATGACGCAGTTCGCGATCCTCGCGCTGGCGTTCTGCTTGCAGGAGACCCCGCCGCCCTTGTTCCCCGCTGAGTTCCCGCTGATCGTGCAATTCGTGATCGTCGGGCTACTGGACTCGCAGTAGATCCCCCCGCCCTCACCGTAGCCGCCCTCGACGGCCGAGTTCCCACTGATGACGCAGTACGTGATCGTCGGGCTGCTGTTGTACTTGCAGTAGACCCCGCCGCCGTTGCGGACGGCCCAATTCCCGCTGATCGTGCAGTGGGATATTGTGGCGCTCCCGTCGTCGTAGCAGTAGACGCCCCCGCCGTTCCGGTCGGCGGACGAACCGTCGGCATTGCCGGCGGTGATCGTAAAGCCGTCGAGGGTCGCGGTTGCGTCGGTGTTGCTGCCGGTGACGACGTGGTAGCTGTTTTCGTCGTTGTTGGCGAAATTGGGACCGTCGTTGCCGGCCAGGTCGCCGCTGAGCACGGTTTCGTACTGCTCGATGTCCCGCGCGTCAGGGTTGGTCGCGCCGAGGCCGGCGTACCCGCCGTAGATCGCCACGCCGCTGACGAGTTGGAACGTGGCGGTCCGGTCGCCGGTGCCGTCCGGGTTGGCCAGATCCTCATCGGGCAGGTAGGTGCCTTGAGCGATGCGGATTTCATCGGCCGCGCCTGCGGCAGCCACGGCCAGAGCGTCCTGGAGATACTTGAACGCCGTGTCCCAACTCGTGCCGACGTTAAAGCCGGGCGCGTCATCGTCCACGTAGATGATCCTTGACTCGGGCAGGCAGACGGTGTCCGCCCGCACGTCGTCCATGGCCAGCAGCGCCCCGCCGGGCACCGTGATAGTGGTCGCGATCGTCTCCTGACCGGGCTGGGGGCGGATCCGCCACATGACTTCGTAGTAGTTCCAGTCCGGATCGTCCGGGACGGGTCTCGACTGTTCATACAACTTGTCGATCACCGCGCTCGGATTGCTGCAGGCCAGCTCCGTGTCGTAGGTAAACCCCGGCTCGCCGACCAGCAGGTAGGTGACTCGCAGCCAGACCAGCTTCTCGGGCAGCACGGCCGCGTCGGGTATCGAAAGCTCCAACTCCGCCTGCCTGGGCTCCACGAAATCGCCGACGACCCACACGCCCCGCCGGTCCGTCGGTACGTAAACGGACGGGTCGTCGATCCAGAATGCCTGTCCGCTGACGGTGGCGGTGGGCTCGCCGTACGGATTAGTATAGACATCGGGACTCTGGGGCACACCCAGGCCAGCGCCCGTGGGAAAACCCCACTCCTGTCTCGTATACGTCGAGCCTGACCAGGGCTCCGGATCGGGGTAATCCGCCACGGCCGGAGCGATCGACAAAACCACCGCCAGCAGCACAATCGCCAGCCTCTTCATTCTCAACCCTCCTTCATGTTTCAGATAGTGATCGGGGACTCGCCTCCCATGATCTTGGCGATCAATTCCCGGGCGCGTGGACTCTGCTCCTGGCATCCGTCTACGAGGTACCCGAGGAGTCTCTCCGTGGTGAGAAATCCGGATTAGAGGATGTCTTCTTGGGCGGCAGGGCCATGACCCGATTATACTACATCGGTCGGGCGGGTTCACAGCCGGGGTTGGCGGAGCCATCCCTGGGAGGGGCAAGTTCATTCAGGCTTTATCTGGCCGCGTCGGCTCACGAACTGACGTCGGTGGGCTTCTCGCCGTCGGCGAGCACCCGCTGGATCGCGCTGCGGGTCACGGTGACCTTCACGTTGGCCGACTCGTCAACCTTGAGGCTTACCTCCGCGTCGTTCACCGTAATCACCGATCCGATGATCCCGCCGATGGTCATGACCCGATCGTTCTTCTTGACCGCAGCGAGCATCTGCTTGCGCTTCTGCTTGTCCTTGTGGCTGCCCCACAGCACGAAGCCGTAGAACACCACGATCATCAGGATCAGGCCAACGAGCATCTCGTTGCCGCGCTGGGCCAGGGTTGGAATCTCGAATGTGCCGGTCACTCTGAAGCTCCCTCGCTTACGGTCTCATCCGCGTCGGTCTGGCTGGCCACCGGGAAATCGGCCAGCATCGTCCCCCAATCGCCGGTCGGAATCAAGTCTCGAATCCGGGCCATGAACCGCTGGTAGAACCACAGGTTGTGCACGGTCAGGAGCATCGGCCCGAGCATCTCCCGGGCCAGCAGCAGGTGCCGAAGGTACCCCCGGCTCAACCGCCGGCACGTCGGGCAGGGGCAACCGGCCTCCAGGGGCGCCTCCTGGGCCCGGTGCTGCTCGTTCCGCAGCCGGAGCCCCCCAACCGCGGTGAACGCGCAACCGTTCCGCGCGTTCCGCGTGGGCAGCACGCAATCGAACAGGTCCACCCCCGCCCGGACCGCCGCCAGGATATCCCTGGGCATACCCACGCCCATCAGATACCGCGGGCGGTCCACGGGCAACTCGCCGGCCAGCCCTTGGAGCACCTCGACCATCTGCCCGTGCGTTTCACCCACCGACAACCCGCCGATCGCATACCCGGGCAGGTCCAGCTCGATGAGCCGGTCGGCACACGCCCGGCGCAGGTCGTGGAACACGCCGCCCTGAACGATCCCGAACAGCGCCTGGTCGCTGGTGCGGGCACCGTTTCTCCCCCGCCCCTCAAGCCGCTCGTGCGCCTCCTTGCACTGTCTCGCCCAACGGACGGTCCGCTCCACCGCCCGGGCGACGGTGACCCGATCCGCGTTGCCCGGCGGGCACTCGTCCAGGGCCATGATGACATCGGCGCCGAGCTGATGCTGGATCCGCGTGGCCAATGTCGGATCGAGGTGCAGCCGCTGCCCGTCGATATGCGACCGGAACGTCACGCCCGCATCGGTGATCCGGTTCAGCTCCGCGAGCGAGAAGACCTGGTAACCCCCGCTGTCGGTGAGGATCGGGCCGTCCCAGCCCATGAACTGGTGCAGCCCGCCGAGCCGCTCGACGACCTCCGCCCCGGGCCGCTGCCAAAGGTGGTACGTGTTGGCCACGATCATCTCGGTCCCACTGTCGCGGACCTGCTCCGGCCAGACGCCCTTGATGCTGCCCACGCTGCCCACGGGCATGAACGCGGGCGTGTGCACCGTCCCGTGCGGCGTGGTCAACATGCCTGACCGGGCAGGCCCCTGCGGCTCGCGATGTGTGATCTCGAAGCGAAACATCGGGGTCATCTTACCGCGGCGGCCACCGCAGACCACCCGGCCCCCAGGCTTGCTCGACGGTGCGAGTCGCTTCGATACGTGAAGGACCTCGATCTGCTGATGGAGCCTTCGCCCGTCAACGCCGAGCGGGAAAGACCCCTTGCCGTGGCGGCCCCGGGCGTTTATAAATGAAGTGCTCCATGTCCGGCAGCATCGCCGGGCCGGCGGGACAGGAACGGGCGAACGCGAGGCTCTCAACGATGACCAAGGTGGCGGCCATTATCGTGGCGGCGGGCAAGGGCGAGCGGTTCGGCGGGTCGGAGAAGAAGACGTTCGCCAAGATCGATGGGCGGCCCATGTTCCTCCGCACGATCGAGCACTTCATCAACCGCGACGACGTGTGCCAGACCATCCTGGTGGTCGCCCCCGAGGACGAGGATCAGGTCAAGGCCAAGTACGGTGCGAACCTGGGGTTCATGGGTGTGCAACCGGCCGCCGGGGGGGCTGAGCGGCCGGATTCAGTCGCCAACGGCCTGGCCGTGGTCCGGGACGACGCCGAACTGGTCGCGATCCACGACTGCGCCCGGCCCTGCGTCTCGACCGCCATGATCGATGCCGTCTTCACCGAGGCCCGGAAGACCGGAGCCGCCATCCTCGCCGCCCCGCTCCGCGGCACCATCAAGCGGGGCAGCCCGGCCGGAGTCATCGATGAGACCATCTCCCGCCAGGACCTGTGGGAGGCCCAGACGCCCCAGGTATTCAAGCGGGAGGTCATTTTGGAGGCCTACGAGAAACGCGGCCAGTTCCAGGGTGACCCGACCGACGATGCCCAGTTGGTCGAGGCTATCGGGCACGCGGTCTCGCTCGTCCGGTCCGACTTCACGAACCTCAAGATCACTACGAGAGCCGATGTCGCGCTGGCCAACGCGATCATCAAATCCCGGCCCGCCCCCAGGCCCAAGGGCCCGCTCCGCCCGTTCGAAGAGGCCCAGTGGTGAGGCCGGACAAGCTGAAAGAGCGGACCCTGAATCCCGAGCCCCGCCGCCAGGCCCCGATGCCCGGCACCCATTCATGCCCCCCAGCCATCTGTGCGAGCCTGTGAGTTTTCCCGGCGGGGATGCCCCGGCGCCCTTGCCGCGCATCGCAGACGCAACAATTCTCTGTCTTGCCGTCTTGACGAGGTGGCCTTGTTCTGATTACCCTTAGCCACAAATTGTCCAAGCCCGCGGTGCTCTCCTCTACGAATGTCGCTATCGCAGGAGGCGATGCCATGAAACCGATCCAAGAAATGGTGGTTGCGCCGATGGCCTTAATGGCTGTCTCAGCCCTGCTGGTGCTCAACATCGCCGGCTGCAAAACGGACGCGTTGTTTGGCCCCACTCGGAGGGCTCCGGAGGGACCCGTCACGTCCCTCGAAAACCCGGCCGGCATCGACCTGCCGGAAATCAACATCGTCGAGTGCACCGAGGTGGATCTGGTGGAGGAGATGCTTCTGCATCGCGCGATGTACGCCCGATTCCTGGGCGCGCTGGAGACCTATTACACCGAACACGGCTACAGCGAGAAGGCCGCCTGGGCTCGCCATGAACTCAACGACCTCGGGAGGGTCAAGCCGTACGGGTACATCGAGGATGCGATAGCGCCGGTGGCCTCGCTACGGCCGACCGAGTCGATTGCCGAGGCTGACAAGCTCTACGAGGACGGCCGGGCCCTGATGACAAAGGGCGGCCATGGAATTCCCGTCCTGTACAACCAGGAAACAATGAAGCTGGCCCTGGCCAAGTTCAAGGAACTTGTGGAGCAGTACCCGACCAGCGACAAGATCGACGACGCCGCCTACTGGATCGCGGAGATCCACAAGGAGTACTTGGAGGAGCAGGACAACACGATCGCGGTGCTGTGGTACCAGCGGGCCATCGAGTGGAACCCGGATACGCCGCACCCGGCCCGCTTTCAGATGGCGGTGGTGTACGACTATCGCCTGCATGAGCGGGAAAAGGCGCTGGAGATGTATCAGCGGGTCGTGGAAGAAGAGCGTTTCAACAGGTCAAACGTGGATTACGCCCATGTGCGGATCCACCAGCTCACCGCGGAGCGGACACGCCATGCTCCGGGCGAGCCGGTCACCGAACTCCGCCCGGAGCCGACCGGGTCACCGGCGCCGACCGACTCGCCGAAGCCCGGCGAAGAGACCACCGAAGCGATCAAGGCCAGCCCGCCGCCACCGCCCCGCGTGCCTTAGAACCATCCCGGAATCTGCAAATCACCGGTACAGAACCGGTGCCCCGGGGCTGGGGTCTTGGGAGTCAGCAATGGAATTCGCAACCTGCAGCGAGCCGTGGCGGGACGTTCCCATCGAGCAGGTCTTTGCGATTGCCGCCCGCATCGGCTTCGCGGGCGTGGAAGTCGCGCCGTTCACCATTGCCGAGCGGGTGGACGAGATCTCCACCGACCGCCGCAAGAGGATCGTCAAGGCGGCGGCCGACGCCGGCGTGGACGTCGTAGGCCTGCACTGGCTGTTCGTCTCACCGAAGGGGCTTCATCTGACCACGCCCGACGACGCGGTCCGGGCCAAGACCGCCGACTACCTCAAGGCCCTGGTCAACTTCTGCGGCGACCTGGGCGGGAAGGTGATGACGCTCGGCTCGCCCAACCAGCGCAACATTGAACCGCCGAACACGTTCGAGGAAGGCTTCAAGCGAGCGAAAGACGTGCTCGCATCGGTTGCCGGCGCCTGTGCCGACCGTGGCGTGACGATCTGCATCGAGGCCCTCGCACCGGCGGAGACGAACTTCATCCAGACCGCCGCCGAGGCCGCCCGGCTCGCCGACGAGATCAGCCACCCGAATATCGACATCATGCTGGACGTCAAGGCAATGGGCTCCATGCCCGACGGCATCATCGAGACCATCCGCCGGTTCGGCGGCCGGGCCCGGCACGTCCACGCCAACCATCCGTCCGGCAAGGGCGCGGGTATGCCCTTGGCCGAGGGCGACGGCGACCCGCTGGACTTCAAAGCCATCCTAAAGGCCCTGGCCGAGGTCGGGTTCGACCGCTGGGTCTCCCTGGAGCCCTTCGACTACAAGCCCGATCCGACTACGGTGGCCCAGGTCGGCCTGAAGACCCTCAAAGCGGCCATGCCCGCCTGAGTGAGAGACGCAGGAAACTTGCTCCCTGCCGTGGCTGCGGTCACAATCCCGGCTCGCACGGGTAAGACGGCTTTGGAATCCGCATCTGAACACGAGCAGCAGGACGATTCCCTGCAGGAGAGCAGCGTGCAAACACCAGCAACCACGACGAAAACGAATCCGGCAATCGTACTGGCGGCGACGTTCGCCTTGACCTGGTGCCTGTCGGCAGGCGGAGCCGGCGCGACGGAAATCACGATCAGCGCGGGCGAGCACGCCTGGCCCAGCGGGCCGATTTGTCTGGCTCCCCGCGATGGGGTGCTGCCCGACCGCGTGTACCGACGCAACTTCAATGGTGAGCAGTGCGGTTTCGCCCAGGCCGACCACGAGGGACGGCTATGGTGGTGGTCAGCGCCGATGAAACCCGGAGAGAAGCGGAGCTACGAGCTTGAATTGCTCCGGTCCGGCAAGGAGATTACCGGTATCCACATCTGGGATAAGCACGCCGATGAGGGCAGGATCGACGTGTCTCGCGGCGACCGGCGATTTGCCACCTTGAACTTCAAGAAGGACGAACCCAAGGTCTACCTCTACCCCGTCATCGGGCCCACCGGCGACCCCGTCACCCGCGATTACCCTATGAAGGACAACCCGATCGAGAAAGACAACAAACGGCAGGACCATCATCACCACCGCTCGATCTGGTGCGCCCACGGCGAGGTCCGCACGCCCAACTTCGACGGCACCGCCAACTACTGGCACGAGACCGAACCCGCCAAGCAGGACCGCCAGATACTCAAACGAATCGTGCACGCGACCAGCGAAAGCGGGCCCGTCTTCGTAGAGATCCAAGCCGAAATCGAATGGGCCACCCACACCGGCGTGCGCCAGTTCACCGAGCTGCGCACGTACACCTTCTTCGCCAGCAACGACGAGCGCATCATCGACATCAGGAACATCTTCAAGTTCACCGATTGTGACGCCACGTTCCTCGACACCAAGGAAGGCGGCATCCTCTCGGTCCGCACCGCGGTCACGATGGACGAGCGTGGAGTCACCAAACCCAAGAAGATGCACGGCCAAATGACGAACATCCACGGGCAAAAGGGCGAGAAGGAGTGCTGGGGTAAGGCGTCCGGCTGGTGCGACTACGTCGGGCCGGTTCTCAGCCGCGACGCGGAAACCGCCAGCACCGTCGGCATCGCCGTCTTCGACCACCCGAAGAACTTCCGCCATCCGACCCGCTGGCACATCCGCGGGTACGGCCTGTATACCGCGAATCCCTTCGGCCTGGGCCACTTCACCCGGGACAAGAAGCAGAACGGCTCGCACACCTGGAAAAAAGGCGAGGCCGCGGAGTTCAACTACCGCATCCTGATCCACAAGGGCGACACCAAGGCCGCCCGCGTCGCTGATCAATGGAGGCTCTACAGCCAGCCGCCGAAGGTGACCGCCAAGTAGCAGTAGCAGGCAGCCTGATGACACCCCGCCAGCGCGTCAGAGTGGCCATGGAGATGGGCGTACCCGACCAGGTCCCCGTCCAGTGCCAGATGGCGACCGGGCACATCCTCTTGAATAGCGGGATAGACCCCGTTGCCGAAGCCACCGACACGACGAGCTACGCCGCCTGCTGCCGCGACGACTTGGCCCGGGGCTGCTCGAATACCGCCGCCCCTTCCTCGAACAGCTTCTTCTGCCAGGCGTAGAACAGCGTCGGCTGAACCCCGTGCCTGTCGCAAACCTCGGAGATCGGCACCTTCGCGATCAAGTGCTCCCGCAGAATGGCTATCTTCTCAGCCCCAGTGAAACTCCGTCGCTCTCTCGGCATTGGACGATCCTCCGTCTGGTACCTTCACATAGGTGTAACCCAAACGGCGGGTTTCTCCAATTCCGACTGAAGCAGGACAGGGCTGGTGCCCCACCGAAATCCCGTCTCTGGGGCACCGCAGGTGAGCGGTTGACTTGTCAGGACGAAGGAACTAGTCTACTATTGTGATAGACTATGAACACGGGTGAGCCAATGAGGATGTCCACACGAGGACGGTACGGATTGCGGGCGATGCTTGAACTGGCCCGGCGTTTCGACGAATCGCCGGTACTGATGGGTGCTTTGGCTGAGAGGGAAGGCATCTCCAGAAAGTACCTTCACGCCCTCTTGACCGTGTTGAAGTCGGCCGGGCTGGTCCGCAGTGTTCGGGGGGCTGGCGGGGGGTTCGTCCTCGCCCGATCCCCCTCGGAGATCCGGCTCAGCGAGATTCTCCATGCCCTGGAAGGTTCGCTTTCACTCGTGGATTGCGTGATGGACAAGCGAGCGTGCGGCAAGGCAAGCCGATGCACGGCCCGCCGGGTGTGGCAAGAATTGAATGGTGCGATCGAGGATGTGCTGGCCAGTGTGACGCTTGAAGACTTGATCGCCTCGGAAGACACGACAGGATCTCGGCCGAAGGGAAACAAGAGAATCCGATCGTGGAGAACACGAGCAGGTTCGACGCTTTCAGGTGCGGTTTCCCGTAGCCATCAGACAAAGGCAGGTAAGAGATGCCCAGGATTGCAGAGGATATCACGAAGCTCATCGGAAGGACGCCGCTCGTTCGGCTGAACAAGATCGGGGCAGGACTGAATGCGGATCTCGTGGCCAAGCTCGAGTCGTTCAATCCCTGCGCCAGTGTCAAGGACCGTATCGGCTTGAGCATGATCGAGGCGGCCGAGCGCGCGGGGCAGATCAACGAAGATACGATCCTCGTGGAGCCGACCAGCGGCAATACGGGTATAGCGCTAGCTTTCGTCTGTGCGGCCCGGGGCTACAAGCTGATTCTGACCATGCCGGAGACGATGAGTATCGAGCGGCGAAAGCTGCTCAGAATTCTGGGGGCCGAACTCCGTCTGACGCCGGGGGCGGAAGGAATGCCCGGTGCGGTGCGTAAGGCAGAAGAGTTGGCGGCCTCGGACTCCCGCTACCTGATCCTCCAACAGTTCGCCAACCCGGCCAATCCGGAGATTCACCGGACAACGACGGCTGAGGAGATCTGGCACGATGCCGATGGCCAAGTGGACGTTGTCGTCGCGGGTGTCGGGACCGGCGGCACGATCACCGGTGTGGCCGAGGTGCTCAAGTCGCGCAAGGTCTCGGTCCAGGCAATCGCGGTCGAGCCGGCCGACTCGCCGGTGCTTTCCGGGGGCAAGGCCGGCCCACACAAGATTCAGGGCATTGGGGCGGGTTTCGTTCCCGAAGTGCTCAGGATGGACGTGGTGGACGAGACAATCCAGGTCAAGGACGAGGACGCGGGCGTCGTGGCGAAGCGCCTGGCTCGCGAGGAGGGGATCCTGGCCGGCATCTCCTCCGGCGCCGCTGTCTGGGCTGCCCTTCAGGTGGCGGCAAGGCCAGAGAACTCGGGCAAAATGATCGTGGTCGTGCTGCCCGATACCGGAGAGCGGTACCTGAGCACTTGGCTGTTCGAGGATCACCATGAAGAATGTCGAGACACGTAACCCGAGGCCGTCGGGCAACACATTGCCCCCGGCTGCGTCAGAGGAAGGGCAGCTCGCTTCGGTCGTTGCTGCACTCTGCGAAGCCGTCGGCGGCCTCAAGCGACCGATGGACAGATGCCTGGACCGACAACCGCTGCCCTCACGTGATGCTGTGGTCAACATCGTCGAGGCACTGCGAACGGTGCTTTTTCCCGGTTACTTCGGCACGGCGGAGTTGACCGCGGACAACATGACGTTCCACGTAGGCAGCACACTTGACTGGATCCGGCGCGGGCTGCGGGAACAGATCAAGCGAGGGTTTTGCTTTGCCTGCGATGATCATCGCGAAGAGTGCGACGGCCGGGCGGAATCGGCCACGCGGCAGTTTCTGGCCCGGCTTCCGGCGGTGCGGGAGCTCCTGGCGACGGACGTCCAGGCGGCCTACGAAGGTGATCCCGCGGCGACCAGCCCGGACGAAGCCATCTTTTGCTACCCCGGCGTGCTCGCGGTCATCAGTTACCGGCTGGCCCATGAGCTCTATGCACTCGGCGTACCGCTCATTCCCCGGATCATCACGGAGCACGCACACAGCATCACCGGCATCGACATTCATCCCGGCGCGGTCATCGGCGAGAGTTTCTTCATCGACCACGGCACTGGCGTAGTCATCGGCGAGACGTGCATTATCGGCAAGCGGGTGCGGCTGTATCAGGGTGTTACGCTCGGGGCCAAGAGTTTTCCGCTGGACGCGAACGGCAAGCCCATCAAAGGGATCAAGCGGCATCCCATTGTCGAAGACGACGTCATCATCTACTCCGAGGCCTCGATCCTCGGGCGGGTGACGATCGGGCGCGGCTCGGTCATCGGAGGGAACGTCTGGCTGACCCGTAGCGTGCCGCCCGACAGCTTCATCACCCAGGCTCAGGCACGGCAGAACCTCTTCGAAAGTGGAGATGGCATCTAGAATTGCTCGATCCGGAGCACGACAACATTGCTGGCCGGAAGACGGCCACACTGTCCTGCTCCAGCAGTTGCGGCGCCGGGATTGAACAGGTAGGCCGTCGCAAACGGAGAGGGCGGGATTCGAACCCGCGGTACGGACATGCCGTACACAGCCTTTCCAAGGCTGCTCCTTAGGCCACTCGGACACCTCTCCAACAATGATTGACCCATGCGTTGCCCCAATCCACGGGCGTGGTATCCTGTCGCGTAGCGTCGAGATCCACATTGTCGAGCGTTCGGATCATGCCCAGAAGTCGCAAGTTCGTTTGGGTCGTCCAACAGCCCAACGGTCAATTCACCTTGGCTTTGAAGAGGGATGAAGGGGCGGAACTCACCGGCATCTCTCTCCACGCCAAGACAGGAAGATTGTACAGAGTCCCTTCCCCAGGTCAACGTGCTTACGTCGGTTATCTCAAGGATTAACACGCTATTGCCCGCTGCCATCTGGGCGCTCGTACCATGAAGCTCCCTCGCCATGCCACACAACATTGGTCGAGGCCGAACGAATCGAAGCGACGGATGTGGATCTGAGATCCCGCCGTGGACCTTCCTTGAGCAGGCGGCGATTTCATGGTACAAAACGCCCTGTCCGAGTACTCGGCAACAGATCACCCTGCAACGGTTGGATCGAATGCGTCATCTGTTCGATCAGTACAACGGCGACGAGAACCGGCTGACCCATGCCCTGGTCTGCTGTCTGGCAGAGGATCGCGGACTGCTTCGTGACTTCGTTCGCTGGGCTACGGAGCGAAAACCACCCCCGATGAAGAGGCTCCACATCGTCGAGCAGACTCTTCCTGGCGAGGATGAACTGCCTGAAAACGAGGCGGAGAAACGGGGGCTACCAGACGCCTGGATACATGACGATGAGAACTGGTCGCTGGTCATCGAAGCCAAGGTGAGTTCCCCGGTCAAAGCCAACCAGCTAAACCGGCACCAGAGGATGGCGGCAAGAAGGGGCTTCAGCGACCTGGAGATGCTTGTTCTATCACCGGGGACGCCTGCTACGAGTTCCTTGGCGGGAGCCCATCACCGTACCTGGTCTGAAGTCTACACTTGGCTGTCAAAACAGGACGGCAAGTCCGAGTGGGCTACCCGGATGGTTGAATACCTGGAAGTTGCGGAGGAAAGGATGACTGCCAGCGGCTATCTCAAAGAAGGCACCCTGACCAGGTTTTCTGGCATCCCGTTCGACGCCGACAATCCATACAACTACCGTGAAGCCAAACGGGTGCTTCGCCTGGCGCTGGATGAACTTCGCAAGAACAAGCAACTCCAGAGAATAGGAATGGACCCGACGGGGCAAGGTCGTCCTGCCATCACCGGGCGAGCCGGAGCGGCAGTGTGGGATTTCCTTCCGCTCAAACAGAAACCAAAAGCGAAGCAGTTTACCGAGTTCCCACATCTCACCCTTGCCATTCAACAACCTCGTGTTCTCGTGATCGTCGCGTTGCCCAACGGCATTCGACGTGAGTTCAGAAACAACCTGCTGAAACGGGGCGAGGACAGATTCTGCGATCTGATTCTCGACATCGCCACTGACATGAGTCGGCGATTGCACAAAGCCAAGGGAGCGAAGCCATGGATTGATGTTGTGCAGCGCCATTTCCCAAGCCAGCGCTCGGCTGGCATTGTAGATGCCCGTATCGAGTATGATCTCCGAACAGCCCTCGACAAGAACATCAAGAAACGCAAGTCAGATCAGGCAGTGAAGAGCCAGCCGGAGTGGTTGGAAGCTACGTTTCGTGCATGGTCGAAGAAGAGGTCGAACCTTCAGATTGGTGTGGGGGCGGTCTTCCCGTATCCCTGCAAAGTACTGCGTTCCAGGGATGCACTCAAGTATATCGCAGCGACATGGCTAGCTTGCAGGCCCTTGCTCAAGGTGGCACTCGACAAGAAGTTCGGGAAGTGAGATTCGCCGGGTGCCGGGGACCTGGGTGGCACGGGCCTGCGAAGCAGGACTCCGCGAAGCAGACCCGTGGTCAGGCCGCCCGATCAAGACTCAAGATCAGGCGGGCAAGCATCCATAGCCAGCTTCACGGTCTGCTGACCCGCGTACCACTTCGCGCTGGACCATTCCCAGTCCTCCGGCCGGCGCACCAATCCGCGGCGAACCGGATTGTCGTGGATATACGCCACCGACGCCCAGGCAGTCTTGGCCTTGCGGATGTTTCGATCATA